>JADFPD010000009.1 GCA_022562475.1 Chloroflexota bacterium | reverse complement strand
CTGCCGAGGAGCTGGACCGCAGCTACGTCTTCGACAATCTGGGCAGCTATTTCCTGGGTTCAAACACCCCGGACATCCGGGTGATGACCAAGGCGCCCAGGGAGCAGACCCACTTCGCGCCCCTCTCGGTGGACACGGTCGGCACCGGAACCAGGACCATGTTCGGGATGCATCCCGAGTTGTCCGAGGACATGTCGCCCGCCTCGCAGGCTTTTCTGGCCGGATACATCTGCCATCTGGCGGCGGACGAAGTCTGGATCACCAGCGTGTTCCGGCCCCATTTCGACACCTCCCTGCCGGAAAGCCGGGTCACCGGCGACCAGATTGAGGCCAACATCTGGGACCGGGCATTGCAACTGGACATGGACCGGCAGACCCTGCCCCAACTAAACGCCGAGACCAACCAACAAGAACTGCTGGCCTGTTCCGACCAAGATGTTGCGATACCCTTTCTTGAAGAAGGCCTGCTGGCCGAATGGAAGGACTGGGTGGGGCGGCTCATGGGCTGGGAGTTCGAGTGGGACCGGTTGAAACGGGCCCTGAACCGGTTGTATCGTGATGATGAGGATGTGCAGCGGAACGTGGACCGGTTCCTGGAGGCGATGCCCCGCAGTCTCGAGCAGGTCCACGAGAAAGTCCCCGAGGCTGAAGTTTCGGCCTACCAGCAGCGTGCCCTGGCCGCAACCATCGAGCAAGTCCGGGAATTCGTTCCGGACTAAAAAGTTATAAAGCACGGCAATAAAATGGAGAATCCTGTTGGCACTTAATGTGATAAACGGTGTCCAGAACGCCGAGAACGTTCTGGTCCGCATCGACCCCCTGGACCTGGACTCGCTGCCGGAGCCTGTATTGGCCCGGACCGAAGAGGCCTTCGGCAAGGGCGTGACGCCGTTGCAGTCGGTGCATCAGATGCTGGACGACGTCCGCCGCGACGGCGACGCCGCCGTGCGGCGCTATGCCAAGCTCTTGGACGATTCGGACCTGGAAGATTTCCGGGTCACCGAAGGTCAAATGACCGAAGCAAGGAACGCAGTTAGCAAGGAACTAAGGGAGTCACTGGAACTCGCCGCCGAGCGGGTGCGCAGTTTCCACGAAGCAACCATGCCCAGCGACTGGATCGACCGCGAACGGGGCCTGGGCGAACTGATCAGGCCCCTGGACCGGGTGGGGCTATACGCTCCCGGCGGCAGCGCCGCCTACCCATCGACTGTTCTGATGACGGCTGTTCCGGCCCGGGTGGCCGGCGTCCGTGAGGTCATCCTCTGCACGCCGCCCCAACGGGGAGAGGCGTTGAACCCGGCCGTGATAGTCGCGGCGGAGATAGCCGGAGTGGACGCCCTATACCAAGTGGGCGGAGTGCCAGCCATCGCGGCCATGGCCTACGGGACAGAATCGGTGCCCAAGGTGGACAAGATCTGCGGCCCCGGAAACATCTTCGTTTCCTACGCCAAAAAGCTGGTCCAGGGTCAGGTGGACATCGACGGCGTTTTCGGTCCCACCGAGACCATCGTGCTGGCCGACAAGACCGCCAACGCCAGCTTCTGCGCCGCCGACCTCATCGCCCAGGCGGAGCACGACCCGCTGGCAACCGCCATATTGATCACTAACAGCGAGGAATTGATCGGCCAAGTTGATTCCGAGGTGGACCGCATGCTGGCCACTCAACCCCGGGGCGACATCGCCAAAGCGGCGCTGGACCGCCAAGGACGGGTGGTGTTGGTCGATTCCCTGGAGGAGGCGGTGGACCTGGTGAACCGCATCGCTCCGGAGCACCTTTGCCTGCTGTTGGACGACCCTTGGTCCTGGGTCGACAAGATCAAGCACGTCGGCGGACTGTTCCTGGGTGAGTATTCCCCCGAGGTCATGGGAGACTACATCGCCGGTCCCAGTCACGTGATGCCCACCGGAGGCACGGCCAGGTTCAGTTCCGCCTTGAGCGTGCACCATTTCCTGCGCACCATGCCGGTGGTCGGCCTCAGCCCCGCGGAGTTCCAGAAACTGGGCCAGGCGGCGGTCCACATCGCGGATGCTGAAGGGCTTTCGGGACACGCCAGCGCCATCCAGATCAGGCTCGATTCCCTGGCCAAGGGCGCCTGATATGACTAAACAGAACATGCCGTCGATGCTGCCCCACATCCAGGCGCTGGAGACTTATGAGGGCGTCGATCCCATGGAGGTCATGGCTGAGCGGGCCGGTATCCCCCCAGAGAAGATCATCCGCCTGAACGGCAATGAGAACCCCTACGGTCCTTCGCCCAAAGTGGCGGCGGCCCTGGGCGGCTATGAAAATTTCAACTATTATCCGGACCCTGGACAGCGCAACCTGCGCCGGGTCCTGTCAGGCTACCTGAAAGTGGAGCCGGAACGCATCGTGGCGGGCAACGGCAGCGATGAACTGATCGACCTGTTGCTCCGCATGTACGTGGGCGTCGGCGACAACGTGGTCATCCCTTCGCCAACATTCGGCATGTATTCCTTCTCGGCCGGAATCTGCGGCGGCGAGGCCATCTCCGTTGAGCGGGACGACCGGTTTGAGATAGACCTAGAGGCCATGAAGTCGGCGATCACCGCCAAGAGCAAGATCATCTTCTTGACCTCGCCCAACAACCCCACCGGGAACATCGTCCCTGAGTCCCAGACCCGCGCCCTGCTGGACACTGGGCTGCTGGTGGTCATGGATGAGGCCTATTTCGAGTTCTGCGGCGAAACAGCCATTCCCCTGCTGTCCGAGTACCCGAACTTGGTGGTGCTGCGGACCTTCAGCAAATGGGCGGGCCTGGCGGGGCTGCGCATCGGCGTGGGCGCCATGGACCCTGACCTGGCCGCCACCATGATGGCCATGAAGCCGCCCTACAACGTCAATCTGGCGGCCGAGGTGGCCCTGACCACTTCACTTGAGGACACGCCTGGGTTGTTGGAGCGGGTGAAGCAGATAGTTGACGAACGTGACCGGATGATGGAAATGCTGCAAAAGATACCCAACCTGACGCCCTGGCCGTCCCGGGCCAACTTCATCCTTTGCCAGGTGCCCGATGGGCGGGGCCAAGAGATTTTTGATGGCCTGTGCAACCGGGGAATATTCCTGCGCTACTGGAGCGGCGGGCGATTGAAGAACTTCATCAGGACCAGTATCGGCCTGCCCCATGAGACCGATGCGGTCGTAAAGGCTTTCACGGAGTTGTGTGCCTAAATCTCGTGCCAGAACTTGGGAATGAATCGTGAGGAAGAAGTGATGCCGCCTAGAAAACCGGCAACGACTAAGGGAAATGACCGGACTGCGACCATAGAACGCAAGACCGGCGAGACCGAGATTTCACTGACGCTGAATCTTGACGGCACCGGCGTCTATGACGTGGACACCGGCAACGGGTTCTTGGACCACATGGTCAGCCAGATCTCCCGGCACGGACTGATCGACATTACACTGCACGCCAAAGGGGACATCCACACCGGCTGGCACCACTTGGTGGAAGATGTAGCGATCACCCTGGGCCGGGCGTTCAACGAGGCGCTGGGCGACGGCCGAGGCATCCGCCGCATGGGCCACGCCATCGTGCCGCTTGACGAGACTCTGGCCATGGTGGCGCTCGACTGCAGTGGCCGTGGGTACGCAGAGATCGAAACGACCTTGGACGACACCATGGTGGAGACGCTGCCCGGCGCCTTGGTGAAGCACTTCTTCGAGTCCTTTGCCTTGGAGGGCAAGATAAACCTCCACGCCAAGATCTTGGCGGGAGTCAGCCCGCACCACAAGGCCGAAGCCCTTTGCAAAGCCCTGGCCCGCGCCCTGCGTGACGCCCTGGAGCCCGACCCCCGCGCCCCAACCCAAATCCCCAGCACCAAGGGGACGCTCAGCGGGTAGGGGATTTCGTCGTTGGCACGGGTTCTTCTCCATCGTTTATGACGATGGGGAATGCGCCCGCTACGTCCGCCTAACTGCATCTAGTAGTTGGTTGGACCTTGGACCGCCTGGGTGAACGTGAACGGGATGAATGACCCGGCGCCTCTTCCACCACGGCGTTTTTAAATCGCCGGCATACCTGGTATTCTTTCGAACCTGTTTTTAGTTATCACCCCCATCTTGGTCCTTCGCATTAAGCTGAGAAATCACTACCCTTACCATTTTTCGCGTATCACGGTATCTCCGTATCAGGCATCTATTAAGCTTGAAGTTATAATTTACTTGACCATATTAGATAGTATTACTATACTTAGGCCAAATTTCTAAAGGGCTTCGATATAGATCCGACCGCCGTGTTTGTGGATAGGATCTTACCTTGGTGAAGGCCATCAACTAGCCGGTGTTTCGAAATCTCCGGCCTACCGAACGCATTCCTGATTGGCGTCTCGAAGCCGTCGACAGACCGGTCCGCAGTCTTTTCTTAAACAAACTTCTTACTCTTTAACCTTTTGCAAACGCGCCAGAATAAAATTGGCGCCTCCTCCGTCTGAATCCGAATACCTTGGAGACCAGAATCCTTCCTACCCTATCTAAAAATCCGGAATCACCTGCCATCCCTCTCGATCATGCGACAGATGGGATATCAGGGAATCCGTGTTGAGCTGCAGCGTAATGATTCCGAGGCTTGCGGATTTACCCACGAGACGCAATCTTCCGGGTAGGGTGATAACGCCCGGTCTAATACCTGGCCACATTTCACTTGAACCGGCGGGCGCGATATTTACGCATGAGACAGCCGTTTAAAAGGTCAAAGCTGACGCCGCGGGAGCAGGACATCGTGCGCTTACTGTTCGACGGTTATTCGAACCGGGAAATGGGCGAGGCGTTGCATCTGAGTCCGCTAACAGTCCGGAACTACATCAGCAACCTCATCCTCAAATATGAAGCCCGGAACCGCACGGACCTCCTGGCCCGGATCGTCGTGGTCCGCAGGCAGCAGCACCGCCGAATTCTCCTTTAAAAAAAGCCGTTCCGCATTAATCGTGCCTCACAGAGGTACCTTTGCAATCTATGCGGCGTAGAGCGCGCGCGATATATTCAAACATGCCGATTTAATGTCGCGGCTCAGGTTCTGACCACCGAGACATTGCTGGTGATAATACTTTGCTCCTCTAGATCAAAGTCCACCCAACCCGAATCGGGACCGCTTCCTAAATATAACGGACGGAGGAAATACCATGCCACGAGAGTCGATCAAGATGCAAGAAACAGGCGAGGGTCTTGTGATTCATCTATCCGGTGGCATCGCCAAGGCTGCGAGGCCATTCATCGTTCACGACTGCTTAACAGCGATGGAAATATGTGCCTCGAGTGGTGATTGCGACATGGTTGAACGGGGCGTTTTGTCACAGAAATGCCAGCAGGTGCTTTCGACCTGTCTCGTCAGCCCACAGGCAGGTGTTCTGGAGAAATAACGCAACGATCACGGCCCGATGATACGGGACGTGATGAAAGTCTACCGCGATTGATCGCTGCCACCTGACTCGGTGGGAGTTCGTAACCGGAAGCAACGTTGGGTGCGTGTCACGTATTCGCCGATGTTGATCCTGGCATTAAAAGCGCCGGGGGTCGTATACGCGGCCGATGGGGTTTCATTTGTCAAATTTCGGAGCGTTGGCGCGGGTGATCTTGGTGATTGACCAAGCGCCCGTATTATTTCCATGCGGAAGGAGTTAACGATTATGGCGCGAGCAACAGGCGATATTCAAATTGAACTTTCGCCACGAAAGATCGCGGACATGCGGTCGTCCCAACCATCCGCCAATCACGTGATGTTTCAAGTAACTTCACTTTATGGTCTAAGCACCAAGAGTGTTCGTCTGCCGTTGAGCAAGGACGAATTCGTCGATTCCGGACAGATCTGTTTGACCGCTGACCCGGAGGCGGGGCCGTCCAAGAATATCGGCACGATCGATTACGCCCGCTCGAAACTAGTCGTCTCCTACGGGGCGCAGATCGTGTTTCCGGGTCTATACCAGACCATCACCTCGGGCAATTTTGACCCCATGCTGCTAAATCCAGTGCGCGTCGTTGCAACTGACGTCTGTACCCTGACGCCGGACCGATCAGGTTGGCACGCTGAGGGGTGTCTCGATTTCCTGCCAGGTTCGATATGGTCCGGCGCCACTGGAGGTTGAGACGGCCGCATCACCTCCAGTGTGGGGGCTAGCCTAGATGTACTGAAACAGGCGCAGCCGGTACAGGTGCTGTACGGCACACGGTTCCTGATTAACTGGCCAGAGCAGTTGGGGGGTGGACACGTAGAGATTGAATTTGAAGGCAGTATGAAATTGGTGCCTCTCCTGGCGACAGATTAGGAAAATGAGACCCAGATGCAACGGGAAAGGCAACTGACCGGTCAGTTACGGACACCAGTCAATCGTCATTAACCATTCCATCATTGAGAGCCAGACTGATGTCCAGACTTTCGGAGCCCTGGTTCTGCTTCCTGAATCATCCTCGCGATGTTGATGATCTTCGCCGCTCTGGGTCCTTCGATTTTCTAAGGAGACATAGCTCAAGCGAAGCTGAGGCTTTGAGGAAGGCTTGCACCCTTCAGCCGCAGATGGTAGGCGAAGTATTGTTCGGCTACGCTCCTATATGGGGCGAAATTATTTCGGCGATGCTGATGCCCGAAGAGATGCAAGGCGCCCAAGGAAAGGGAGCAACAGCTAAAGCTGTTTCATTGGCGGCGAGCAGGGGTGCGCAGGTAGTTGGCCTAGGCGCCTTAACCTCTTCTGTCACCGGCGGTGGCCTAACGCTGAGGCGGAATCTCGCGCCTCAGGTGACTCTAACCAACGGGAGTGCATACACCGCATCGGTCGTCCGGCAAAACGTGAGTGAGGCCACCAAATTCATTGGATTGGGTGACAAAGCCCGAGTAGGGCTCGTCGGATGCACCGGGTCGGTAGGAGTTCCCGCCTGTCATTTGCTGGCGGACGCCGGATTCAACCTTGTCTTAGTTGGCCGAAGTGTGGAACGGGTCCGGCATTTGTTCGGTGGACTAGCCCCTCAGGCCACCTTCGCCGAGAACCTAAGCGCCGTAAACGAATGTGACATCGTAGTTCTACTAACCAGCGCCCCGTCGGCACGGATGAGTCCGGAAATTCTGCGGCCGGGAACAGTAGTTATCGATTTCGCCCAACCGCCAAACATCGCCCGTTCATCCCATGTCCGTTTCCAGCAGCGTGGAGTGTCGGTAGTAGCCGGAGGCATCGTACAGATCCCTTCATACAATTGCACTTACGATTTAGGCCTCCCGGCATCTGACACTTTTGCGTGTTTAGCTGAGACCTATTTATTTGCGCGGGAAGGTATCAGGGAACACTCAGTCGGTCGACCGTCCATAGAGTTCGTAAAAGCTATCGAAAAAATCTCTCTCAAGCACGCGGTTTCTCCTCGGCCGCTTGAGATCCTCGCCCACGACCGCGATTAAGAAAAATCCATATAGAGCTCTCTATGCATCTTTCGCCATTCCGGTTATTTGGGTTCGGGAGAATCAGCAGCGAAAACCAATCGGACGACCGTGCGCAAACGAATAATCTATCGGTGGTTTTGGTTGGGCTAGAATCAACTGGGAAGTCGGCAATCTTCAGAGGACTAACCGGGCATTCGAATGCCGACGAGTCGAATTTCCGTGGATCGTCCGTAACGGCGAGACGCGGCGGCGTCGGCGACTGGGACCTGTGGGATACACCAGGTATCCGTCTATCCGCGGACACTGAAACCACGCAAGCTGCATTGGCCAAACTGGAGAACGCGGACGTTGTTGCTGTCGTGGTCCAGGCCACCAACTCGATGACTCAGATGAATCATCTGTTGGATGGACTGCAACTGGTTGGCCGCCGTGCCCTCGTGGTTTTGACATTCGCTGACAAAGTATCGCCTGCGGTTGGCGCTCGCCTCGCATCGGCATTCCGTAAGCTCTACGGTGTTCCTACGGTGCTTACGAATTCCAGGCGACTCTCAGCGATCGATCAACAAAAGATCTTAGACGGTATCAGTTCAGCTCGACCATTAAGCAAACCCATGGGCGTTCCGATCGGGACCGCGCCAGTCATCGTAGCGAAGGCTTCAGTTTTCGAGATGCCATATGTTGGTCCCGGATTGGCGATCATCGCGCTCTTTGGGATGTTTGCCTTGCCCGTTTATATCGCGTTCACGTTGTCCAGCCTGCTTGAACCGCTACTCGATGCCTTCTTGATCGTCCGGTTTGAAGCGGCATTCGAAGACGCTCCTCACGTGGTTTCAACAATAATGATCGGTCGATTTGGGTTGTTGACACTCGGTTGGTACAGCCTCTTATGGGCGTTTCCGGTGGTGTTGTTCATTGGTTTGTCAGTCGCTTTGGCAGATGAGACTGGACTTAAGGACCGGATCACCGCGGCAGTGGACAAGCCAATGAGACGAATCGGGCTTTCGGGACGTGATCTGGTCCCAGTGATAACAGGGTTTGGCTGCAATGTTGTGGCCGTGGTCCAGAGCCGGTCGTGTAGCTCTTGTAACCGTCGTAACTGCGTCACGATGATCACCTTCGCGTCAGCTTGTTCATATCAGATCGGTGCGACCTTATCTGTCTTTAACGCGACCGGCCATCCTTGGTTATTTCTGCCATATATATTTGTCCTATTCATCGTTGGTGCGATCTACACTCGCCTATTTTCGCAAGGGCCTAACATCTTAGAGAACCGGGTCTTGTCGGACCGTGCCTTTTTCCAACGCCCCAGTATGCGGGCGGTCACGACCCGAACAAAAGCGATGGTCCACCAATTCGTGTATTCGGCGCTGCCGATTTTCTATGCGATTTGCGTCGTCGCCAGCGTCTTATCGCTATTGGGAATCATCGAATGGTTATCCCGAATTTTTGAGCCGGTCGTCGCGGTTGTTGGGTTGCCGACCGAGGCCGCAATGCCGATCATAATGTCCACCATCAGGAAGGACGGTATTTTGCTATTCCAAGAAGGCGAAGTGCTATCTGCGTTCACCACGGGTCAACTTTTCGTAGGGGTATACATTGCCTCTACGCTGACCGCCTGTTTGGTAACGCTCTGGACCGTGCGCCGAGAGCTGGGATTGTCTTTCGCAGGTAAGTCGGCCGCCCGCCAGTTTTCTGTGGCGCTTGTATCTGGCTGGGTCCTGGCCCGCGTGGTTTCGTGGATTTCAGGATGAACAACATCAAGTGATTTGACCGAAAATCGCCCTGGACCGCGCCCTGCGCGACGCCCTGGAGCCCGACCCCCGCGCCCCAACCCAGATCCCCAGCACCAAAGGGACGCTCAGCGGGTAGGATCCCGAGCGGTGGATATCTGGAATGGATTTGCCTCCGTCTCCGACTTTGTCGAGAGTCACAACTGCGTCGGGCATAACCTTCCCCCTCTTCAAAACTGTCATTCTGAGGAGTGAAGCGACGAAGAATCTTCTAATCCAATCCTTGACAGACCCTTCGCTTCGCTCAGGGTGAGCACTTGCCACCCACATATCGGTTTTCTTTCCCAATGCTGTAGGTAAATAAAGGCGCGTACTGGGGCCTGGGTTTGACGGACACCTGAGCTATTAGCCTCCAGATATCATTCGAAACCTTCACCTCCAATTTGGATGTATAATCGATTCGGTTGGATTGTAATAGATCTATCTTTACCGAATCGTATTGAGATTCATCCGATTTAAAACGACGTTTAGTAGACGAACGGCGAACTAAATTACCGATCGAGCGGGTCGTCGCGCGTGTTCAAACACGGTTTGGTAGCCCTGATTCTAGTCGTTCTTTCCACTGCCCAATTAACGGGCGGTAGTGGCGCCGCGGCAGCCGGGTTTGGCATCGGTGACACCGTTGAAGTGTTCAATACCGCCTCCAGTGGGCT
Organism: Chloroflexota bacterium; assembly: GCA_022562475.1. GTDB lineage: Bacteria > Chloroflexota > Dehalococcoidia > Lucifugimonadales > UBA3495 > UBA9611. The sequence continues at coordinate 26,844 of JADFPD010000009.1, read as the reverse complement.
GGTCGTGCGCGGCCCCAGCCCTTGTGATCTGCAAACAGGTGGCAAATTCGACGGAGCCACGGGCACTGTTATTGACGGGCCGGTTTTCTGCTCCAACTTTAACCGCTGGAGGGTCCAATGGAGTGATGGTTTAGTTGGTTGGTCCGCGGAGAATTGGCTGAGGAAAACCCAGACCCCTCCCGTGGCCCGCCTCACCATGACCTCGGGGGGGCAGAGCGCCCAGGAGAACCAGATCCTCAACCTGGTAGTCCTCTCAGGAGGAGTGGTCACGGTCAGCTTCTCCGCCGCCAATAGCTTCGACCCCGACGGCGCCATCTCCGCGTATTCCTGGAAGATCAACGGGTCCCAGAAGAGCACTTCTCAGACCTTTAACTTCCCCCTGGTAGCCGGCACCCACCAGATATTCCTCACCGTCACCGACAATCAAGGCCTGACGGGCTCCGTAGGCGCCAGCGTGGTGGTGGCAACGCAGGCCCCGCCCCTGCTGTCGGCGCCCACCCTGAGTTCACCTTTCAGCGGGCAAACGGGGGTTTCCAACACACCGCTCTTCGCCTGGACAGCGGTGAGTGGGGCCAACAAGTACTGGCTGACGGTGGCCACCAGTGCGGGGACCCTGCCCACGGACCCTAACGCCAGCTCCTGTCCGGGATGCTCGGTGAGTGCGAACGTCTCCGCCACCAGCTACACCCATTCCTCGGCCCTGGCCCACAACACCACCTACTACTGGCAGGTGCAGTCCTTCAACGACAGCGTGAGCCCGGTCCAGCAGGGCCAGTACTCGGCCCAGCGCAGCTTCACCACTGGGGCAGTTGCTCTTCCCAACCTGGTCCCGTTTGGGTTGAGCGCGCCCTCTTCCGCTAAGCCGGGGGAGACTATCTCGCTTGGATGGACGGTGCGCAACGACGGCTCCAGCTCTGCTCCGTCCTCATCAAATACCATCCGCCTGGTGGGCCAAGGGGTGGACCTGGTCCTATTCTCCCACTCCAATTCCTCCCTATCTACCAACGGGACCACTCACCAGCACAACGCCTCCGGCACCCTGCCTGCCGACCTGTCGCCCGGGAGCTATCAGATCATCGTGGAGGTGGACTCGGGTGATCAGGTCTCAGAGTCCGATGAGACCGATAACGAGGTAAGCTCTCCGCTCGTGGTGGATTCCCAAATTCCAGTAGTGGACTCCCTGTCCGTCTCTTCCGGCTCGGTGTCCGTAGGCAACTCCGTCACCATCTTTTACTCCGTCTCTGATACGGGCGGCTCGGGGCTAAAACAGGTGGAGCTGTGGCGAGCCCCAGACAACGGGGGCAGTCCTGGTATCTGGGTCAAGGTAGACACCAAGACCGCCTCCGGTAGTAGCTCCTCCGGCTCCTTCGTCGATTCCCTCTCCTCGGTCGGCGGCTACTGGTATGGCATCCATGCGGTGAACAATGCCGGAAACTGGGCTCCCCAGGGTACCGCAGTCAAGGTGACGGCTATATTGGACTCCGTCACCCTCACCCTATTCGTACGCGATGGGAGCACCACCGGTCCAGTTATCGTCGGGGCTCTGGTAACGGGCCAAGACGCGAATGGCTCATCCTTCAACCAGCCCACCAATTTCAGCGGCTACGTGACTATCACCGGCGCGCCGGGGACCTGGAGCTTCACCGCAGCCAAGAGCGGCTACTTGATCAAAACCTGGTCCGAGGGCATCACCTCCACCGGGACAAATACCGCGTTCCTGATCAGCTTGGTCGTCGTGCCCTCGGCCCCCCTTAACTTAACGGCCACTGCGGGGACCGCATCGGTCTTCCTCTCCTGGAACGCGCCTTCCAGCAACGGCGGCGCCACGGTGACCAACTACCGGATCTACCGGGGCACGTTCTCGGGGGGCGAGAGTCTCTACACCACCATATCCAGCAGTTTTACGACCTTCGACAACACCGCCAACGTCAGCAGCGGCACCACCTATTACTACAAAGTGGCGGCGGTAAATAGCGCCGGCACCGGGGCCCTTTCCAGTGGGGTAAACGCCACACCCCAGGTGGCGGTCACCGTGCCCTCGGCTCCTCTGAACCTGACGGCCACCGCCGGGACAGCATCGGTCGCTCTGTCTTGGAGCGCGCCCTCCAGCAACGGCGGCGCCACTGTGACCAACTACCGGATCTACCGGGGCACGTTCTCGGGGGGTGAGAGCCTCTACACCACGATCTCCAGCGCCGGGACCACCTTCGACAACACCGCCAACGTCAGCAGCGGGACCACCTATTACTACAAGGTGGCGGCGGTAAATAGCGCCGGCACCGGGGCCCTTTCCAGTGGGGTAAACGCCAAGCCTCAGCTGGCGGTCACAGTACCTTCGGCTCCTCAAGGACTGACGGCCACTGCGGGGACAACGTCGGTCTTCCTCTCCTGGAACGCACCTTCCAGCAACGGTGGTTCGGCGGTAACCAACTACCGGATCTACCGAGGCACGTTCTCGGGAGGCGAGAGTTTTTACACCACGATCTCCAGCAGTTTTACCATCTTCGACAACACCGCCAACGTCGGCAGCGGGACGACCTACTACTACAAAGTGGCGGCGGTAAATAGCGTGGGTGAAGGCCCGCTTTCGAACGAGGCCAGCGGCACCCCAGTGGCGGCGGTCACCGTGCCCTCGGCCCCCCTGAACCCGACGGCCAGTAGCGCAAATACCCTGTTCGAGTACTACATGGCATGTCGTGGATCCTCGCAGCCTCCATTGTCCGCTAGAGGCGGAATGTACGAGGCGTTTGGTCTGGGGAATGCGACCGCATACGTGGGGTCGTCCTCACAAAATACAGCTTTGCTCGAATCACTAAAAAAACAAGGAGCCTGCCCAGAAACAGCCGAAGGGCTTTCCCCGATCCAGACGTACACAGTTATGTTTGTCAGCCAAGGAAAAGGTGAAATCGTTGATCCGGCCGGTCAACTCATTGCTCAAAACAGATATGTTGGCGGAAGCATCGTAACGTTGGAAGCAAATCCGGAACAGGGTTACGTCTTTAGTCACTGGTCCGGCGATCTGAAGGGGTCCAAGAACCCAGGAATCGTCACAATCAATTCAAATCTGACTGGCATTGCCGTCTTCGTCCCAAAGAGCATGGATGATGTAATTCAGTATGCGAATCTGGCGGATTGGGAGCTTCGAGAGCTTGGGCGGCTGGTCACTTTACTGTCTATAGGCCAGAGAACCCGTGAAATGTCTGAGGAAAAACTTCACTTGCTAGATGTAGCAGAAGCTCTAGGGGCCAGAATTGAGAACAGTGACTCGTGGTTGAATTACAACTTCGTAACTGGGAAGACCAAACGAGATTACATCTCTGACGTCGCATCCGATATGATCATTGGTGCTACGGTCCATTCCTTATGCCTGCCGCTATTTGCCTTGTTGGGTTTGCCAGGTGCTCTATGTGAAGGCGTAATATTCGTAGTAGAGGCAATCCCACTAGTAATTCCGGTGGTGGCTGAGAAGATGGAACTTGGGGACTTGGGTACCGTCAGGCTCCATACTCCGGGCGAATCTGAAATCACAATCGACTATTCAAAAGGGAGCGGTCAGGTCTTTATCCGAGTTGACGTGTTTGATTCCTCGCCTGGTAGGATAGTTGCTATTCTGCCAGTGGTGGACGTTTCCCGAACACTGAGCGGTGTTCAACAATTAGCGCCCCGATGGGACGCGGCTAAAATCGTTTTTCCTGCCGTTGATGTGATGACGGTTCAGATTCAGAGCCCCGTTGAATTACGCGTTGTTGATGAAGGTGGACTCATTACCGGTATAGTGAACGGCGAGATCAAAAGACAAATACTTGGGTCTTCCTACTTCGACGAAACCGTAACCATAATTTCGAATCGGCAGGAGACGGGTTCCGCCGCATACAATATAACCGTTGTTGGAGAAACTGATGGGGAATACGGAATTGTTATCCGCCGCCGCTCGAGACTGGGAGCCGAAATACTTGAGATGACCAACCTGGACATATTAGCGGGAACTGTTCATGAATATAACCTGGGTGCGCCTGCCTCGGATTCACGCCACGGACAAATAATCTTGCGAATAGACCACGATGGCGACGGTACGTTTGACGAAGAGAGAGTTATGTCTCTAAATCCTATCGAGCCAGACGGTCAACCAATATGGCTGTGGATCGTGGTTGCTGCCTTTGTGTCGGCACTGGCCTCCATTGTAATAAGCGTCGGTCTGGCCCGACGCGTAAGACGGGATCCCTTGCCCGACGCGGTAGACGAAACTGGATAAAGGCGTTGTCAGCATCACTAGAACGATGCCCACGTGGGCCATCAGGGAATCGTGTCGAGCAGCAATGTTGGGTGTTTAGTTCACGTCATTAAGGATGGTCATAAATTCTCGCCAATGCACGTGGATTCTAGTGTAGGCTTGGTGGAATCGGGGAAGAGCCAACACTCCATCATAATTTGGCATTATGCTGCATCGCCAAGCCGTTTGAGCCAATCGCCGAATTCTAAGACGACAATCGCTGAGGCTAACGTGTATGTCGGTGGCGTTCGCTCAACCCAGGGTGACACAGTGGGCCATAAATGGAGCAGGACCACTTCCCGTTCTACTTTTGAGGCAACGCAACGAACCAGGGGAAGGGGATTCTGCGGATTCTCTGCTACTACCCCCGGCCCTTCCTGGCTATGAATTCGGGGAAGGCTTCTTCAACTCCGTAGCCTTTGACCACATTGGTGAAGTCTTTTTCGTTCTGCCACATGCCTTGCAGGTCGGCGGTCATATCCTTGAGCAGTATCTGCTTGATGCCCATCACCGACGTATGGTTGTTCTTGGCGATCAGAGTTGCGATCTCCATGGTCTTGGCCCGCAGTTGGTCCGCCGGCACCAGGTGGTTCAACAGGCCGATCTGGAAAGCCTCTTCTGCTTCAACGATTCGTGCCGTGAACAGCAATTCCTTGGCCTTGGGCCAGCCCACCTGGTTGGTCAAGGTCCAGGTGCAGTTGATGCGGCCATAGGCCACGGCCAGGAACCGGAACTTGGTGTTCTCACAGCCGACCCGGATATCGAGACAGGACGCCAACACCGCGCCGCCGCCGTAGGCCAAACCATTCATCATGCCGATGACCGGCTTGGGCGAGGCCGAGAGCTCGTACATCCACCGCGAGTGTTCCCCTTGACGTGTGTCCCGTTCCTCTTCGGTGCGGTTTCGGGCGTCCTCCCGCTGCTCGTGGATGTCGCCACCGGCGGAGAAGGCCTTATTGCCGCTGCCGGTGATCACGATGCAGCCGATGCTCTCGTCTGCGTTGGCCGCCACCACCGCGTCGTGGAGTTCGGTGTTCACGGTGTGGTTCATGGCATTCAGGACCTCTGGGCGGTCCATGGTGATCACCGCCACGCCCTCTTCGTTCTCCACCAAGATGTTTTCGTAAGCCATGTGTTCACTCCTATCCAACATTCCCTATTCGGCCCTATCTCAGCGCTGTTGCCTCGATAATGATCAAGATGGCCTCTGTCCCCCGTTCCATCGTAGCTCCATGCCAATTTCCCGCCGCCACCCCGTGCGCACCAAGGGGTCTCGTTGCTCTCGGTCGGTGCTGGTATGTTAGCAACGAGATTCTTCGTCGCTTCACTCCTCAGAACGACACATCTGAGGGAAGGCCCCGTCGCGGTACAAGGGATGATTCAAAATTATGGGTTGCAATCAGATTCTACGGTTAGGGTGACGGTCAGTCAATTTGGGCTGAAGGCCGTCCTGCTTATGGTAGACTTCAATCGACGCTCAGGCGACGGTCAGGCGACGCTCAGGCGTGCCTTGATCGACGTCGATGACACCACCGTACCTCGGAGGATATCGAATTGGCTCAGAAGATGAAGGCCGGCGAAGCAGTGATTGAGATGCTGCGGCAGGAAGGGGTCTCCCACATTTTCGGCATCGTGGGCTCGTCCTTCCTGGACATCCTGGACCCCCTTTACGACCGGGATGACATCCGGTTCATCGGCGTCCGCCACGAGCAGGGCGCGGCCCTGATGGCCGACGGCTACAGCCGCATCTCCGGCGCTCCCAGCGTTTGTCTGGTGACCAACGGTCCCGGAGTCTTGAACCTGACCTACGGCATCGCCTCGGCCTACGTGGCCCACTCGCCGGTGGTCGTGCTGGCGCCCTCCACATCCAGGAACCACCAGAACCGCGACTCCACCCAGGAGTTCGACCAAGTTGCCCTCTTCAAGCCGATCACCAAAGCAGCGTTCTCCATCAACAAGATAGAGGTGCTGCCCGACGCCCTGCGGCACGCCTTCCGTGTCGCCACCTCGGGCAAGATGGGACCGGTCATGATCGACATACCCCGGGACCTGCTGCCCGGCGCCGAGATCGAGCTGGACCTGCTGTCCCCCGACGCCTACCGCCCCGGCCAGACCCGTTCCAGGGGGGACCAAGGTCTGATCGACAAAGCCGCCGCTGTATTGTGCGCCGCACAACGTCCCGTGATCCTGGCCGGCGGCGGGGTGCAGTGGAGCAACGCCGGCGACGAAGTCTGCCGCATGGCGGAACTGACCGGAGCCGCCATCGTCACGTCTTACGGCCGAGCCGACGCCGTGCCCAACGACCACCCCAACTACCTGGGCCACCTGGGCCGCCTGGGCTCACTTGAAGGCATCGAAGCTATGCGGCAAGCCGACACCATCTTGGCCGTGGGCACCCGGCTCAGCCAGTCGACCACCTTCTACGACAACCGATTCATCCCCGCAGACGCCAAGATCATCCAGATCGAGATCGACCCCCAGGAGATCGGGCGCAACTACCCGGTGACCGTGGGCATCGAAGGCGACGCCAAAGCGGTGATGGGCGGTCTGCTGGAAAAGGTCCGGGAGCGCGAGCCCCAGCCAAACCAGCAATGGATCTCTGAGATCGGTGATTGGACGTCACGCCGGGCATCGCGGCTGCAGGACGAGGAGAAACTGTCCGGCTCGCCGATAAAGCCCCAGCGGGTCTATGCGGAATTGAGAAAGGTCATGCCCCGGGACGCCATCGTGGCCCTGGACGCCGGACTGGCCCCCAACTATGGGCAGGACCGGCTGAATTACTATGAGCCTCGAAGCCTCTTAACCTCCCTGGACCTGGGCGGCCTGGGGTTCAGCTTTCCGGCTGCCATCGGCGCCAAGTTCGCCGCCCCCAACCGGCCGGTGATCAACTTCAACGGCGACGGCGGGTTCTTGTTCAATGCCCAGGAGTTCTCCACCGCGGTGCAATACAACCTGCCCCTGGTCACCGTCATCATGAACAACGGCATCTGGGGCTCGGAGAAGGCTTACCAGCGTTATGCATTCGATGGCCGCTACGTCGGCGCCGACGTGGTCAATCCGCGGTTCGACAAATACGCGGAGATATTCGGTGGCATCGGGTTCTACGTTGAACGGCCCGAGGACATCGGCGATGCCCTGGTCGAAGCCCTGAACTGCGGCAAACCCAGCATCATCGAGATACCCATCGACCCCGACGAGATGCCGCGCCCCGCCAGACTGGCTGAGGTCCAGGCCCCGCCTCAGGAATAGTACCGGCAGTCAATCCGCCACCAATGCTTGATTAGAGATAAAAATGGAACAATTGATCCTGCCCGACGCCATAAATCTGGAAGACGATGCGGTCGTGATCCTGTGGGAAGACGCCCACCGCAGTCCCTTTCCCCACCGCTACCTGCGCCTACGTTGCCCTTGCGCGAACTGCATCGACGAGATGAGCGGCAAGCGGACGCTGGACCCGGACACCGTGCCCCAAGACGTGAAGGCGGTGGACCAGATGCCAGTTGGGAAATACGGTGTGCAATTCCTTTGGAGCGACGCCCATTACACCGGCATCTACACCTTTAAGGTGTTGCGGGCGGCCTGCCCCTGCATCATCTGCGGCGAGGCCCGGGCCCAGGCTGGAATCTCGATCGATGTGCCGAAGGAAAATTCAGGCGAAAGCACTGACAACGATTAGCGTCTAGCCGGAGTCCTTGGCCGGTCTGTTATCTCTGTGGCGCATGGGTTTCTCCAGAGAAGCTTTGAATTTTGGGGATGTGAAGGTGTTGGACTTGAAGGCGAAGTTAGATAGCTGCCGTTCGGCTGGTTTGCCGCATTTCTCGCAATTGACCGGTTCTCCGGACTGGGAAACCGGGCGCATTACTTCAAAATCGTGTCCGCACCCGGCACAGTAATACTCATAGATGGGCATCGAAACCTCCTGAACCTCAGTCCATTTTAGACCACTCGAAAGATGGCTGCCACGGCCATCGGCAAGAAAAAGTCCCTTCTCCCTAGAGGGGGAAGGTCTAGGATGGAGGAGAAACGCGCGGTGAAGTCTGACTGAGCCGCAAGGGATACGCCCCCACCCCAACCCTCCTCCGGTTCGGCAGAGGGAGCAAAATACTCAGACAATAGCGGAGTAATCATGGCTGAAACCACAGACGTTGCAATAATCGGAGGAGGCGCGGCCGGTTGCGCCGTGGCCTACTACCTGGCCCAGTCCGGAGTGAAGTCGACCATCATCGAGCGGGAAGGTATCGGAAACCAGGCCTCCGGCTATTCTGCCGGCGGCCTAAACCCCCTGACCGGCATCGGTATCCCCGGTCCCCTCGGCGCCTTCGGCTGGGAGTGCTTCCAGCTACACATGGACCTGTACGGCAGCCTCAAGGACCAGACCGGCATCGACTATCAGCAACGCACGGTGGCCAAGATTGACCTGGCATTGGAGGAGTCCGATGTGCCGGACCTGCAAGCGATGGTCGAGCTGTTCCAAGGCGTCGACGGCTTCAACGCGCGGTGGCTGGGACCTGAGGAGATCGCCAAGTTGGAGCCCCGTATCACGCCCAACGTCCTCGGCGGCCTTTACGACTACGGCAATAACGCGGTCGACAGCCATATGCTCACCCAGGCCTTTGCCTCGGCAGCGGAGAAGATGGGCGCCACGGTACGAGCCGGAAACGTCCAAAACCTGGAGGGCAGCGGCGGCAAGATAGACCGTGTCATACTTTCCGACGGAGAGATCTCCTGCGGTCAAGTGGTGATGGCCATGGGGCCTTGGTCACGTCGGGCGGAATCTTGGCTCGGCGTGTACATTCCCGTCGACCCCTTGAAGGGCGAGATAATCCGCTTGGAGAACAACAGCGAGCCATTCAAACATGACCTTGCCGGAGGAGGAGGCACCATCTACCCCAAGCTGGACGGCCTGAATTGGTGCGGCACCACCGAGGACTGGAAGGGCTTCGACCGGGAACCCTCCCCGCAGGTCGCCCACGAGATCAGGGAGCGGGTGGTCCGGCTGGTCCCCGACTTGGCCAACGCCAAGATAGTGAAGCACACCGCCTGCCTGCGGCCTGTTACACCCGACTGGTTGCCGGTATTGGGCCGGGCGCCGGGCTGGGAGAACGTCTATCTGGCCACCGGAGCGGGAAAGAAGGGCATCCTGCTGGCCACCGGCATCGGCCGGTCCATCGCCGACCTGATGACCACCGGCGAGACCACTCTTTCGATCCAAGGCTACTCACCTGACCGGTTCGCAACGCAACTGGACTGATATCACCGATTGTGGAGACACACGATCAGTGGGTCCGTTCGTGGTGAACACGCTTTATCTCATTGCGAGTCTAGCGCCCGAAATTGGCTATCAGGCTGGTGTCCCCCGTAACGACAATATGGCCGTCCGCAATCGCTTTCTCAAGGCTGAGGCGGCCGTAAACCAGGAGGACGAAAGTCTGGGAATCGCAGCCGAAGATGGCGTCGGGGCGTTTCTCGCTGGCCGACTCCATCAGGGCCTTTTGGCCCCCGCCGGCGACGATGTCGTAGCTGCCCGCGACCGGGCCCGTCAGTTCGAACCTGAACCGCGCGGAGGCCGGCATACTGGAGCCAGGGTCGAATAACCGCCCGACCACGAACACCGGGAACATCTCTATTATCGACGGCAGACTCTCTGGTGACATCACCGGCGCCACCTCCAGTCTGGAACGGATGTCCCACTCGTGGACGATCAACTCGGTGAGGCGCAGGTTCAGGTAGGTCTCCACCGAGATGGTGCCGGCGGCGTGGTAGCAGGGTTTGTCCCGGTCCTCTTCCTTCAATTCGGCGAATACCGCGTCAAACCTCAACCGGCTGTCGTTGTAGGTATTTAGTAATTCGGCGCCCAGACTGTTCTTAAAATCTATCGCCACCTGGGCGTTGGCCCTCAACCGGGCCGCCAAATCGCCCTCGCCCGCCGGAGGAGAGCCCTCCGGAGCAGAACTGTCTCCCTCGATTCCCCTGATTATATTGGGCCCAAACCTATCGACGGCGCCGGTCAGATGGGCTACAACGTCCGCGACCTGCCAGGCGTCACAGGCACTCTGGGTTGCCCATGCCTTGGGCTTCAGGGTTTTCAAGTAATTCCCGATCCGCGCCGATTCATCTTTGACCAACAGGACCTTCTCGAATACCGAACCCATTATCCCCTCTCTTTGGTAGCCCCTGATTTCCCGCTGTGATGTCCTCTGCGTTGGCGGTATTATAGTGGCCTTCCAGCTTTATACAATCCCAGATTCGCACAGGAGGCCCGCGGTGCCGTTAGGTTGGGCGATCATCGGCGCGGGGATGCACCCACACCAGAAGTTGGCGCCGGCCATCGGGCTAACTCCGGACTCCGAGTTGATCGCAGTCTTGAGCCGGGACCAGGGCCGGGCCGACGCCTTCGCCGAGACCCACGGGGCGCAGGTTGGGTATTCCAACATGGACGACTTACTGGCCGATTCTCGAATCGACGCCGTATTCGTGGCCTCGCCCAACGCCCTGCACGCGGGTCACACCGCCCAGGCCGCCAAGGCCGGGAAGCACGTGCTGTCGGAGAAACCCATGGCCACTTCGGTGGATGACGCTCTGGCCATGGTCCAAGCGTGTCAGGCCAACGGCGTGAAGCTGGGCCTGGGCTTTGAACTGCGCTTCCATCCGGCCCACTGGCTGGCCAGAGATTTGGTGTCCCAAGGCAAGTTGGGCCGCATCCGGCTACTCCAGGGCCATTGGGGGCGCGGCGAGCGCGGGGAACCGGAACACCGGCCACGGTCCGGCCTTCGTGCCTGGTGGGAAGACCCCGAGGCCATGGGCGGCGGCTCGGTGATCATGGGCCTTGGTGTCCACGTGTTCGACCTGGTGCGGTTCGTCATGGGCCAGGAGATCATAGAGGTTACGGCCATGACCGACGGCCAGACCGACGCCCAACCGCTGGAGCACATCGCCAGCATGTCCCTGCGCCTGGAAGACGGGACCATCGCCAACGTCAGTTGCGGCAGGATGCTGCCCGACACGTTGAACAACTTCACCGTCTACGGCACCGACGGCCGCTTCACCGGCACGGCCACCCTTTGGGAGGCCCGCATGGGCGAGGTGCAGGTGGTAAGCGAGACGGTGAACCACACCGAAAGCTGGGAGTACGACTACCTGGCCAACTTCGTCGCCGAACTGACCGATTTCCACGCCGCATTGAAAGAGGACCGGGAGCCCGCCGCCACCGGCATCGACGGCCTGAGGTCAACGGAGATCAACTCAGCGGTCATTCAGTCGGCCAAGACCGGGCGGGCGGTCAAGATTGAGCATCTGGAAGTGAATTAGGCCTGCCGGTGGCCGGAGGTTGACGGTCGGCGGGGCCGTTGCTACGATTCTCACGCCTATCACAGCGAAGAATTTGAGGACATTTTATATGACGACCACAGATCGGACCCAGGCGCAAGGCGCGTTGCGTGGCGTGCAGGTCTTGGATTTCGGCCAGTACATCCCTGGACCCATGTTGGGGATGCTGCTGAGCGACCAGGGCGCTGACGTGATCAAGGTGGAGCGTCCCGGCGGCGACCCTGCCCGGAGCGAACCGGCCTTCGCCACCTGGAACCGGGGCAAGCGCTCGGTAGTCCTCGACCTGAAAACGCCCGAGGGTCAGGCCGCCGCCCAAGCGCTGGCCAAGAAGTCAGACATCGTTATCGAGAATTACCGGCCCGGCGTGGCCGACCGATTAGGAATCGGCTACTCAGCCCTGTCCAAAGACAATCCCAGGCTGCTCTATTGCTCGATCCCCGGTTTCGGCGAAGACAGCCCCCACCGCAACGAACGCGGCTGGGAGGGCATCGTCTCCGCCTCTACCGGTGTTTACCAGCATGTCGACGGAGCGGACGAGCCGTTGTTCCTGCCGCTGCCGGCGGCCAGCACCTTCGCCGCCATCGTGGCCTCGGTATCGGTGACCATGGCTCTGGTGGCCCGCGACAGGACCGGCAAGGGCCAGCGCATCGAAGTGCCCATGCACAGCGCCATGTTCTCGGCCATCGGGCGGCACCTGGTCAAGTTGTACGACATCAACCCGCCTGACATGTTCGACCTGCCCCGGAACGTCATGTCCCACCAGTACATGTGTGCCGACGGCCGTTACTTCCAGTCCCACGGCATGTACCAGCGGTTCGTGAGCCAATTGATGGCCGCCGCCAACCGTCCCGAATGGATCGAAGACCTGGAGGACCTCTACGGGGCGGAGGTTGCGCCGGAGACCGTGGCCATGTGGAAAGACCGGTTCGAGAAAATGTTCCTGGAGCGGACCGCCAAGGAATGGGAGGACGCGATCGCAGAGTCCGACGGCGTCGGCACGATCTGTAAGACCGTTGACGAATGGCTCGTCCACGAGCATGCCATCGCCGGAAAGATGGTGACCGAGGTCGACGACGCCCAATACGGCCGGATGAAACAACCGGGAGTCCAAGTGCGTCTACGCGGGACGCCCGGCGCCATCCAAGGGCGGGCCCCAAAGCTGGGAGAGCACACTTCAGAGATTTTGGACGAGGTGGATAACGCCCCAGGGCGGCCCGTGACCTACCCGGACGGCGAGGAAAACATCATGAGCGCCTTGGAAGGCATCCGGGTGCTTGACCTCTGTATCGTCCTGGCGGGGCCCACCTGCGGACGCACATTGGGCGAATTCGGCGCGGATATCATCAAGATCGACGACCCATCCCGTCCCTACGACATCGCCGGAAACACCGACGTTAACCGGGGCAAGCGCAGCATCCAGATCAACCTCAAGACAAAAGAGGGGCTGGAAGTTTTCTATAAGCTCCTGGAAACCGCCGATGTGGTGGTGGAGAACAACCGGAAGAGCAGCCTGGCCCGGTTGGGCATCAGCTACGAAGAGATGAAGAAACGAAAGCCCGACATCATCCTCGCGTCGCTGAACGCCTTTGGCTACGACGGCCCTTGGGCTGAGCGCCCCGGCTGGGAGCAGTTGGCCCAGGCCACCAGCGGCATCCAGGTACGGCGCGGCGGCCGCGATTCGGCCCCCAAACTGCTGCCCTACCCCATGAACGACTACGGCACCGGGCTGATGGGCGCCTACGCCGTGGCCCTGGCCGTCCACGAGCGCAACCGCACCGGCAAGGGACAGTCCGTGGACAGTGGGCTGGCATTGACCGCCGGTCTGCTGCAATCACCATTCTTCCTGGACTACGACGGCTACGAAAGAGACGAACCAGAGGGTCTGGGCGTGCGCGGGCTCTCCGCCAAGTCCCGCCTCTATGCCGCATCCGACGGCTGGATGTACTTCCACTGTCCCAGCGACGAGGCCTGGAAGCGGCTCGCCGCGCTATCTGAATTTTCGGAACTGGCAGATGGCGACGACGAAGCCCTGGCTCAGTCGCTGGCTCAAGTTTTGGCCGGAAAGCCAAGGGCGGAATGGGAGATGCTCATAAACCCCACCGGGGTCAGCGTGATCGCCAACCGGATGGTGGAGGATTTCCGAGACGACGCCGACATCCGCAAGGCTGGGCTCATCGTCGGCCGGGACCATCCCGGATTCGGCCAAGCCGACCACCTGGGCACCGTCGCCAAACTCTCCGAGACTCCGATGCAGATCGGCCGGCCCACTCCGTTACTGGGAGCGGAGACCGACGAGATCCTCAGCGAGGCTGGGTATACCGGGGAGCAGATCGAATCACTGAAACTGTCAGGAGCGGTGGTCCAGCACCAACGATAGAACGCAAGTTTTACCGCACATGAAAAGAGGCCCGGTCTTTTCCGAAGACTGGGCCTCTTGCGTTGGTTCGAATTCCGAGGTCTAACCGATGGGGTCCAAGCCGAGGGCTATCCGGCCGCTGAACCGGTGTGTTGACGCGGAAGGCCGATGGAAGCAGCAAACGGGCGGAGTACCACCTGACCGAAGCCGGCGCCGACCTCCTAGATGTCGTGCGCGGTCTTGGTGCATGGGGCCAAAAATGGATCAACCACGATATCGGACCGGAGGACGTAGACCCAGCATTACTGGTGTGGGACATGCACCGGAGGGTAAACATCGACGCTTTACCACCGGAAAGGGTAGTGGTGCAATTTAGCTTTATTGGCGCCGCCAAGGGGGACTATTGGCTGGTCCTGGAGCGTCCTGGACCTTCTGTCTGCATGCAGGACCCGGGACTCGATGTTGACCTATTCGTAACCGCTGACACCATCGCCATCCACAAAGTCTGGATGGGAATGGCGTCCTTGGCGGATTGCGTGGACGACGGCCGGATCGAATTGGACGGCCTAACTGCCCACGTAAACGCGTTCCCCGGATGGCTATAGCTTAGTGACTTCGCTGGCGTGAAACCGGCGCTGGTTTCCCGGTAGATTGACCGGCCCATCCCGCCGCCTCGGGCATACGGTGGCAGGATGACAGGATTCCGTATGGCAGACAGCCGTGGAACGTGCTAAACTGGCCCAACACGCAACCCCGAGCGTGTAACCTCAGGTAGAAGAGGTCTCTTTGCTCCGCATCTACAACACCCTGGCAAAACGGGTTGAAGAAATTCGCCCTACTACGCCGGGGATCATCCAAATGTACACCTGCGGTCCCACCGTATACCGCGACGCCCATATCGGGAACCTGCGTACCTACCTCATGGCCGACTGGGTCCGTCGTTCGCTGATTCACAGTGGCATGCAAGTAACGCACGTCAAGAACATCACGGACGTCGGCCACATGCGCCGAGAGATGGCCGAGACCGGCGGCGACAAGATGATCAATGCCGCGCTGGCAGAGGGCAAGACGATTCAAGAGATCGCCAGCGTCTATGCCGGACGGTTCCACCGGGACGAAGCCCGCCTCAACATCATGGAGGCTACGGTGTTTCCCTGGGCCAGCGACCACATCCCAGAGATGATCGCCATAAACGAAGCCCTGCTGGCCAAGGGACATGCCTACGAGAAGGGCGGCAACCTGTACTTCGATGTGCCGTCATTCAAGGGCTACGGCAAGCTCTCCAACAACATCGGCGGCGACCTGTTGGAAGGCGTTCGTTCCGAGGTCGATCCGCTGAAGCGCGACCCCAGAGATTTCACCCTCTGGAAGGCTGCGGAGCCGGGCCGAGACGTGAAATGGGACAGCCCCTGGGGCGCCGGATTCCCCGGCTGGCACATCGAGTGTTCAGCCATGGCTTCCAAATACCTGGGAGAGAGTTTCGACATCCACACGGGTGGCGTCGACAACGTATTTCCCCACCACGAAGACGAGATCGCCCAGAGCGAGGGCGCTTTCGGCCACCAACACGTCAACTACTGGGTCCACGCCCAACATCTATTGGCCGACGGCGCCAAGATGGCCAAGTCCGCCGGCAATGTTTTCCTCATCGAAGAACTGATCGAGCGCGGTTTCTCTCCCCTCTCCTTCCGCTATTTGTGCATGACCATCCTGTACCGCCACCGCATGAACTTCACCTTCACATCTTTGAAGGCCGCGGAGAAGGCTCTGACCGGCCTGCGGCAGCGGGTGTGGCTCTGGAGCCAAGAACCGGATGCCAACGGACAGGCCGCCAAACACGCAGGCGAGACCGAGGAATACCGGCGCCGGTTCTGGGAGGCCGTCGAATCGGACCTGGACCTTCCGGGCGCGCTGGCCTTGACCTGGGCGATGGTCCGGTCTGAACTGCCGGGCCGCGTCAAGATGGACCTCCTGCTGGAATTTGACGAGATCTTCGGCCTGGACTTGGACAAGGCCCCAACCGAGAACACCGTGGACAACGAAGTCGCCGCCACACTCAAAATCAGGGGGGGACACCGCGAACGGTCCGACTACGCCACCGCGGACTCCCTGCGGGGCCAACTCGTCTCGGATGGCTATATCGTGCAAGACACCGCAGCCGGCACGCGGGCCCGGCCCAAGACGCCATTGGAACTGCGGCAAGAAAAGTGGGCCTCAGTGTCGTCGTCGAGGGAGGTTGAGTCCTACTTGGACCTGCCCTCCGAGCTCGACTTCACTTTCGTTTTGAACGCATACGGATATCCCAGCGACGTCAGGCGCTGCATCAACGGGATGCTCCAACACTCCGGTAGCCACTCCGTTGAGGCCATCGTCATCGACAATGGCTCTACGGACGGCACCGGGGAACTCCTGGAGGAGATGTTAATTGAGTACCCGGAACTCCGTGTGGTCCACTGCGATCACGTTATCGGCGACGCTGCCAGCAAGAACATCGGCCTCAAGCAGAGCCGCGGCCGCAACATCGTGGTCTTGGACGGTTCAGCGGAGATCACAGGGAATATCCTGGACTCCATCGCCGAGAAACTGAGCGACCCTACGGTGGGTATCTTCGGCCCCTGGGGACTCAGCACCCCCGACATGCAGCATTTCCACGAAGAGGTTGAGAGCGGAGACGCCGACGCCATGCAGGCCTATTGCATGGCCTTCCGCCGGGCAGAGGTCAACAACGTCGGGCTGATGCGTGAGTGCTTCCGTTTCTACCGGAACTTGGACATCGATTATTGCTTCCAGTTCAAGGACAAGGGTCTCCGGGTGGTGGCGGACTCCAGCCTGCCCCTGGTCCGCCACGAACACCGCCAGTGGACGGAGTTGGACGACAACCAACGCGACGAATTGAGCAGGAAGAACTTCGGGCGGTTCCTGAAGCGCTGGGGCAACCGGCCAGACCTGCTGATCGCCGCCGACGCCGTCGGGTTTGAAGGCCACGAGCAATTTCATCATTAAGCCGGTCAGAACAGGCCCGCCGGGTCATTCCATCGGTTTCCGGCGCCGCCTCATCCGTTTTCCCGCCCCGCGATCCCTCGGCACCGTCCAAGGAAATCCGAATCGACCCGGGAAACTTCATAATTCCACCCA
Organism: Chloroflexota bacterium; assembly: GCA_022562475.1. Classification (GTDB taxonomy): domain Bacteria; phylum Chloroflexota; class Dehalococcoidia; order Lucifugimonadales; family UBA3495; genus UBA9611. Next base: position 9,757 of record JADFPD010000009.1, on the reverse strand, counting down.
GGACGTCATCGGACCAGACACACTTATTTCTCCGGTTCGGCGATACTTTACATAACGAATACGCATCGCCGTTCACGGATTCGGTTTGGCAACTTCGATTCGCTGGCCAAAATGAACTGTCATCAAGGACCGCGATTCCATCTTTGACATGCGATATTCCTCATCATTCATTATCCAAATCTCAGCCTTGACGCTGTGCCTAGCGGGTGCTAGATTCCGAGGAGGTCCAACAGTGAAATTTCCGCCCCCTGGCGCCGCCCGGTGGAGCGCCTGACCAATGTCCGAGATTGCCGAAAGACTATTGGCCGGCGACCAAAGGGCGCTATCAAGGTTGATCACCTTGTTGGAACGGGGTGACCCGGCAGCCGCCGTGGCAATGAAGGCGGTTGATGGGCATACCGGAAGGGCTTACACGGTGGGAGTCACCGGCCCTCCCGGCGCGGGAAAGAGCACAATCGTGGACCAACTGACGCAGTTGGTGCGGGCGACAGGCTCAACAGTGGGCATCATAGCTGTCGATCCCACCAGCCCTTTTAGTGGTGGCGCCCTATTGGGCGACCGCATTCGGATGCAACGCCACTACCTGGACCCCGGGGTCTTTATCCGTAGCGTGGCCACCAGAGGTCAAACTGGCGGGTTGCCCCGAGTCGTCAAAAGCATGGTCCGGGCGCTTGATGCCGCCGGAACCGACCTGATACTGGTCGAAACCGTGGGCGTCGGGCAGTCCGAACTGGGCATCATCAGTGTGGCGGACACTGTCTTAGTAGCGATGAACCCGGAATCGGGGGACGCGATTCAGACATTGAAAGCTGGGGTGATGGAGATCGCCGACATTTTCCTGGTAAACAAGGCGGACCGGGAGGGGGCAGACCGGATGGCAGCGGCTATCACGGGAATGCTCCATTTATCCGCAGTCAGTCCCAGGTGGAGCCCACCGGTATTGCTGACAACGGCGCATACCGGAGAGGGCATCGAGGATCTCTGGGGGAAGATCCAGGACCACCGAAAGTTTCAAACCGCCAGCGGCGACCTTGAAGTCCGCCGTGGAAGACAGCGCAAAAGGGAATTCTTGGAGGCGGTGGAAGAGGTGTTGGCGCAACGTCTTCGCAAAAAGGTGGAAAACGACCCAGACCTTAATGCTACTTTGGAGCAGGTAGCGGCGAAAGAGACGGACCCGTATTCCGCAGCCTTGGAGTACCTGGAATCCTCTCTTTTTTCGGCAGACTGGCTTAACGCACCATAGCCGTATTCCCCGCACGTGGGCTTTTGATGACAAGCGGGCATACGCCGGCGCGGCCGGGCAACTCCACTGGACCTTCCCTGAGAAAACTCGCCCCTGCAGCGGGGCCGGGGAGACTAATCTATCCGATTCACGGACGTGGAGAATCGTAATGTCAGTTCTAGGTGTTGATTTAAGGGCCTCACACAAAAAGCCCTCCTCGATAGCCGTATTGGACTCCCAGTCCCATCTGTCCGAGCTTGGCAGTTTCTACGAAAATAGCGAGCTGATCAAATTGGTGGACGACCTCCAGCCAGACCTGGTGGCCATCGGCGCCCCTTTGAATCTGCCTTCGGGTTTTTGTTGCTTGGACCAGTCCTGCGATTGCCGGTTTTCGGTGCCCGACAGAAAGGGCCGCCTACTTGAGCTTGAACTGGCCAAGATGGGGATCAGCTGTTTCTACACCAACAAGGGTTCGATCATCAGGGACCTGATCTACCGTGGGATTCTTTTGAGCAATACTCTCCGGGAAGCAGGCCATAACGTGATCGAAGTGTATCCCCACGCCACCAAGATGCTGCTATTCGGCGACAAGTTGCCGCCAAAGAATAGCGCCATCAGCGTCAGCTACATGATCGACCATCTGGCGCCCCTGGTCTCCGGCATGGAAAAACACGCCGACGACCTGGACCGGAACAGTTGCGACGCGATAATCAACGCCTACACCGGACAGTTACACGCCCAGTCCAAAACCGACGTCTTAGGCGACCCGGAGGAGGGTATCCTGGTCCTGCCCAAACTCCCGAAATAAGACGGGGAGCCGGACCCCGAAAGGCCAGCCAAGAGGCCCAACACCGGATCGCCAAATCCGGCCTTGGGCCTCTATCTATTCGGTCCATCGAATCTGCGTTGCTGGGTAGATTGCGGCTTGTCTCTCCAAAAAGGCCCGCCTATGGTGGTTTTGCCGTAGGAGCCGATGGAGAGGGCCAATTACCAGACCAAGGAGGTGTGACCTTTGGAGTTGCACATATATGGGCGCAATCTGGAGATTGACGCTGAGACCCGGGAGCACATCGAGAGCAAACTCGGCCAGATCGACCGCCACCTGCCTGGAATCTCGAATGCTACGGTGGAGTTGGCCTTCGAGGCAACCCGGTCGCACAACGACCGGATCGTGGCCCAGGTGACCCTGCATGTGGGCCGGACCTTGCTCCGGGCCCAGCAGCGGGCCGCCAACACCAAGACGGCGGTAAACTCGGTGGCCAAAGCTTTGGACCAGCAGATCAAACGCTTCAAAAGCCAGACCTACCGCAGTGAGCGGGGCCGTCTGGCGGGCCGCGACGCCAAAGAGGGAGATGAGGTGGCGTACTCCGGCGACAGAGAGCCCGGCGATGTCTCCGACGGTGGCGCAAAGGCGCCCAGCGGAGTATTCGCCAGTGGGCAATTGGTCCGGGTGAAAGAGTATGACATGGAGCCTACGAGCGTGGATGAGGCGGCCGCTCAGATGCAGTATCTAGGCCACGATTTTTTTATGTTCTTGGACTCCGAATCGGACAAGCACAGTGTTATATATCTGCGGGGGGATGGGAATTACGGACTGATCCAGCCCAAGTAGACCTGATAAGCACAAGATAAGCCCATCCTTCCCATGCGGGAAGGATGGGCTTATCTATACCTTAGTTACCGCTCGCTAAACGGCTCAGCGCTATTTTGACTTGCTGTCTCCGTCGCTTTGATTGCTGCCCATGCCCAGGAAATTGCCCAACATGGAGGTGAACTCCATGGGGAAGATCCATTTGGTGGACGGGCTCTCGCCCAGTGATTTCAGTGTCTCAAAATACTGGAGGCTCATGGTCCGGCCGTCGGCTTTGCTGGCAGCCTCGTTGATGCGTTCCAGGGCTTCGCTGAATCCCTGAGCCCTGAGTACGGCAGCCTGCTGATCGCCCTCGGCATTAAGAATCTCCGCCTGGCGCGCGCCTTCGGCCGTCAGGATGGCCGCACGTTTCTCGCCCTCGGCGATATTGATCTGAGACTGCCTGGCACCCTCGGACTCGGTGATGTCGGCTGTTTTGATGGCTTCCGCCGATTTCTCCCGCTCCATGGCCGCCTTCACGCCGGGAGGAGGGTCGATCTCGTTGATCTCCACCTGGGAAATCTTAACCCCCCAACGCTCGGTGACCTCGTCCATCCGCACCTGGAGGGCGTCCCGGATGCGCTCCCTTTCCACCAGGGCCTCGGACAGCGTGGTGGAGCCGATCACCGCCCTCAAGGTGGCGAAGGCCAGGTTCACCACGGCCAACTCGAAATTCTGGATCTCCAGGACCGCGCGCTCCGCGTACTCCTCCATTATCCGGTAGTAGATGACAAAGTCCATGTCCACCACCACGTTGTCGGCGGTGATGTATTTCTGGGTTGGCACCTGTCTCACCCGTTCCCTCAGGTCAACCTTGGTCCCGGAGTAGACAAAGGGAATAAGGAAATGCAACCCAGACCGCCGGGTGCCGACGTAAGTACCAAACTTTTGCACGATCATCCGTTGGTATTGCTGTACCAGTACAAGTCCAACTGCCATGTTCTCCTCCCTATATGCCGGGTGTTGGAATGGGCTACGAGTTGCCCTTATGTATTACGGATTTTCTTGGGATTCTGGATCATTCTGCCGGAAAACCGTCAAGATCAGGCCGTCCACCTTTCTGACTTCAACTGGCTCACCGATTTGAATCACACTATCATCTTCACTTATTGCTGTCCAGGTTTCGTTGCCCACCAGTACGATTCCCCTGGGCGCAAGTTCGCCGGTGACCCTGCCTAGCATGCCCGTTAGTAACGACAATTTCTCCGGAGGGCCCTGCTTCCGAGACTGATAAGCCATCCCAACGACATACACCAACGCCAAGCCGATAACACCGCCGGTGCCCGATAATAGCCAACGGCTCACACTGATCGAAGGCAAGGTTGGCGATGAGTCTCCGAACTGGGTGAACAGAAGCAGGCCACCGACCATAAGACTGACGATGGCTCCCACGCCCAAAATACCGAACCCTGCCACCGCCACTTCCAGCACTATCAGCACCGAGGCCAAGACGATGAAAACCACCCCGGCCCAATTGACTGGCAGGTTGCCCAGGGCCAAGAACGCCAACAACAGGCAGATCACCCCTACGACTCCAGGGGCGATCAGTCCCGGGTTGAACATCTCCACCACGATACCCAGGCCGCCCACAGTCAACAGGATGAAGGAAACATTGGGATCGGAGATGAACTCCAAAAAATGCTCCAGGATATTCTTTTCAAAGGAGCGAATCTCCAACCCTTCGGTCTCAAGCACAACCGTGCCCAAGGAAGTTTCCGCGGTGCGGCCGTCCAGCTTGGCCAACAGGTCGTCCAGGTCGTCGGCTATCAGGTCCACCACGTTGTCGGCCAACGCTTCCTGGGCTGTATAAGAAGCCGCGGACCGGACAGTCTCCTCTAGTTTGTCTTGGTTGCGGCCCCGCGTTTGGGCGATGCTTCTGATCAATGCCGCGGCGTCGTTCTCCACCTTGCTGGCCAGGGTGTCTTCCAAATCTTCACCGGTGGCGGAGATGGGCGTGGCGGCGCCGATGTTGGTTCCCGGGGCCATCACCGCGAAGTTCCCCGCCGCCGTGATGAACGTTCCCGCTGATCCGGCTCTGGCGCCCCTGGGCGAAACGAAGACCGCCACTGGGACCGGCGACTCCAGCAGCAGTTCAACTATGTCCCTAGTGGAACTAAGGAGTCCCCCCGGCGTGTCCAGTTTGATGATCAGAAGAGTCGCCCCGTCTTCCTCGGCTTGGTCGATGGCTCGTGAGATGAATCCCTCTTTCACCTGGTTAATGATTCCATCGACGGTCATCACCAAGGCATGGGGAGAATCCGGCGCCTGGGCGCGGGCTAACACCGGTCCTAGCATGCCGGTGATCAGCATGCCCAAGAACAGGAATACCAAGGAGAGACGGATCATTCGGAGCCGCTGGGTCATAAGATCCACCGTCTGGGTTCGAGGCCCTCTATATGATGCGCGCTAACAAGTCCGGGTTAGACGGGAGTGCCGGTTTCAGCCATGGACGCTTCGGGCGAAGATGCCTCGGGCGGGAAGAACTCCCCCGGCTCCGGCGGCTTTGCCATCCGCGCCAGCAGCGGGTTCACCAGTCTTAACACGCCGCCCAAAGTCGGGTGGCCCATTATCTTGCCGATCATTGAGCTATGCCAATCGAAGGACACATCCGGGGAAGCGGCCAACTCTGAAACGAACCCATTCTTGCCGGCCTGGTCGATAAGAGAACTGATGTGACTGTCACTCAGATACTCAAAAACACGGCGGGCGGAGTAGCCCACTTCCAATTCATTGGATAATAAGCTCTTCCATTGCTTCTGATAGTCCCCCAAATGGTTGGCGGACAGCTTATCTTCGCGCAGGGCCTTGTGCAGGGCGCCTGAGGCGATTTCGCTGGCTAGAAGGGAGTAGAATATCCCGCCTCCAGTGGTCGGTTTTACCTGTCCGGCGGCGTCGCCTACCACCACTACGCGGTCCGTGTAGGTCTTACGCAGCGGCCGCAGGGGGATGCCCCAACATACCGGTTTGTCCACCGGTCCCGTGATCTTCCCTTCCGCCTGCCTGGCAGAGACAAAATCGGCAAACCGTTCCGGCGCGTTCTTGCGCACCAACAAACCGGCTAGTGCGTATCCGGGTTGGGTCGGGACCAACCAGGCAAAGAAACCGGGAGCCACATCGCGGCCCAGATACACTTCAACTTCGTCAACGCCCTCGGTCTCAACCAGCGACTGGACGCCCACCACATAGTCGGACGGTTCGCCCAGTCCCAATTGCCGGTTCAATTGGGAGCCGAACCCGGCGGCCAAGACTAATGACCTGGCTTCGGTTGTTCCATCATCGGTGACCACCGAGACCCGGTCATTCTGCTGCTCCAGGCGGACCACTCGGCGGCCAAGAAGATATTGGGCGCCTGCTTCCCTCGCTTTGTCGGCAAATGACTTTACGTAGGCCACGCGGTTTACCACCCGGGCCACCGGATACTGCGTTTGGAACCTAACTACATCGTTGGAAGGGGCGATCACACTGGCCGCGCTGATCTCGCGGTAGACCAGAGCGGGGTCGATGGGGTAACGGCGAAAGCATTCTTCGCCCACCAGACCGGTGCAAAGTTTCTCGCCGATGTTTTCCCTGGAGTCGATCACGGTAACGCCGTAACCCTGTGACGCCAGAGAGAGGGCGGCGTTATTGCCGGCCGGGCCGGCGCCCACCACTATCACGTCCTGCAAATTGTGCGTACCTCAAAATGGCCCCAGGGCCGGTTGCTACTCGGCAATTATACTCCCAGGCTATACTTCGGGCCAAACAATGTGACGGGCCAGTTCGGCGGTTATTGTAAACCTAGCGCCGGCCGGCAACCGGACGGTCCGGACAGGATTTCACGCCTTGACAACGCTTGGACCCAGTGTATAATTTCGCCAAACGGAAATTGGTCAGACCACTTTGAAATTACAGGTGTCTATCCGGACCCATGCAGGCAGAATTACCTAACCTTCAAGGCCAGCGACTTCACGAGTCGATAGTCGAGCGGTTCCACGCGTTGATCAAGCAGGGGGCCCTGAAGCATGGCGCCAAGCTGCCCGCGGAGAGGGTGCTGGCCGAGCAGTTGAAGGTGAGCCGAAGTTCTGTCAGGGAGGCCATCAGGACTCTGGAACTCCAAGGACTTGTGGTGACCAAGCACGGGTCCGGGACCTTCGTAAATACGCAAAGCCTGGACGCCGTGGCCACGTTGATGGCCTCGTCGCTCGGGGTGGGTGAAACCCAACTTCATGACATATTCGAGGTCCGTCACCTCCTTGAACCGCAGCTGGCGGCTTTGGCGGCGCAACGAGCCACCCCTGAAGACGTGGAACGGCTGTCCGCCATCTTAGTTGAACAACAGCGCCAGATCATGGAGGGTGAGACCGGCGTTGACGCCGACACCGAATTCCACTTCGCCCTGGCTACCGCCACGCATAACGCGGCGCTGGTAAAAGTGGTGAGCGCGGTTGAGGACGTGTTGCGGCAGTCCAGGGACCAATCATTGCAGGAGCCGGGCAGACCCCAGAGGTCCTTGGACTCCCATCACCAGATCCTTGAAATGATCCAGGCGGGAGACCACCTGGGCGCACAGTCGGCCATGGAACACCATCTGACGGTGGTGGAGCCTTCCGTGGTCTACCCAAACGGGGCCATAAACAAATAAAACATAGTTATAGAAGACAACTGCTACCCAAAAGCTGAGGAGGATACCTATGGCTACCCTAGCTGTGGAGGTGGTGTACCGGGGCATATTTCAGCGGACGCTAGCCCGGAACATCGTCCGAAACATCGTTTTCGCCGCCCGGAAAGACGGCAAGATTGGCACGGCTTTCGGCCGTTACGGCGACTCTCCGGAAAGGAATGGCATCCCGGCCAAGCAATTCGCCATCGTGGCCGATACGCCCCTGGAACTTGAGGAGAGCCTGGCCGTTTACGAGGCCACCACGGTGGATGTGACCATCAACGTGGACGACACCATGTGCAAGGGCATCGAGTCCTGGGCATGGTACGGCCTGCAGCCGATCAATGAATTGACCAAGCCGGGAGGCACCCTGATCGTGACCTCCCGCCAAGACGCCGACTCTCTGCTGGAAGATATCCACCAGAAGGACACGCCCTACAACCTGGCAATCATCCCCAGCACCGTGAGTTTCTCCGGTCTTTGGGTCTACAAAGACGACCACACCGACATGCGGGCCCTGGGCGCGCTGTGCAAGGTCTGCCCCGAGTTGGTCAGTCTTGATGCCATGCTGGAGTCCATCAAGGAACAGACGGGCGACGACGCCAAGGTTTCCTCTGTCCAGCGGGCGCACGACCGGACCACCGGCCGTCCCGTGGAGCCCGGCGAGGGCAACAGCGAGACCCCCTTCAGTTTCGATCTTCCCGGTTGGAAGACCATGGAAGAGGGATTGGTGATACGCGGCCTCGCCGCGGGGACCGGTTTCAGGGGCGGCGAAGAGGGCTACACCCCCGGCCGAAGCGAGGTCTTCAAGAAGTGGAGCACCCGCTCGATGCGGCCGGTCATCAACTTCGACACCTGCATCAAGTGCACCCTCTGCTGGCTGCAATGTCCCGACACCTGCTTCGACGTGACCTCCGACGGCCTGTATGACGCCAACATGGAATCATGCTGCGGCTGCGGGGTCTGCGAGGCCGTTTGCCCCGTGCCCGACTGCGTGACCATGGTGAGCGAGGCCGAGTTCACCGGCAACGACAGCCAATGGGACGCCTGGACGGCCGACAAAGACGGCTACAACAAGTGGATGACGGTCCTAGTGGAAAAGCAGAAAGACGAGACTAGGACCCACGGTTTCCACCACGTCGGCGGATACGCTGACGATATCAACGCATTGGAGGAAGCCTAATGGCCACCGCACAGGCGGCGCTCTTTCAAGAGTCCACCGAGGAATTGATCAGCGGCAGTGAGGCCATCGGCATCGCCTGCGCCCTCGCCGACGTCGACGTTATCACCGCATATCCCATCCGGCCCTACGACACGGTGATGCAATACGTGTCCAAGCTCAAGGCGGACGGCGCTTTCGACTGCGATTTCATCGTCGCCGAGAGCGAGCATTCCCAGTTTGAGATAGTGAAGCATGCCTCCGCCGTGGGCGCCCGGACCTTCACCGGTTCCAGCGGCGTGGGCTGGTTCTACGCCTTCGAGGCCATCACCGTCACCGCCGGGCTCCGGATGCCCGTGGTGGCCATGGTTGGCAACCGGGCGTTGGACGACCCCGGCGCTTTCGGCGTGGAGCACAACGATGCGATGGCGGTCCGGGACCTGGGCTGGCACCTCTACTGGGTTGCGACCGCTCAAGAGGCGTTGGACATGGCGCTGATGGCGTGGAAGGTAGCGGAGGACCCCCGGGTCCTGCTGCCCTTCGCCCTGAGCTGCGACGGGTCTTTCCTAACCCACTCGCAGGCGATCGTGCAGGTGCCCGCCCAAGACCTGGTGAAAAAGTTCCTGCCCGATTACCAACGGGGCACGCTGCAATTACACCCCGACAACCCGATCACCGTGGCCCCGCAGGTGAACGAAGACTGGCTGATGGAGATCCGAAAACAGACCGACGAAGCCATGCGCCGAACGTCGAGTGTGATCGTCGAGGCCCATGAGGAGTTCAGAGAGATATTCGGCCGGGGCGACCCCAGCCCGTTCATCGAAGAGTTCATGTGCGAGGACGCGGAGATTATACTGGTGGGGATGGGCACCCTCGCCATGCCGGCCCGGGTGGCGGTCCGCCGCATGCGCGAGGCCGGCAAGAAGGTCGGGTTCCTGCGCATCAAGTTCTTCCGGCCCTTCGCCACCGAAGAGGTCCAGCAGGCGCTGGGCGGAGCCAAGGCGGTGGCGGTCATCGACCGCGATTATTCCTACGGCTCCCCGTCCTACGGCGGGGTCCTGTTCCATGAATTGCGCTCGACCCTTTACCCCTTGAACGAACGGCCCT
>JADFPD010000106.1 GCA_022562475.1 Chloroflexota bacterium | reverse complement strand
CTTGAGGCGCAGTTGATGATGCGGAATTACGAAGGGTTCCTGAGATAACATGGCCCAGGGACTGCGATTGGTCTTGTTCGGCCCTCCGGGAGCCGGAAAGGGTACCCAGGCGCAATTACTGCGGGACCGTTTGAAGATAACCCATATCAGCTCGGGCGATTTATTCCGGCACCACCTAGGACAGGGAACACCGCTGGGTCTGCGCGCCAAGGAGTACATGAACAGGGGAGAATTGGTCCCCGACGAAGTAACCATCGACATCATACTGGACAAGGTTATGTCCATACCGGACGATGACGGATTCATCTTGGATGGGTTCCCCAGGAACCCGAACCAAGCCCAGGAACTGGAAAAGGTACTTGCCGCCGAATCACGAAACTTGGATAAGGTGGTCCATATCGACATCTCCGAACCCGAGCTGGCGCGCCGGATCGGCAGCCGTTACATCTGCCGTGCCTGCCAGTCGCCCCACACCGTCGGGGAAGGCGAGGACGCGAACGCCAAGAGGTGTGACCAATGCGGTGGAGAACTCTACCAGCGTGAAGACGACGCCCCGGCGGCGCTCAAGAAGCGGATCCAGGTCTATAACGAAGAAACCATGCCCGTCCTCGGCTTTTACCGCGAGCGGGGAGTATTGGTGGAGATCTCGGGCGAGAACACAGTTGACGAGGTCAACAAACAGATAATGGCAGTCCTCAACGCCTGCACGCATAGTGAAAAGACCTGACGATAGCCATGAATCCGTGGGTCCCAACTGGGTTCCCAAGATAATAATTCAGGAGTAGAATACTCAAGGTGAATCGCGGCCAAAAAACAAAGACCGCTTCTAATTCGCCGTCCACCTACTCTGGGGGGATCACAATTAAGTCACCCCAAGAGTTGGTCTCTATGCGCCATGCGGGATCGATCGTCGGCGCTGTTATCGACTTGTTGAAGGCCGCGGTGGTCCCAGGCATCACCACCCTGGACCTGGACAAGATTGCGTATAAAGAGATCACTCGCCAGGGGGCCAAACCTACCTTCATGGGTTACCAGGGCTTCCCAGCCAGTATTTGCACGTCGGTGAATGAAGAGATCGTCCACGGTATTCCCGGGAAACGAGTGCTCCTAGAGGGCGATATCGTCAAAGTCGACGTGGGCGCGACCATCGAAGGGATGATCGGCGATGCCGCCGTGTCCATCGCTGTGGGCGAAGTAACGCCAGAAGCGATGGCTTTGATGGAGGACACGCGGAAAAGTTTGGATGAGGGCATCAAAGCGGCCCAGCCCGGTGGGCGGGTCGGAGACATAGGCGCCGCGGTGCAGGCCTACGGCGAGAGCCGGGGCTATGGCGTCGTGAGGGAATTCGTGGGACACGGTGTCGGCCGGTTCCTGCACGAAGACCCCCAGGTGCCCAACTATGGGCAGACGGGCATGGGCCCGTTGCTCCGCGTTGGTATGTGTATCGCCATCGAGCCCATGTTCAACATGGGCGACTGGCATACGAAGATATTGGATGACGAGTGGACGGTGATCACTGCCGATGGCAAACTATCGGCCCACTTCGAGCATTCCATAGCCATAACCGAGGACGGACCGGAGATTCTGACCGTTCACGGATAACAGATGGTAGTTCCGGGCCGATGGGCCCACCGCCTGGCTCCGGCGCAAAAACCGGGGCGGGCGGAAATCCGCGCGTAAAGGGGATTTATGGCGAAGAAACAAGCGATCGAGGTGGAGGCCAGCGTCAAAGAGGCCCTGCCCAACGGGATGTTCCGCGTGGAATTGCCCAATGACCACGAGGTATTGGCCCACGTTTCCGGAAAAATCAGGATGCACTTTATCCGGGTGTTGCCCGGCGACCGGGTGTTGGTGGAACTCTCTCCATACGACCTGACCCGCGGCCGGATCACCTACAGATTCAAGTAGCCGGTCCAACTAGACCAGCCACTCAGCTAAAGAGCATTATTTATGAAAGTATCGGCATCGGTTAAACCCAGGTGCAACAACTGCCGCGTGATCAAACGCAAGGGCGTGGTCAGAATCATCTGCTCCAACGCCAGGCACTCGCAGCGGCAAGGTTAATTGTTGATCACGGCATTTTTCGATCCAACGGCGACAGGTAAAGGAGGCCAGGAATGGTCCGTATCGCTGGAGTAGACGTTCCCGACCGGAAGAGAGCACATGTTGCCCTTCGAAGCATCTATGGCATCGGCCCAAAGATCGCCGAAGAGATCTTGATCAAGGCCGACCTAGATCCGGTCATTCCCCCGCGTATGAATGAACTAACCGACGAGCAGGTAGACCGCATCAGGGAACTGGTGGACCGGGATTACATCTCGGAAGGTGATCTTCGCCGGGAAGTTAACCAGAATATTCGCCGTTTGATAGAGATCGGCTCCTACCGTGGCAGCCGTCACCGCAGAAACCTGCCCGTGGCGGGACAGCGCACCAAGACCAACGCCCGCACCCGCAAGGGTCCCCGCCGCACCGTTGCCGGCCGCGGCAGGCGCACCGGCGGCAAGAAGTAAGCATTCAAAGGCTGAGTGAGAATAACTTATGGCTAGACCCAGGACCAGACGCCGCGAGCGCCGTTCAGTGCCCCAAGGACGGGCGTATATCTACTCAACGTTCAATAATACGCTGGTGACCCTCACCGACCCCCAGGGTAACGTGATCGCCACCGCCAGCGCCGGAACGGTGGGTTTCAAGGGCTCCCGCAAGGGCACGGCCTTCGCCGCCCAACGGGCCGCGGAACAGGCCGCCCGCAAGGGTATGGACTCAGGACTTCGCCAGATAGACGTGCTGATCAAAGGGCCCGGCGCAGGAAGGGAGGCCGCCATTCGGTCTCTGCAGGGCGCAGGGTTATTTGTGACCAGCATCCGGGACGTGACCCCCATTCCCCACAACGGGTGCCGCCCGCCAAAACGAAGGAGGGTGTAACCCCAACCTCATGGGAAGATATACAGGTCCATCCTGCCGCCTCTGCCGGCGGTCCGGTGAAAAACTATTCCTGAAGGGCGACAAATGTTTCACGCCCCGTTGCGCCTTTGAGAAGCGTCGCAATCCGCCCGGCGACGTGTCTCGCCGCCGCAGAAGGCCCACGGACTACGCCGTCCACCTGCGCGAGAAGCAGAAAGCCAAGTATATCTATGGCGTGATGGAAGGCCAGTTCCGCCACTACATGACCGAAGCGTTCAATACCCCGGGAGTAACCGGTATGAACCTGCTTCGGACCCTGGAGCGCCGTCTGGACAACGTGGTTTTCAAATTGGGATTCTCCGACTCCAGGAAACAGGCCCGGCAGATCGTGGTTCACGGCCACTTCAGGGTCAACGGCATGAAGACGGATATTCCCTCCTACCAGGTCAAACCCGGAGATGTGGTCTCCTGGAAGGAATCGATCAAAGGCACCGATTTTTACGCCGGGCGGATCGACGGGGTGCCAAAGCGGCCAGTGCCTGCTTGGTTGACCCTGGACTCAGGCGAAATGGTTGGGACCGTCGTATCCTTGCCTGCGGATGAAGACCTCCAGGCAATCGTAGATTCAAGGCTAATAGTAGAGTTTTACTCGAGGTAAATTGTCCATGCTGGACACCCTAATCCTAACTCCGGGTACGCCGGAGGCTGGTGCGGAAACGCTAAAACCCGAGATTCGGGTCATCGAATCAGAAGACACCTACGGGAAGGTGGCCGTTGAGCCACTGCCCCGCGGTTTCGGGCTGACAATCGGCAACCCTCTTCGGAGGATCTTGCTCAGTTCCACCAACGGCAGCGCCGTTACGTGGGTGAAGATCGAAGATGTGGTCCACGAATACTCGGCAGTGCCCGGCGTCAAAGAAGAGGTGATGGAACTCCTCCTCAACGTGAAGCGTATTCGGATTCGGTCCCAATCAGACCGGGCCGGTAAGATGCGCCTCGATGTTCGAGGAGAAGGCCGCGTCTGCGCGGGAGATATCTCGACGTCCAGCGACTTCGAGATCGTGAACCCGGAGCTTCATCTGGCGACCCTGGACTCTGATGATGCCCACCTGTCGATGGAGTTCAACGTCGAACAGGGCGTGGGTTACCGGCCCGCGGTCCAGAACGACGGTACGGCCAACCCGCCAGTGGGTGTGCTGCCGGTGGACGCAGTGTTCAGCCCGGTGCGGAAGGTCAACTACAACATTGAGCGCACCAGGGTCGGCCAAGTCACCGATTACGAACGCCTGGTGATGGAAGTCTGGACTGACGGCACAATCAAGGCCGTTGAAGCGATTCAGCAGGCGGCGGAAAACCTGGTGAACCATTTCTTCCTGTTCAGCAATCTCAACAGGGTGGTTGAGGAAGGTTCCGAGCGGGTACCCTTGGTGGTTTCTCCGGAGGTCTACCAGACACCCATCGAGAAGCTGGAATTGTCTCCGCGCACACTGAATTGCTTGAAGCGGTCCCACATTTCCAAGGTGGGCGAAGTTTTGGAGATGTCCGACGACGAGCTGCTTAAGATACGTAACTTCGGCGAGAAATCTCTGGTCGAGCTGAAAGAGAAACTCGCCGAACACGGCGTCGCCGACATTTCGGATACCGCCACAGGGCCTGTCCCCGACATCTCGACCGAAGACTTGGGCGAACTGATGGGCGACGAACAAGCGGATTCCGACTCGCCTGCAGACGCGCCTGGTATGACCATAGAAGACCCGAACGAAGACGCCGGCGATGCCGATAATAAAGATGACGGAACCGGCGGCGAACAAGCTGAGGACGAAGACTAACCATGGCCTCCCATCGAATTGCCGGCAGAAAGCTTAGCCGGTACCGGGACCAACGCGTCGCATTGCTGCGGGGCCTAGTCGCGGAACTGATAATCCACGAGCGCATCACCACCACGCTGGCCAAGGCCAAGGAAACCCGGGTGATGGCGGAGAAATTGATCACCCACGGGAAGAAAGGGAGCCTGCATCACCGCCGGTTGGCCATGGCTCAGGTGCCCAACTCCCGCGTGGTCGCGAAAGTATTCGACGACGTTGCCGTTCGGTACGCCGACCGCGCCGGCGGCTACACCAGGGTGTTGAAATTGGGACCGCGCAATGGAGACGCAGCGGAGATGGCAATCATCGAGCTGGTCTGACCAAACAGATCTCTAGAGGTATTACTTAAGATAGAAGAAGGCAAAATCCATAACTCAGAAAGCGAATCAGGGGGCGGACAGCTTTGGCGGGCCGCCCTTCTAGTTGAATATCAGGGGACGAAGTACTCCGGATTCCAGCTTCAAGCCGGCCACCCGACGATTCAAGGGGAGTTGGAACAGGCATTGGCGCGGTTCACCGGCCGGGCAGCCAGGGTCAGAGGCGCCAGCCGCACCGATTCCGGGACCCACGCCAAGGGTCAAGTGGTCGACTTCCTCACTGCTACCCAGCATCCCCTGGAACGTTTCGCACCCGCTCTGAACTATCATCTCCCCGAGGATATAAACGTCCTTGATGCCCAAAGGGTTGACGACGAGTTCGACTCCCGAAGATGCGCCCTGAGCAGGACCTACCAGTACAGTATATTGAACCGGCCCGCGCCCTCGCCGCTGCGGCGGCACTCCCACCTTTGGGTCAGGGAGAGCCTGGACGCCGAAAAGATGTCGGAGGCGGCCCAGCTTTTGGTGGGCATCCAAGACTTCCGGGCCCTGGCGGCGGGGCACCCTAAAGACCGCAGCGCGGTGAGGGAAGTGATGCGGTGGGAAGTCGTAAGGTCCGGAGACAACATAGTGATCGAGTGTGAAGCCAGCGGCTTCTTGAAACAGCAGATCAGAAAAGCCAACGGAATACTGACAGAGATAGGAAAGGGAAGATCCCCGGTAAACAAAGTGACGGAAGCGCTGGCCGGCGACGTAAGCGGGGTCCCACTGCTTCCTGCCCACGGGT
Source organism: Chloroflexota bacterium (assembly GCA_022562475.1). Classification (GTDB taxonomy): domain Bacteria; phylum Chloroflexota; class Dehalococcoidia; order Lucifugimonadales; family UBA3495; genus UBA9611. The sequence continues at coordinate 5,724 of JADFPD010000106.1, read as the reverse complement.
TATGCCTAATTAGTGTAAAATATCCGAGTTGCATAAAATTGGGACTTGAGAACACAGGACCGGAATAACAGAGCATGAAACGTACCAGCACATACTTCGCCAAACCCGGCGAGACCCCCGAAAGGTGGCGGGTCATAGATGCCCAAGGTCAAATCCTGGGCCGCCTGGCGCGAAACATCGCCATCGCCCTTCAGGGCAAAGACAGACCCAATTATGCAGCCCACGTCCTAGTGGGCGACTTCGTGGTCGTGACCAACGCGGCGGACCTGCGGGTCACCGGAAAGAAGCTGGACCAGAAGATGTATTACCGGCACAGTGGCTACGTGGGAAACCTGAAGACGTTCAGCCTGAAGGAGATGATGGAGTCCCGGCCGAGCCGTGTGCTGGAGTTGGCGGTCAAGGGAATGTTGCCCAAGAACCACCAGGGCCGGCAGATGATGCGCCGTCTTAAGGTCTACAGCGGCCCCGACCATCCCCACGAGGCCCAGGTAACCGGTTTCCCGGCGGCACAAGCGGTAGAGGACGGAGGATAGACTTACCTTGGTACAAGCTGAAACCAACCAGACTTATTATTACGGCACAGGCAAGCGCAAGACTTCTATCGCCAGAGTCCGTCTTTACCTGGACGACGGCGGCCCCATCTTGGTCAACGGCAAACCCATGGACGAGATCTTCAACTGGTTCCCTTGGCAGAAGACGATCAACGAAGCATTCCGCGTCAGCGACACCGTGAACAAGTTCCGCGTTGTGGTTAAAGTCGCCGGAGGCGGAGTGAACTCCCAGGCACAAGCCATTCGACACGGCATCGCCAGAGCATTGGTGGTCTTCGACCCCGAGCTCAAAGCCGGACTGCGCAGGGCTGGCCTGATCACTCGGGACGCCCGCATCAAAGAAAGCAAGAAATACGGTCTCAAGCGCGCCCGCAGAGCGCCTCAATACACCAAGCGGTAGAGTCGTCATTTCATCAGAGACTGCAGGCAGAAACCAAAAGGCCCCGTCCTTCCGCGGAAGGACGGGGCCTTTTAAGTTTTACAATGGTTGAGACTATGGGACGGTCTCCCGATATTAGGAGGACTCCCATCTTAACCTTCCCTCAGAACAAGGTATTGCCTCAAAACCGTCATTCTGAGGTCCCGGCCGGTCGGGAAAGAATCTCATTGCCGAACTGTCGATGCCCAACTTGATCAAAGCGACCCTCCGCTTCGCCAAGGCCGACAAGCTGGCGGTATAGCTAAATCTTCCGCCTATACTTCCAGGTAGGCCATGGCCCCGTCCAGCAACCTGGTGACCATCTCCGGAGTTGCGGCCTCGGCGTAGATTCGGAGCAAGGGTTCGGTGCCGGAGAACCGCACTGCCAGCCAGCCGTCTTCCACGTGAAACCTTCTGCCGTCGATGGTGTCCGAATCCAGGACCGTCACGCCGCCGATCTCGGTCAGGCCTGGCCGGTCCAAGGTCTCCAGGATCCTTTGCCGGTCCGCCGCCTGGAAGCTGATATCCCTTCGCTGGAAGGAGTGAGGGCCAACTTTGTCGGTCAGCCGTTGCGCCAACTGAGTGGGACTGTCTCCGGTGGTGGCCATGTACTCCAAAAAATACAGCCCGCTAAGGATGCCGTCGCGTTCTGGGATGTGGCCCCTAAAGGCGAACCCACCGCTCTCTTCCCCGCCCATCAGGGCATCGACCTCGGTCATCTTCGGGCCGATATTCTTGAAGCCCACCCGCATCTCGTGCACGTCAACTCCGTAGGCTTCGCCCAATTTGTTCAAAGCGATGGACGATGTCACGCCCTTTACTATCGCGCCTCGTTGTTGTTTCTGCTCCAGCAGGTATTGGGCCAGTATGGAGAACGTGTCCAGGGTGGTGATGAACCGGCCTTGCTCGTCGATGATGCCCACCCGGTCGGCGTCACCGTCCAAGGCAATGCCGATGGATGCGCCGTTTGAGGCGATGAGAGCGATAATCTCGGTCAGGTTGTGGGCGATGGGCTCAGGCTGCTCCATGCCGGGGAAAGCCGGGTTACGGTCGCCGTGGAGCTCTCTGACGACGGTCTTGCCGCCGGCCAGGAGGGTGGGCAGGTAGCCGCCGCCGGCCCCGTACATGGAGTCGACGACCACATTTAGCCCAGCGTCCTTGATCGCGTCCAGGTCCACCAGAGAGGCGATACGCTCCAGATACGGTGGTGAGGGGTCAACGTCGATGATAAGGCCCCTATCGCGGCCCTCAGCGATGTTATAGGCGGATGCAGTGGGCACCTGTGCGATCGATCGTTCCAGATGGTCGGTTATCTCTTGGGTGGCGCTGCCGGCGTATTCGGGTTTGAACTTGAACCCGTTCCATTGGCTGGCGTTATGGCTGGCGGTGATGATCGCCGCTCCGCCGGCCTGGCGATGTAGGACGTTGTAGCTGATGACCGGGGTCGGTGCGGGCTTATCGGCCAGAAAGACCTTGATCCCCTGGGCGGCGCAAACGGCGGCCACGGTTTCCGCGAATTCGGGGGACAGGAACCTGGTGTCATAGCCCACGACCAGGCCTCGCTCGGCGGTCCCAACCTCTTTCAAGTGCAGGCAGAGCCCTTCGGCGCAGCGGGCTACATTCTCGAAGGTGAAATCCTTGGCTATCAGAGCACGCCATCCGTCTGTCCCGAATTTGATGTCCGTCAAGCGCCGCTCCCTCCGGTTCCCTAATCCTAACAGCATATGAAAATAAAGGGCTTCGGTCGAGCGCCGGAGCCCCTATTCTGTCTTGTGACGATCTCTCTTCTGAGGTCTGGTTGCCTAGAGACCGGCGTCCTTGCGAAGGGCTTCCGCCTTGTCGGTGCGCTCCCAGGTCAGATTGAGGCTTTCCCGGCCAAAGTGGCCGTAGGCAGCGGTGGCTTGGTAGATGGGCCGGCGCAGGTCCAGGTCCCGGATGATCGCCGCGGGACGCAGGTCGAAGTGCTTGGCCACCAAAGCGTGGATGGTCTCGCTGTCGACCTTATTGGTGTCGAAGGTTTCGACCGCCACTGAGATCGGCGTGGCCACGCCGATGGCATAGGACACCAGAATCTCGCAACGTTCGGCCAGACCGGCCGCCACGATGTTCTTGGCGACGTAGCGGGCCGCATAGGCCGCCGAGCGGTCCACTTTCGTTGGGTCCTTGCCCGAGAAGGCGCCGCCGCCGTGACGGGCGATGCCGCCGTAGGTGTCGACTAGGATCTTCCGGCCGGTGAGCCCGCTATCGCCGGCGGGGCCGCCAATCACGAACCGTCCGCTCGGGTTAACGTAAATCTTGGTGTCCGAATCAAGCAGGTCGGCGGGTATGATCTTTTTGATAACGTGCTCTGTGATGTCCTTCTCGATCTGCTCGTTGGTGGCTTCCGGGGCGTGCTGGGCGCTGATGACCACGGTGTCGACCCGGGCGGCCACGCCATGATGGTATTCAACGGTCACCTGGGACTTGCCGTCCGGCCGCAGGTATGGAATGGTACCCTCTTTTCGGACCAGGGCCAGTTGTTCAACCAATTTCTGGGAAAGGCTGACCGTAAGGGGCATCAGCTCCTCGGTCTCGTTGCAGGCGAACCCGACCATCATTCCCTGGTCGCCGGCGCCGGTCGCCAGCATGGCTTCTTCCACTGCGTCGCCGCGCTGTTCCAGGGCGGTGGTGACGCCTTTTTCGATGTCTCCGGACTGCTCCTGAATGGAAACGATGACTCCGCAACTCTTGGCGTCGATGCCATAGTCGGCGTTGGTATAACCGGCCCTGGTCAGAGTGTCGCGGACGATCTTGGGCACGTCCACGTAGGAGGTGGTAGTGATCTCGCCCATCACCATGACCAACCCGTTGGTGATGGCGGTCTCGCAGGCCACCCGGCCCATGGGGTCGTCCCTAAGAACCGCGTCCAGAACTCCGTCAGAGATCTGGTCACAGATCTTATCGGGGTGACCTTCGGTCACTGATTCCGAGGTCAGCAGGTACTTGGGCGATTCGTGGAAGAGCATTGGCATGTTTAAATCTCCTGTTGTCGACAGGGGCCGGCTGGGGCCCTCTTTACGGATATCTTGTGCTGGGTTAGGTCCCTTCTTGCCAACTTTCCTGGTACTTCTTTTGAGCGGGGGACAGCGTATCGATGCTGATGCCCATTGACTTGAGCTTGAGCCGGCCGATCTCCGCGTCCATCACGGGGGGAACGACATGGACGCCGATATCCAGCTTGCCCTTGTTCTGGTAGAGATATTCGGCGGACAAAGCCTGGTTCGCGAAGCTCATATCCATCACTGCCGAGGGATGGCCCTCGGCGGCGGCGAGGTTCACCAACCGGCCGTCGGCCAAAAGGTAGATCAAGCGCCCGTCTTTCATGGTGTATTCTTCGACGAAGGGCCGCAACTCGCGGCTGGACACGGACATCTCTTTCAATGACTCGATGTCTATCTCGTTGTTGAAGTGGCCGCTGTTGGCCAGGATCACGCCGCTGGACATGACTTGGATATGTTCCTTGCCGATGGCATGCAGCCCGCCGGTGACGGTGATGAACACCTCGCCGGTCTTCGCCGCCTCCATCATGGGCATGACCGTGAAGCCGTCCATCACCGCTTCCAGGGCGCGGACTGGATTGGTCTCGCAGACGATGACGTGGGCGCCCATGCCATTGGCCCGGGAGGCGACGCCCCGGCCGCACCATCCGTAGCCCGAGATGACTGTTCTCCGGCCGGCCCACAGGATGTTAGTGGCCCTCGTGATCCCGTCCAAAGTGCTCTGCCCGGTGCCGTAACGGTTGTCGAAGAAATGCTTGGTCTCGGCGTCGTTGACGGCGATAACCGGATACTTCAATTGTCCTTCGGCGGACATGGCGGTCAGGCGAATAACGCCGGTAGTTGTCTCCTCGGTCCCGCCGATGACATCCGCCAGCAGGTCCGGATGCTTGGTGTGAAGCAGGGTCAGCAGGTCGGCGCCGTCGTCCATGGTCATCTGAGGTTTGGATTCCAGGGCCGATTCCAAGTGCTCGTAGTAGGTTGTGTCGTTTTCGCCTTTGATCGCATAGGTTGGGATACCGTATTCTTGGACCAACGCCGCGGCGACCTCATCTTGAGTGCTGAGCGGGTTGCTGGCGCAGAGGGTGACCTCGGCCCCGCCGTCCCGCAGAGCGATGGCCAAGTTGGCCGTTTCACTGGTTACGTGGAGGCAGGCTGACAAGCGCACGCCGGCCAAAGGCTTCTCTTTTAAGAAGCGGTCCCGGATTATCTTCATCACGGGCATTTCCCTTCCGGCCCATTCGATCTTGTTGACCCCGTCTTTCGCCAGGGACAGGTCTTTGACGTCCCCTTTGGTCCGTTGTGATGCCACCATATTCTCCTTTTTTCAGGTCCCTTTGGGGTTTTAGGGACCTGGTTTCAAATGACTGCTCTGTGGTGTTCACCGTTTCTAAGTTTAGGCGTCACCACCGTAGGACGTCGGGTGCCCGCCAGCGATCCAGGCGGGGGTGCCGTCCTCGATGTTATATAGGTTCTTCGCCTCATAGCCCATTGCCGCGGCCATCTCGCAGGCCAACCCGCTCCTGACGCCGGCAGCACAGATGAAAAGAATCTTCTTGTCGGTGGGTATCTGGTCCATGTTGTCGGTCAGGTCGTCCACTGGGATGTGAATGGCCCCTGCCACGTGCCCGGTGACCCATTCGTCGTCCCGCCGAACGTCAACCACGATGGTCCCGTCTGGGTCCGAGGCCAGCATGGACTGGCCTTCTTCGGAATCTAC
>JADFPD010000008.1 GCA_022562475.1 Chloroflexota bacterium | reverse complement strand
GTCGGCCACGGCCAACGCCGCCAGGGCCTGGCGGCGGGAGACGTCTATCTCTTTGATAAAGGAGTACAACTCGATGACGGCGCGGGCGGCCTGGCCCAGCAACTCTGGCACCCGGTTCTGTTTGTCGGAGGCGGATTGGGCCGCGTTTCTAGCTTTTGAGAGCGAGTCATCTTTGGCCCGCCTCCGTTCTTCTTCCTTTTGGACTTTGGCCTTTTGCAGGCGCAATTGGGGAGCTTCCGCGGCCAGTGGCTCTAGCCGCTGCATCTCTCGTTCCGCAGATTCGGCTTGCTTCAGGCGATCTTGGAAGGCCTCGTCGATTCCGTTGACCATGTTGAATGCTCCTAATTCACTGGTTGCCGTCGATGGGAGTGGGAAGAGACCCTTTTACGGGATACGCGCAACCAAGGGCAGCCAACGGCTGCCACATTTAGTAATGATACAAAGCCATACATAACTTCCCTTGGGGGGGCGCAAACGGATTTCCCTTGTTTTTGACCTCGTCTACGCCTGCCTTGACCCGCGCAGACAGCTTGAATAGACTCCAATGGCACAAGTCCAGGCATTTTCACCCGGTTATTTTGACGAAGGAATCAGGCGGTCAAACGATGCGTCGTGCTGCTTTTATCTACGAGGATGCCCTATCCCGTCACGAGTTGCGTTCGGATCATCCGATGCGTCCGGTGCGCCTGCGCTACACCTACGAGCTACTCCAGGAATACGGGGCCTTTGATCATCCCGAAGCGGTGCTGCTTGACCCCCGGTCCGCCACCGAGGAAGAGCTGGCCTGGCTGCACACGTCTGAATACATAGCTGCGGTTAAAGCCCTAGGCTCCGGCCCCGGCGTGGATTCCGGCGCGGTTGACGCCGCGCGGTTCGGCTTCAGCGGCCAGGGGGACAACCCGGTATATCCCAATATGTTCGAAGCGGCGGCCCTGAGCACCGGAGGGTCGTTGCTGGCCGCCGAGATGGTGGCCAGTGGAGAAGTCAGAGCTGCTTTCAACATATCGGGCGGGCTGCACCATGCCGCGGCGGGCCACGCCTCCGGTTTCTGCGTGTTCAACGACCCGGCCTTGGCGGTCCACTACTTCTTGAACCGGGGGATGCGGGTCGCCTATGTGGACATCGACGCGCATCACGGAGACGGCGTGCAAGAGGCCTTCTACTCCGATGACCGAGTGTTGACCATCTCCGTTCACGAGTCGGGTCAGTACCTGTTTCCGGGCACGGGCTCCGTGGACGAAATGGGAGAGGGCGCGGGCCGGGGTTATTCGGTCAACCTGCCGTTATACCCCTACACCGGCGATGATGACTACGTGGAGGCCTTCAGTCAGGTGGTGCCGCCACTGGTCCGGGCGTTCGCGCCCGACGTGCTGGTTACCCAATTGGGTATCGACAGTTACCACAGCGACCCGCTGACCCACCTCCAGGTGACCACGGAGGGGTACATCGAGGCGGTGCGGCAGTTGGCGGGGTTGGGCCTGCCCTGGCTGGCTCTGGGAGGAGGGGGTTACGACGTGACCGCGGTGGCGCGGGCGTGGACGCTAGCCTTCGGTGTGATGCTGGATATCGACTGGCCGGACCAACTGCCCTCAGCGTTCGCGAAGGAACACGGGGCGGGACGGCTGCGGGACGAGTTAAGCCCGGAGGTCCCGGCCCATATCAAAGTGGATGTTAGAAGGTATATTGAAGATTCGGTCGGGGCGATCCGCCAGCAGATTTTCCCATTACATGGTCTGACGGGGTAGCCAGGCTTCGCGAAAGAATCTTGCCGCCACAGCGCCATTGCTGAGCGAGACAAAGAGACCCTTCCCCCGGCTCCGGCCGGGACCAGGTTGGCTGATGGGGCAAGCTCAGGCAGACGAGTCCGGAGTAGAGAAAGAAAAAAGCGGGGGCACATACCCCCGCTTTCTTCTAGTGCCAGGTTTTAGGTTGGCTAATTTACGTGCTGCTCCCGGTTAAGCAGTTCCTTGGCTTCATCTCCCACGTTGGCCTCGATGCAGTCGCGCAACGTCGAATAGACAGCCTTGTTGAGGGCGCCCATCATCCAGGCCTCATAATCGGCGTCTGTCTGATAGGTGTTCTTGAGGGCTACCAGGCGCTGGAGCAGGCTCAGGTAATGATATTGGAGAGGTGTCAGGTCCAGATCGATGCCTGACACACGCCAGTCGTTGTCGATGATCGGTGTATCCATCTCAGAGCCCAAGCTCGACACAGCCTCTTCGGCCTTGTCGTCACCTAGGACCTCCGGGTCTGCCTGATCTTGTTGTCCGCTCATGCTACCTCCATCGGCCAAAACCCTCAATCGCTCAAAGGCCCGTCCAAACTGGGGAGTCTGTCAATTCGTTAAGGAGTACCGAGCTTCTACCACGATTATAGCAGACCGGAATCCTTAAAGAACATGATACCGAAGCGATGTATTAATGCACGTGGGAAATTCAGACGAATTTCCAACCTATTTCCGACCTAAATTTTCATCTACTGTTGATACTACGGTCAAACCGCGGCGCTGGACTCCAGGTTATACCTCCCGGAACTCACCTTCAACGGTGCCCTCGTCGTCCGCGGGCCCGCCGGCCTCGCCATCCCCTCCCGCCCCGTCACCGGGGCCGTCATCTGTGCCTTGGCCGCCGTCTGCCGTCCCGGCACTCTGGCTATACACCACTTCACCCAGGCGTTGCATGGCGCTGTTCAGTTCGGTCGTCGCGGATTGCATCTCCGCGGTGTTGTTGGCGGCGATGGCCGTCTTCAGCGCGTCGATCTTGCCCTGGACCTCGGTTTTGAGTTCCTCGGGGACCTTGTCGGCGTTGTCCGCCAACAACTTCTCGCTGCTGTAGACCAGGGAGTCGGCCTGGTTACGGGTCTCGACCTCCGCGCGGCGCACCCGGTCGGCTTCCACGTTCTGTGCGGCTTCGTTGACCATGCGCTCAATGTCGTCTTTATCCAGGCCGGAACCCGACTGAATGACGATCTTCTGTTCCTTGCCGGTCCCCTTGTCATGGGCCGACACACTCAGGATGCCGTTGGCGTCGATGTCGAAGGTGACTTCGATCTGAGGGATGCCACGGGGCGCGGGCAGGAGGCCGTCCAGCATGAACCGCCCGATGGACTTGTTGTCCGCGGCCATGGAGCGCTCGCCCTGTAGGACATGGATATCCACAGTTGTCTGGTTCTCGGCGGCGGTGGTGAACGATTCGTTCTTCTTGGTTGGGATAGTGGTGTTCCGGGAGATGAGCGTGGTCATCACACTGCCCAAAGTCTCCAGGCCCAGGGTTAAAGGAGTGACGTCCAGGAGCACGATATCATCGACCTCACCGGCCAGCACGCCCGCCTGAATGGCGGCGCCCATGGCCACGACTTCGTCGGGGTTCACGCTCAGGTTCGGCTCCTTGCCAAAGACCTTCTTGACCTTTTCATGCACGGCCGGCATGCGGCTCATGCCGCCCACCATGAGCACTTCGTCGATGGCGCTGGCGTCCAGGCCAGAGTCGGTCAACGCCTGCCGGCAGGGACCCTCGGTCCGGTCGATCAGGCCGGAGACCAACTGTTCCAACTTGGCCCGGGTCAGCGTCTTGACCATGTGCTGCGGTCCGCTGGCGTCGGCGGTGATGAAGGGCAGGTTTATCTCGGTCTCAAGGACGGTGGACAACTCCACCTTGGCCCGTTCCGCGGCGTCGCGCAGGCGCTGCAGGGCCATCCGGTCGGCGGCCAGATCGATGCCGGTTTCCTGCTTGAATTCAGAGATTAGCCATTCCAGGACCAACTGGTCGAAGTCGTCGCCACCCAAGAAGGTGTCGCCATTGGTCGACTTGACCTCGAATACGCCGTCGCCCAACTGGAGGATGGTGATATCGAAGGTGCCGCCGCCCAGATCAAATACTGCGATGGTGGAGTCGGTCTTAGTCTTGTCGAGCCCGTAAGCCAGTGACGATGCCGTGGGCTCGTTGATGATGCGCAATACTTCCAGTCCGGCGATGGTGCCGGCGTCTTTGGTTGCCTGGCGCTGGGCATCATTGAAATAGGCCGGGACCGTTATCACAGCCTGGGTTATCTTCTCGCCCAACTTAGCTTCGGCGTCTTGCTTGATCTTCTGTAGCACGAAGGCAGAGATCTGGGGCGGGGCGTGTGACTCATCGCCCAACTGCACCATGGCGTCGCCGTTGGGGCCGGCCACGATCTTGTAGGGCAATTTGGCCATGGCGTTCTGAATCTCGGCGTCGTTGAACTTTCGGCCCATGAGCCGTTTCACGGAAAAGAGAGTGTTCTCCGGGTTGGTTACGGCCTGTCGCTTGGCGACTTGGCCTACGTAGCGTTCTCCGGTTTTGACGTTCAGCGCAACGACGGACGGGGTGGTGCGGGCGCCTTCAGCGTTCTCCACGACCACGGGCTCCCCGGCTTCGATGATCGCCGCTACCGAGTTGGTTGTTCCGAGGTCGATTCCCAGGACTTTAGCCATTTGGTTTCTCCTATTTACTCACACGCTGGTGACAATATTGATGCGGTGTGTGGCTTAGAGGTGTGCTTTCGGACCGTTTGAATAGTTATCAGGGTTATGGGTCTCGCGGGGCCGTCGCCACCATTACTTGGGCTGGGCGGATCACCCGGTCATGCAGCCGGAATCCCGGCCTTAGTATCTGAGTAACGTAGCCCGGCTCCACCTCGCTCGACTCTTCGGTGCCTAAGGCTTCGTGCTCCAGGGGGTTGAATGCGAGGCCCACGGCTTCGATGGCTGCCACGCCTTCGGATTCTAGCACGCCGGTTAGTTTCCTTTGAATCAGCTTGATTCCTTCCAGCAGAGAATCGTTAATGCCAGCCTGGTCTTCAGCATTGGTTTCGCTATGGCTGATGGCCAGTTCCAGTTCCTCCAGGACCGGGAGGATATTTACGATCAGCCGGCTGTTGGCGTATTTAGCGTTGGCGATGCGGTCCTCGTCGGTCCGGCGCCGGAAGTTGACCATCTCCGCCTGGGCCCGCTGGGCAGTATCCAGATTCTCGGCGGCCTCTTTCTGCGCCAGATCGAGATCGGACTTCAATGCGCTCACCTGGTCCTCCAACGGGAGACTGTCCAGGTCGGCTCCAGCCTGGGCCAGGAGTTCTTCCAGTTCCTTTTCCAGCCCAGAACTTTCGGGCTTTTCCCTCTGTTCTTCGGGCTCTTCAGGCTGGTCATCTGATTCTATTGGTCCTTTCCCCATTGAGGCATTCCCCTAGATGTGATTCGGCTAGACTTCGATAAGTGGGCGTTAGGAAGCCTGACTTAACGGTCCACAGGCAGGTTCAGGCTATCGAACAATAGGTCCATCTCCTCTTGCACCACCTTTTGGGCCGCCGGGATACCCTCAAGACGGCTGCTGATCCGCTGCTTGATTGCGGACATGTTGTCGAAGGCGGCCAGAGCGAATTCAACTCCGGCCAGGTTCAGGCCCAACTCGTCGGACAGATACCGGATCAGCCGGACCTTTTTGATGTCCTCAGCGGAGTAAAGGCGGAGCATACCGATGGTCCGCCCCGGGTTTATCAGCCCTATTCTTTCGTACTTTCGCAGAGTCTGGGGGTGCATGTCGAGGATTCGTGCGGCCACGCTGATGATGTAGACGCCTTGGACCTCTATCACCGCATCGTCATCGACCGGGGGCTGGGTTGGCGACAGGGCCGTATTCTCGGGGCGCGTTGGAGCCGTCCGGCCCGGCGTCACAGGCCGGTTTGCCACTCTGGATCTTGGCTGTTGGCTCACATGGGCTCCCCGGTCAAACCGCAAGAAAATCAGTAACGAAACTTCGGTTGGCGCATTTCGGTCAGGTTGTTGACCGGCGATTAATCATATGATAGAGTCTGATACGAGTCATGTCAAGTTTGGTGCAACAACAAGCATTACATGACTTTAGATTATCCGGTTAATGCCTGGGGCCGATTAAAAGCCGGACCAGGTCAGCCTAGGGACGAGTGAAAAGGGGGCTAATCATGATGTACCTCAAGGAATGTCCAAAATGTCACGGTGACCTAAACACCGGAGAAGATATTCACGGCCGGTATGTTAGCTGTTTACAGTGTGGATACCTGCGCGACCTGCCTGAGGAGAACTCCCATCCCCTGGCTGGCAAGACTTTTGTGATTGACGCACCCAAGACGGCCAAAAAGCGCCAGAAAAAGGTTCGTCAAGCTGCCTGATATCTCCGTAAGAGCCATCGAAAGAGGGGCGGCAATCTAGCCTCTCATCTTCTATGTTCCGGTTAAATCCGGCCGCTGTTTGGTCAGTTCCGGCCAGAACCGTTCTTCTTTCCAGGGATCGCCTTCGTTGTGGTAGCCACGCTGCTCCCAGAAACCGGGGGAATCTCCGGCCATGAGTTCGATGCCGTTGACCCACTTGGCGCTCTTCCAGCCGTAAACACTGGGGACGATCAGCCGCAGTGGCCAGCCATGGCTCATGCCCAGGGGTTCGCCATCCAACTTATGGGCCAGTAACCCCTCGTCCATGGCCAGGTCCAAGGGCAGGTTGGTTGAGTACCCGCCGTAGCAGTGTGCCATGACGAACTGGGCATCTGGCTTGGGGCCGGCGGCCGCCACCAGGTCGCTTACAGTCACGCCCTCCCAGGTGTTGTCGAGTTGGCTCCATTGGGTAACGCAGTGAAAATCGGCCAAGGTTGTGGTCCATTGCAGGTCGGAGAATTGTTTCCAATTGAGGGTTAATTCCCGCTCCACCAGTCCAAAGACTCGGATCTGCCAGGTGTCGATGTCAATCTTGGGTTCGGGGCCATAGGTCAGAACAGGGAACTTTGTGGTGAGGAATTGTCCCGGGGGAACACGGCCGCCCGGACCCTGGCCGGGCGTCGTCTTTACTTTGTCAGGTCGCTTCATCTGATAAGACTCTTTGGCTGATAAGCCGCTTCGGGGCCAAACCGGACCCGATCACTCAGTTTATCACCAGCGCGCGGTGTGTTAAATAATTGCGCCGGCGGTGTCCGGCACTAACTCTAAGCGGATACGTTGATGCGGCCTACGTTCTCAGCGGTGATCTCGCCCACCAAAGCCTTGGTCTGCACGCCGGCGGCATCTAGTTCGGACAACAGTTGGTCCAACTTGGCCTTGGGCACCGAGATCAAGAGGCCGCCGGAGGTCTGGGCGTCGCACATCAACAGCCGCTGTTTTTCGGACAGGCCATCATCCCAGTCCACCGATTCCGCCACGCTGGACATGTTGCGGAATGTGCCGCCGGGAACGGTGTCCTTCTCCAGCAGGTCCCAAACCCCGGGCAACACCGGCACGTCTCCCACCCTGATTCGGGCGCCGGTCTTGCTACCCCGGACCATGCCGCTCAGGTGGCCCATCAGACCAAAGCCCGTGATGTCGGTGCAGGAGTTCACTCCCACCTTCATCATGGCCTCCGACGCGCCTTTGTTCAGTTCGGCCATGGTGTCCACGGCTTGCTTCAGGATGGCGTCGGGCGTGATTCCCTGTTTGCAGCCCGTGGTGACTATCCCGGTGCCGATGGGTTTGGTGAGCACCAAGACGTCGCCTGGCTTGGCGTTGGCGTTCGAGACCTCTTTTCCGGGCTCGATCAGGCCGACCACCGAAAGTCCGTACTTGGGCTCCGCGTCATCCACCGTATGCCCGCCCACGATCAAGCAGCCTGCCTCCAGGGCCTTATCGTAGCCGCCCTTCAGCACGTCGCCCAGCATCTCCACCGCCAGTTCGGCGGGGAAACCCACCACGTTGAGGGCCACCAGGGGCTTCCCTCCCATGGCGTAGACATCGCTCAGGGAGTTGGCCGCCGCAATCACGCCGAACTCGTAGGGGTCGTCGGTGATGGGCGTGAAGAAATCCACCGTCACAATGATGGCGGTTTTATCATCCAGCCGGTAAACGGCTGCGTCGTCCCCAGTTTCGATACCCACCAGGAGGTCCGGGTGGCTGGCCATGGGGAGGTGCTTCAGGACCTGGACCAGGTCCTCATGGCTAAGCTTTGCGGCTCAACCGGCACAGTGGGACAGTTCGGTCAAGCGGACTTTGTTGCTGGCCATCCGGTGGCACCTCCTTTGGAGTATGAGCCTTGGTTAATCGCGCATATGAAAAGTTCTTATACATAAATATACATCAAAGGCGGCGGATGGGGGGAGGCTATTTGAGCTGTTTCTTGAATGTGGGCATGACCTCTTTGCCGAACAACTCAAGCTGTTCCAAGATGACCGATTGTTCCGTGCTCATCACGGAGGCGCCGACGTTCACCTCTTGGAGGCCCGGAAAGCGGTTTTGAAGGTCCATAAGTCTTTCGGTGACTAGTTCGGGAGGTCCAACGATCCAGGCGCCGGTTTTAATGGCATCCTCTATCGTGGGAAGACCCGCCGAGTGGGCAGCGGGCCCACGCCCCAGGGCGGAGATCTGATCAGCAGATAGACCGCGGACGAATCCCAAGGGAGCGAACATCTTCATATTTTCTTCGAAGTACCGCTTGACCCCTTTTTTGGCTTTGTCCTCGGTGTCGTCGATGAAGGTTGACACGCCCACTATGAGGTCGCCGCCCAATTCGGTCTCCCGGCCGTGGTTGGCCAGGGTTTCCTGCCACTGCTTGACCACCTGGTCCGATGCGCCTCCGGTGGCAGCGCCGCCGCCGACGATTCCTTTGATCCCGTGTTTGGCCATGAAGTCCATGGCGCGCTGGCTGGCGCTGACCACCGGTTGGTAGGTCTCCACCGGTAGGGTGCGCGGGCGTGGGACCAGGGTGATCTCCTTCAGAGTATAGCCGCGGTATGGCACCTCTGGCGGTATGGTGTAATGCTTGCCGTGATGCGAGAAAGACTTTTCGTTGAACGCCTTCATGATGATCTCGACCTGTTCCTCGAAGATCTCGCGGTTGGCGTCGTTGTCGGTTTCGGTGCTGGGCACGCCGAAGGTGTCCACCTCCCGGGAGTGGTAGCCACGGCCCACCCCGAAGATCACCCGTCCTCCGGTGAGGATGTCCGCGGTAGCGTAGTCCTCGGCCAGGCGCAACGGGTGCCACATGGGATTGACGTTGAACCCACAGCCAAATCGAAGGTTCTTGGTCAGGTGGGCCAGGTGGACGTACATCATCAACAGATTGGGAATGCACTCGTAGCCCTCGTGCTGGAAGTGGTGTTCGGCTGACCAGAATGTGTCGAACCCCAGTTCGTCCATCTTGACCGCGATGGCCTGGGCTTTGGAAAAAACCGAGGTTAGTTTTTCGTCCGACATCCGCCGGTCATTGACCGGCGTGGCGTCGTAGCCGACATCGTCGAGGTCTACATGTCCGGCATAGAGCGACCCGAACCTGGTGATCATGCTGCGTCTCCCCCATTGCTTACCCGAGTGTAAATCGAAAAGTTGGATGTGGGTCTTATTTTAATCGGGGTCGCTTGGGTGTCAAATAGGCGGCATAGCCGCGGGTAGGCGCGGGCCGGCGAGAAGCATCTAATCCGCAGGCGTTTGCATCTATTACGGTGTGCTCCTAGGTAACGATATGATACCTGGGGTGGCATGTTATCTACGCCGATGATAGATTGTGGGATAGCCCCCACTTAGCTCTCTCGGGAGCCAGACGAGGTTTTCCGGCCGAATTTTCGCCGCGGTGATCTAGTGCCAGGGATAATCGACAACTACAAAGAGGTCTTGAATACGCCGGCGCGGCGTCAGGTGTTGACCGCCATCACCGGCGGCCAGTTGCTAGTGCAGCTTTCCAGTTTGCCGGTGACCCTGGCCCTGCCCAGCATGGCCCGCAGCTTCGGCACCAGCCTGGAAGAGGCGGCCTGGATCGTGATCTTGAACCTGCTGGTGCTGGGCAGCACGGTGTTGCTGGGCGCCCGGTTGGGCGACAAGTTCGGCCACCCCAAGGTGTTTTTCATCGGCGCCATCATAATCACCCTCGGCGCGGTGGCCATCGCCTCCTCGCAGACGTTGTTGTGGGTGATCGTCTTCCGGGGAGTGCAGGGCCTGGGGGCCGGTCTGATCCACGGCAACGGCAACGCCATGTTGGCCTTCGCCTTCCCTCCGGAGGAACGGGGCCGGGCCTACGCTTTCCCGATCTCCGGTTCCAGGATGGGCACGCTGGTCGGCATCGGAATCTTCGGAATCTTCTTGGAATTCCTCAGTTGGCGGCTGGTGTTCCTGACCATGCTGCCCATCGGCCTGATAGTCATGTGGACCAGTCTGCCGATGCTCCGCCGGAACGCCGAAGCGCTGCCCAAGATACCGGTCTCCATCGATTTCATCGGCGCGGGACTGCTGATAGTAACTGCGGCGGTATTTCTGCTTGGCGGCATGCACGTCCACGGCGGCGATGAATCTTTCACCTCCAGTGAAGCGCTAAATTACCATGTGCCGATGAACGTCCTATTCGTGGTCCTCTTGGGAGTGTTTATCATCGTGGAGCGGCGAATCTCCCAACCTTTTGTGGACTTCAGGTATTTCCGCCACAAATATTTCTCGCTGTCGCTGGTGTCCAACGTGATGTTCCACGTGTCGATGCTTGCCACAATGACCCTGCTGCCCATCATGATCGAAGACGGGCTGGGCAAATCACCCATCTTCGTGGTTGCCATCTTGATCCCGCACCAGTCCTTCGGCATCTGGCTGCCGGCCATCGCGGGCAATATTCATGACAAATACAGCCCCAGGCTGCTGCGGACATTCTGCATGCTGTCCATCGCGGTGGGGTTCGTGTTGCTGGCCGTGTTCGCGGCCAAGGTCAACTTCTGGTTGCTGCCGCTGCTGTTGCTGCCGATCTCCTTCGGCACGAATATCTTCAACACCGTGAACAACGCCACGGTGATGAGCACTCTGCCGACGGAACACCGGGGATTCGCTTCGGGAATGCTGGAAACCACCCGGGACCTGGGCCACGCCACCGGCGCCACCATCTCTTCCATCATCATGGCCATGGTCCTGCCGGCGGGCATCGCCCTCATGGTCGCAAGCGAGTCCCAGCACTTCTACATGAGGGGTTTCCAGACCGCTTCTCTGGCGGTGGTGGGCATCATGATCGCCGGAGCGGTCATCGCGGCCTTCCACCGGAGTTATGATCCGGCCAAAGACCGGTCCCTAGAGCAGGCCAGCCCCGCAGCCGCCGGCGACTAGGTCCGCCGTTTCAGACGGACAAGGGAAAAGCCCCGGTGGATCCACCGGGGCCTTTTTAATGGTGCACAATCCGGAGCGGACGCCGCGGCCCGGACCGGTTCAACTGCACGAATTCGCCCGTGTCCGGGACGTAGTAGTGGACCTGTCCGGAACTGACCTTGGTGGCGATCAGGGTGTAGTCCATCTTGTATTCGTCGATGTGGCGGTAGATGCGGGCGTCCCGCCACTCTTCGGGCAGCAAGGACTCCCGCACCTTTTTCAATTCTTCTATGACTGGTTCCATGTTCAGCAGGTCCTCGTTCTGCGGCGTTGTGAAACTAATTCTCGGGTATCACACCCGATTGCTGCATCATGGCCATGCCATCGGCCAATCCACGGTGCTCCACCACCTTTCCATCGGCGAACCGGAGCATATCCGAGAAAGATACCTTGAACGTTTAACCTTTCCTCACGTATTTGTCGATGGCGTCGGGGACACCTGCCAGGTAAATGTCGCCGCGGGAATCTATCCAACTGCCGTGCCCGGAGCCGCGGCACTCAAACCGGGAAAGTACGCCCCCCTTCTTGTCCAAGATGCTGATTCGCGCCGAGCCGCCGTCCCGCTGGCCCTCGCTGACCATGTAATTGCCGTCCCGGTCCATGGAGATGTCCATGGGCCGGTTGATGTCGTCCCAGATCTCCTTGAAATCGCCGTCCAATCCGAAGACCTGGATGCGGTGGTTCTCCCGGTCGCAGACGATCACCCGGTCTCCGTCGACCAGAAGGCTGTGGGGCAGGTGGAACTCGTTGGGCGCCTCTTTGCCGGGCTCGCCCCAAGACTTCTTGAGTTGGCCGTCGGCAGAGAAACGGTGCACCCGCGAATTGCGGTAGCCGTCGGCCACGTAAAGGTCGCCCGAGGCCGAAGGCACCAACTCGGCTGGGTAGTTGAACGGCCCGGCGGCCCTGGGAACTAGGTCTCCGGGGTTTTCGCAGCCGGTGTCCGAGTGAACGCCGTGGCGTCCAAGCATCTGGATGGGCTTGCCGTCCAGTGTGTACATGATGCAGACCGAGGTGTTGCGGTCGGTGATGTAGACCACGTCGCCGGCGATGTGGATGCCGTGGGCGAATTCAAAAGAGCCGTTGCCCCACGAGTCCGTGAGGTTCCCGTCCCGGTCGAAGATGAGCACGGGTGGGTCCTTGCGCTGAAACGCGAACACCCGGTCCTTGGAGTCGGTGGCGATGGCGCTCACCATCCCGAAGGTATCGCCTGGGGGCAATTTGCCCCAGTCCTCAATCACATCGTACGTGTATTTTCCGGTTCCTACTGTGGCCATTTCAGGTTGTCTCCTTTTTAGATCGTTGGCTTAGTGCGGACAACAGCCGCCTAGCTGCGACCTGCCTGCCTTCTGTCGAACAACTGCTGCAAGGGGGATATCCCGCCCAGCGTGTCCAGATCGATGCTATCGACGGTGGTGCGGCCGCAGATGCCCATGGTGGCGGCCAGTTCGTCGCGTAGTATCTCCAACATCGAACTGACTCCTGATTCGCCGTCCACGGCCAGCCCCCAGAAAAGGGGCCGTCCCAGCAGCACGGACCGCGCGCCCAAGGCCAGGGCTTTGAAGATATCCGAACCGCGGCGGATGCCACCGTCCATGTAGACTTCGGCCTTTCCGGCGACCTGCTCCACCACCTCCGGCAACACTTCGATGGTCGTGAACGTGGTGTCCAGGTACCGCGTACCGTGATTGGATACGATGACTGCCTTGGCGCCGGATTCAGCGGAGCGTCTGCCGTCCTCCCCGGTCATGATTCCCTTGACCACGATGGGCAATTTGGTCTTGCCGGCCAGCCACTCGAGGTCGGTCCAGGTGGCGGCTTGGTCGCGGATGTCGGAGGGCCCAGACGGGGCGTCGGCGGTGAACTTCCACGAATAGGCGCCCAGGTCCAAATGAGCGTAATTGGGCGAGACGGGGCCCTTATAATCGTTGCGTATGTTGCGCTCCCGTTTGGGCGGGATCTTGGCGTCCAAGGTGAGACAAAGGGCGCTATAGCCGGCATCTTCGGCGCGGGCCGCCATGCCCAGGGTCAACTCCCGGTCCTTGAATAGGTATTGTTGGAACCAGATGGGGCCGGTGGCGGCGTCGGCCACGTCCTCTAGGGTCTTGGCCGAATGGGAGCTCAAGACCATCAGCGTGCCGGCCTTCCCGGCGGCCCTGACCGAGGCCAACTCGGCCTCCAGGTGGGCCGAGCCGTGATTCCCGGCGGGAGCCAGCATCACGGGAAAACTGATATTTTGGCCCAGGACCGTAGTGCCCAGGTCGCGCTGGCTCACGTCCACCATCATTCGGGGTCTCATGACGATCGAGTCCAGTACCTCCCGGGTGCGCCGGAGGGTTATCTCGTCGGTGGCGGCCCCGGCGATGAAATCGTAATCGCCCTTGTTGAGACGCTTTTTGGCGATCTCTTCGTACTCGTAGATATTTATTGGGTCTGGGGCCATGCGGGATTCCTCCGGGGAAACTCTTGGATAGGGTTCGCGAGCAAAGTCTAAAAGCTGGGGTGTGCGTAGTCAATCGCGTCGTTGATCGGGAGCGGCGGTGACCGTGAAAACAGACTCGTGGTATTCTTGCCCACGGCGGACCGGGACGCCGCCGTGGAGTCGATCTAATGCCAGCCAACACTGCGGACCACGAGATATTCGAGGCGGGCGATCTGGACCTGCAGTCGGGCGAGACCCTTCGCGGGGCCAAGTTGGCCTACAAGACCTACGGTCAACTGAACGCCGGCAAAGACAATGTGGTGGTGTTTCCCACTTTCTTCGGCGGGCGGCACACCCAGAATGAAGGGATGATCGGCGAGGGCCGGGCGCTGGACCCGGACAGATACTTCATCATTGTCCCCAATCTGTTCGGCAATGGCGTTTCGTCTTCTCCCAGCAACGCCACCCCGCCCCATAACCGCGCCCGGTTCCCCGGCGTGAGCCTCTACGACAACGTGGCCTGCCAACACCGTCTGGTAACCGAGGTGTTCGGCATCGACAAGATCGCCTTGGTAACGGGCTGGTCCATGGGCGCCCAGCAGACCTATCAATGGGGCGCTCTTTACCCGGATATGGTGGAGCGTATCGTGCCCGTCTGCGGTTCGGCCAAGACCTCCCGCCACAATTTCGTCTTCCTTGAAGGGGTCAAAGCGGCCATCACCGCCGATTCGGATTGGGCCGGCGGTTCCTACGAGAAACCCCCGCTGACCGGGCTGCGCGCCATGGGCCGGGTGTATGCCGGTTGGGCTGTGTCCCAGGCCTTCTACCGGGAAGAGGTATATCTCGGGTTGGGATACGCGTCACTGGAAGATTATCTGGTCAATTTCTGGGAAGCCCGGCGGACCAGCGCCGACGCCAACGACCTGCTATTGATGATCTGGACCTGGCAAAACGCCGATATCAGCGGCAATCACGTCTATGGCGGAGATTTCGGGAAGGCCCTGGGCGCCATAAAAGCCAAGGCCATCGTCATGCCGGGGCGGACCGACCTTTACTTCCCTCCGGAAGATAATGAGATCGAGGTCGCCCAGATGCCCAACGCCGAACTTCGGCCCATCGAGTCCATCTGGGGCCATCTAGCCGGCGGGCCGGGCTTTAATCCGGTGGACTCGAAGTTCGTGGACGACGCCCTGAAAGAGATACTGGCCAGCTAGTAACCGGTTCTGGGATGCGCGTTAAATAAAGTCCGTTCGTCCTGAGCTCCGTCGAAGGGCGGGGGCGCACCCTGGTTCGACGGAGCTCACCATGAACGGTGTGGGCGGCGTCGAATTTCTGATTGCTGACCGCTGAAACCTAAAAACCGGAGGACCACCATGCCCGACCTGCGCTACGAGAGATTCCCCGGCGGCCATTACGCCGTCTTCACCATGGACCGGCCCGACCGGCTGAACGCCCAGGGCGCTGTCATGCGCCAAGAGTTGCGGGAGGCGCTGGACGAGTTCGCGGCCGACCCGGAGATGCGGGCCGGGATACTCACCGGGGCCGGCCGGGCCTTTTCCGCCGGGGCCGACCTGAAAGAGATGACCGGCAATTATGGCGCTCTGGCCTCTCTGACCGAGGAACAGCGGACCGAGGGCTACCGGTCGAACCAACCCTTTGGCAGAAACCCCAAGCCTTTCATCGCCGCCGTAAACGGTCTGGCCATCGGCGCGGGGATGGAGCGGGCATCCGATTGCGACATACGCATCGCCTCGACCGAGGCCTACTTCGGCCTGTTTGAGGTGAAACGGGGCATCATGGCCAACTACGCCATCAACAATCTGGCGCGGGTGCTGCCCTACGGCGAGGCCGTTTACCTGATGCTCACCGGGGACACATTGAGCGTTGAAGACGCCCACCGGTTGGGTTTCGTGCACCAGGTCTTGCCGCCTGAACGATTGATGCCCCGGGCGGTCGAGATCGCGGAGACGATCGGGGCCAACGCGCCGTTGGCGGTCCAGGGCACCAAGGCCGTGGCCCAGTTCTGGCGGCGGTACGGCCTGGAGGAATCGCTGCGGTTCACTGCCCAGGTGGGAGACCGCGTGCTTGGGTCCCAGGACGCGATGGAAGGCCCCAAGGCATTCGCGGAAAAGAGGCCGCCGGTGTGGCAAAGTGAATAACTTTCGTGGTTTAATATCATAATCAAAGATATTAATCATGGGACCCCGGTTAAATAGCCTGTTTGAATAAAGACCAATGTTGAACCGTGTGCCGCTGGTGCGTAGGGCCAGAGGCGCGTATTACGGCTGGTGGGTGCTGGGCGCCACCTTCGTATTGGGCGTGTTGTCCGGCGGGATCTTCTCTCACAGCAACGCGATATTTTTCGGTCCGATCAAACGCGATCTGGGACTGAACAGCACCCAGACCTCTTTGATCTTCAGCCTTGTCCGGGCCGAGGGCAGCTTTGCCGGGCCAATCGTCGGCCGGTTCGTGGATAAGTTCGGCGCGCGCCCCATGATTATCTTTGGGGGACTGCTGGCCAGCGCCGGTTTCGTGGCGCTCAGTTGGGTGCACGACTACGTCCTGTTCGTAGTGATCTTCGTTGGCATGGTGGGCGTCGGGAAGAGCTCGGGCCTGGGGCAGGTGCTGATCAGCGCCGTCAACCGGTGGTTCATCCGCAGGCGAGCCTTGGCCATGTCCATCTGCATCACCGGGTTCGCCTCGGGCGGCGCCGTGTTGCTGCCGCTCATCGCCATCGGCGTCAGCACCATCGGCTGGCGTGATGTCATGCTCTACGCCGGGATATTCATGGCGATCGCCGTCGTCCCTTTGGCCTTGTTGGTGCGGCACTCGCCGGAACGGATGGGGATCGAGCCCGACCTGCCCCTGTCCCAAGACGGCAAACCTGCCGCACGGACGGACATCGTGGACTTCACCGTGCGGCAGGCGCTGCGGACGCGGTCCTACTGGATCTTGTTCGCCGGCACCGTTCTGAGGATCACCATGTGGGGCGCCATATCGGTCCACTCGGTGGAGATGTTCGTGTGGAAGGGGATGTCCCAAGGGGAGGCCGGGCTGATGTTCTCCTTGATGTTCTTCCTCTCCATACCCATGCGGTTGGGAGTGGGGATTCTGGGGGACCGCGTCCCCCTTCAGCCCATGATGGGCGGCGGAATGGTGGCGGCGGCCCTGGCAATCTTGGCCATGCTGGTCGTGGACGGGAATGCCGCGGTCTATCTGTTTGTGGTGTTGATGGCCGCTGAGCAGGGCGGCAGCACCCTGAACTGGGTGGCGCTGGGCAATTTCTTCGGGCGGACCAGCTTCGCGACCTTGATGGGCATCATCAGCACGGCGTTCAACTTGGGGATGCTTGTCTCGCCGATATATGCGGGAATCATGTTCGACCGCACCGGCAGTTACTCGGTGGTCTTGATATCTTTCGTGCCCATCTACTTGATCAGCGGAGTTTTTTTCCTGATGGTCCGGAAGCCCAGCGCGCCGGCAACAGCGAGGGCAGCGGTCTACGGGCGTTAGGCCTAGGCCAATTTTCGCAGCAGACTGCCGAAGCCCTGTATGGGCTCGGTCCAGCCGATGCGGCGCAGGGCCAGCCAGATGGTGGCCTGGTTCACCGAGATCACGGTCTTGCCCAACCGCTTTTCCAGGGGCTCCACCGCGTCCAAGCCCCGCCAAGCCGTGCCGGGCAGGAAGACGGTATCAGCTTCGTCCTTCACCACCGTGGGCACGAAGTCGATGATGGTCTGGACCGTTTCTTGCTCTATCTCCAGAGGGTTCATGGAGTCCTGCATCCACGGTTCACCGTCGGCGCTCAGCACTTGGAATCCGGCCTCTTCAAGCAGAGGCTTGAGACGGTGGCGCAGATGGAAATGGCGGTAGGGTCCAGCGATGCTGAGCCGCTTGGAGCCCATGAACTTGAACGCCTCGATGCAGGCCCCAACGGCGGTGATGGATTCCACCCCGCTGGCCAACTGCATCTTGTCCGACATCTCCCGGTCGAACTGGAGATACCCTTTGTGATAGGTGCCTGAGGTGCAGGCGTATACTAGGATGTCGGGTTTTATGTTGGACAGCGACCGGGCGCCCCTGCTGACATCCTCGTTCATCTTGTCGGCGTCGAACCCGAACAGGGCGGTGTCCACGGTGGCCGCCTCTTCGCTGGAGATGCCGATCTGGTGGCCGGAGTTCTCTGTTGACTTTGGCTGATTGCCCCAATCGCCGTTGAACATCCGCTCGAAGTGAACGGTTATCTCTGGGGGAAGCACCCGGTAAAAATCGGGTTCCACAACTGGGTTGGTGGCGGGCACCAACGCACCGATACGCTTGGTTTGAGGCATGCTTGATCACCCCTATATGGGAATGCTAAGGACCAACGATGGAATGTGCCTGTGGGACCTAGTCCGCGGCCCCGGCGGTCTTGGCGGGCGCGGCTTCGGTCAGCTCGTAGAGGGTGCTCCGGGCGCGGATCTGCTCATCCCAACCGCGGAAACGCAGATCGATCATGAGCCCATCTGGCCCCTTGTACTTGCGGTTGGCCTTGCTGCTGCCGGGACACTCCGTTCCACCGTGGTCTTCGACCGTGGCAACCGCCTCATCAAGGTCGTCGACGTAGAAGCCGATGTGGTGGATGCCCTTCACGGTGGAGGGGCCTTCACCCAGGTTGGGGGCTTCGTCGGAGCCCATCTTTAGGATGGCGAAATAGATGTAGCCATCGGTGAGCCACACCCCGTCCTCGCCGCTGTCGGCGGGCGTGCGGCGCAGTTCATCCATACCGAATACACTCTTGTACCACTCGGCGGTCTTGGCCGGGTCCTCTGTGTGCAGCGCTATGTGCTTGATACGGCTGGCCATGGCTCCTCCATCTGCTGCTGTCTGATAGATAACGCGGGCAGTAAGCCGGTCGTCCGGTCTACCGCCCGGCAATTGTACATCGCGCCGCGACGTTGGGCCATCGGGCCGATAGTCTATTTCGGAAGACCGGTTAGCTCTCCTGGGGCGGACTAAGGAAAGTCTTGAGCACACCGAGGGAGTAACCGACGCCGAAACTGACCCCGCCGCCCAGTATCAGTCCCCAGACCGCGCTGGCTAGGGAGAGCGGGTTGATCCCTGCCTGTTGCATCACAACGGCCAGCCCCAGTCCGGTGACAGCGCCCACCAATGTGCTGAATATGGAACGTTTCCAGGCCGGGACCGGCAGCCAGCGGAGCAGTCCCCGGGGCCTGCGCCGGGCGATCTTGACCTTGGCTTCCAGTTTGGCGCTAAGTCCGTTGGCCGCCAGGGGAGCGCTGGCCAGAGCTCCAACTCCGGCGACTGCCGAGACACCGGTGGCAGTGAAGGCAGCGGTGCCGCTGAATCCGGTGATTTTCAGTTCGAACGGTATCGTGCAGAGTGCGACGGTCCCGCTGGACAATGTGCCTTCGATCACGTAGACACCCCGGGCGTGGGAGGAGAAATCCTCCACGTTTATCTTGGTGACCCCGGAGGAGAGCTGCACGTCTTTGCCGGCAAGCTCTGCTCCCAGCCCTTGGAGTCCCCAGTGGAGGGAAGCGTCCGTCGGCAAGTCGACGCCGCGGATGGTGAGAACGGCCTCTGGGTCGATCTCGATGGTTTCATCGACCTGGGCTGGGAGGGTGAAGGGCGAAGGCTGGCCGCCTTCGATGATGATTTGGGCGCCGCCGCAGTCGATGTTGTGCGGGCCGTCATGGGCGAGCGCTGGGGGCGCCATCAGCCACAGGACGGCCATCAATAGTAGAGTTGCGATGCTGAATTGAACGCCGGCTGTTCTCGTCTTCAAAACTCGTACCCGAATGGGCCCTCCGTCAAATAATCTTGGCGACTATTTTATACGAACGTGTCCACTGTGGGCAGATCGAATGGGTGGCGGATAAAAAAGCGCCGAACGCGGCGCCGTGGAGGTAAAAATCAGCCCGAGACCTTAATGCTCGGGCGGGGCGATCTCCAACCAGTCCTCGCCAACCAGGACCGGGCCGATGCCTTCCAAGCGGATGAAATAAGCAGGCAACAGGTAACGGTCGCTACTCAAACCGGACCCGTAAACCAGACCGGCCGCTTCCACGATTCCGGTCATACCCATAACGTATTCATCCGGTACTACTCTTCCGGATTCTTCCATCTCCGCGGCTTCCCGTACCCGCACGCGCTGGGTCGTTTGGAATTTAGCGTTATCCACCTTTCCTCTTATGCCGCCAGGTCATGCGGCTCTTCTGTGCTGTTTATTTTCCGTCGGAGTTGTCCATGAGCGCTCTTAGGCTTCCTCCAGCCATTCTTCATATATCAAGATCGCCGGAAGATTTTCCATGCGGATGTAGTAGGCCGGCGTCATGGTGTCGCCAACGGAAGATGCCGCGCCGTTGATCAGACCGGCGATCTCCACGGTGGCGGTCTTTCCCATGATCAAAGTGCCCGGCGGCCGGGTACCCAATTTTTCGTGCCGGCCGGGCGTCCTGACCTTGACCAGGTCCATGGGGTGAAACTTGGGACGTTTCAATTACCGGTAGCTCCGA
Organism: Chloroflexota bacterium; assembly: GCA_022562475.1. GTDB lineage: Bacteria > Chloroflexota > Dehalococcoidia > Lucifugimonadales > UBA3495 > UBA9611. The sequence continues at coordinate 17,370 of JADFPD010000008.1, read as the reverse complement.
AGTCCACGGATATCAGGATTCGCAGGCCGCACGGGATTTCATTGCCATCAGTGGCCACGTTACTCGATGGGTGATGATATGACCCCAAGAATTCATTGCCCTATATAACTGGATATCATTCGATGCCTGTTAAAGCAATGGCAACCAGGGGACCGGCAATACCGGAAAGGGGAGGGAATGTGCCGTGAAAAACCGAGACGGGGGCTTGGCTTCCACCAGGGAACTGCCGCTCCTGAAACGCCTGCCTATGCGGGCAGGAGTGACCGATGTCACGCCGAACCATAGCGGCCAATCACAGACCTGGCCGTCATGCCGCCGGATAATTGGAGCAACGTCGAATCAATCTGATCAACGCCCCGGGCGCAGTTGCCTGGGCGAACTGATCAGGCGATAAATAATCCATCAAACCTTACGGGACCATGAAGAACAAACTACCGGCCTTAGCTTTATTTCTAGCCTTGGTTGTGGGCGTCCTGGCCTTTTCTCCCATCGGCCGAGGGTCGAGCGCGGCAGACTTAGGCACGGTGGTCCAGATGGGGCCCACTATCTTCGTAGCCGAGATGGAAAGCCGGGTATGTTTGTCTGAATCACAGGTCCACACAACCGCTTCTCTCACGGCCGCAAGCGCCGGCGCCGGCGAGGGCGACGCCGTGCCAAGTGTATTTCTCATGATGCTGGACGACGGGGTCTGCGCCTCACTGTCCCCGATCTCATCAACCACTCGCGTCCAGGACCAACCCGGCCTGGAAAGAGAGAAATCCATGGACAAGCGAGAGGCCGCTCTCGGAGCGAAGCCGGGCGTTTGGTACGTTCAGAACTAGCCTCGATTCCGGCGGCTTTCCGCCTCGCATGTCATTGACTCAATGCGGCAGGCCGCGGAGCTGATCAGTGGCAACAAATAACGTTGAGCCGACGCCATGAGCGTCCTCCAGGAGAACAAGCCCGATGCCAGATGCCCGGGGGAAGACGGTGGGAAGAGGACCCAAAGACCAAAAGGGATTTACCCTGATCGAATTGCTGGTGGTTGTGGGCATCATCGTGGTCCTGGCTGCAGTAGTCGTGCCCCAGGTGGCCCGATTCTCGGACCGCGGAGACCAAGGAGCCTCGGGAGCAGAGTGGGACGCCATCCAGGGCGCCATCGAGACCCTGATGTCCGACCAAGGACTGACAACTGTGACCGCCGGAGCGGCCGCCGCATTTATCACGGACAGCTTGGACTTTGACGCTGGGGCCGGGGTCCAGGACCTGGCCAACTACATGCGTGACGTCACTACATCTTACTGCTACACCTGGAACGCCACGGGCCAACTCCTCACACAGGTGGAGGCCACCGGCAATCCGGCCGTCTGCCCATAGATAGCATCGAAGATGAAGATTGAGGACCGGTGAGTGGGGTGGGAGGTGCCGTATTAGTAGATGGGGTTTGCGTGAAAGACCACCGCACCACTGGGAGAAGGTAGTTGATGCGGTGGCTTTCAGATTAGACCGGTTGAGGCGCCCTTTCATCCCTGGAGGAGCAAGGATGAAGCACTTCAACAGCTACAGTATTAGGAAAACAATTTCGAAAGCAAAGGCCCAAAAGGACCATCTTAATGGCCCCAATTGGGCCACTTTTCTAAAACAATAGGCCAAACAACTGCGCCGCCCGATGCTCCCAGAGATCACCGGACTAACGTCGGAGGTTTCCCGTATGGTAAAGTAGCCCATCTTGATCGTTTGAGCGCCTGTGTTCAACCGATCGCACTGCTAGGTCTCGTCCCGCTATCCATCGGGCATAGCGGTAATCCCCTTGACTGAGACTCCGGCACAGGAATTGCCGGGGACTGGAGTGACGCCGATGGAAATAGGCGTATGGATGGTCATTGGGTTTGGAATCGGCTTTTCGGCCGGAATCGCCACAGACCAGGTGGTCCGGTGGTTTCGAAGCATAAGCGGACGCAAAGGCGAAAGTCAGACGCCACCGCAGAAGCCGCCGAATAGTGATTTGGGTTCTGAGCTGCCACCATTTCCACGGCTCCGGCCGCCGCCGCGATAATTCGGCGCAACCACGCTCAAGGCCCACTCTCTCCGCTGCAACACCCCGGTTGCCACGAATCAGCAAAGCTCGATAGTCAGAGGCGGCGATGTTCGTTGTTATTTATCATTGGAAGCTGAAACCCGGTGGAGACGCGGAGTTCAGGGAAGCATGGCGGCAAGCGACCCAAGCGTTCTATAAAACACGCGAAAGCCTGGGATCGCAGCTCATGCAGGCAAACGACGGGACTTACTACGCGGTCGCAAGGTGGCCCAGCCGGGACCTATGGATACGACGTTCTGAGCCCGAACCCGCGGACCCGCAGGCCAGCCGGATAATGGTAGACATGATTGAGATGTCTTTTCCGCACATAGAACTTGAGGTAACCGACGACATGCTGGCTTTGGAGCCGCACGCTTGATCAGGAACGGCTGTACACGGAGCTAATAGACCGCCGGCGATCCAATGGTCTCGGTCTTCCAGGTCCCCGGCGTTGAAGGAATTGGCATCGGCCAGCGCTTCAGGCCATAAATCCAATGCCGCGGCCCATTGTGCGCCGGCCATGGAATGCAAAAATGGACCAAGTTGACCGAATGTTGCCGCGGAATCTTCGGCGGCTACCAAGACCGCGAGGCTTTCTACCCGAAGATTGATCATTAGCAGCGGCAGTATGTGAAAAACCTCTGCCGTGGGCGGGGGTCGGTAGCTTCCTAACCCTCTGCGATGGTGATGGATCGCTGGTGAGTGTCGTGAATCTCGTCACGGCGTTGGGAGAAAGGCTGGGCCTCCGTTAGCAGATCACCGCTGGCGGACATTTCCTGAAAAATCGGGTCCAGTACGCCATCGAATCCCTGGGCCAACCGCTCCTGTTCGAATAGCAGGGACCCCATCTCCTCTTTGAAACAACCCGAATCCCCACCGCAGGCGGCGAAGGCCGTTATCACCCAAGAGAAGAACGGTCATGGCGGTAAATCGGTCGATTATCCTTACCGGCATGATTGGAAACCGGTAGGCGCTCTAAGCCGGGCGCTCAGCGGTCTCTTTTTTGGACCGCCTCATCGAATATGGACTGGACAGTCAACATATTAGCTTCACCGAACGCAATCTCGTTGGTTAATATTTTCATGATTGCCACACGGTCCTCTTCCGAGTCTCCGAAGTGCTCGGCAAGCAGCCGTCCCGCCAGTTTGTAGAAGTCCGACGCAAGCACGAAGCTGTCGTGGAAGTCTTGAAGTCCGGAGGGGGGGTCTAGCGTGGTCACAGCTAAAGTTATGGAATCGATCTCGATTCCCAACTCATTGACCGATGACAACCACCCATCGTCGTCCATGGGGCCGGCCTTCAGCAGTTCGTCCGCCTCGGCCAGTTTTTCGTTCACCTGCGCCTGCCAGTTGTCGATCTGGCTCCGGTAGTCGTCCCATGCAACTCGATCAGCCTCTGAGGTTGAGCCACCGCAAGAGATTATGGCGACGATGAACACGGAGGCAAAGGATATCAGTAGCTTCATATATGAGTTAGGCCGTTATTGAGTAGATTTTAGTTTCTGAATCTCTAGCTAATGTAGCGACGTTTTTGCGAGCATCGACAAAGAGGGACCACAATGGGTTTAGCGATAACGATCACTCCGCCGACATCACGAGATGGTGGCACCGACTGGGTTCGAACCAGTGACCTAGCGCTTTTGAAGCCCGTAAATCTATCGGTCGCCACGACTAACCAGGCGATTATAGATGAATTTGTAGACTACAAAAAGGCCACCAAGGGACTAACGCCGCGAGGTGAGGAATGGCTAAGGGACATGACGGGCCGATTCTTGAAGCAGCTAGGCATGAGTGTCACCGATGTAGGGCCGCAACAAATCGTTGCATTTTTGGCACCATACGGTGACCGACCATTTCAACGACACGGTCTATACCGCGCTCTCAAGAGCCTCTATAGGTGGCTGAAGAAGATGCGCCGGATTCCTGAAAATCCCATGGAGTATATCGAAGCTCCCAAGGTGCCCGATAAGCTCCTCGACATCGTGACACAAGAGCAGGCCGCTGTATTGATTGAGAATGCAGCTTGCACTCGTGACAAAGCTGTGATCGGAATTTTCGCAGATACCGGTGCTCGCCGGTCAGAGGTGTGCAATATCCGTGTTCAAGACGTTGATCTTGACCGCAACAGGATCAAAGTGATTGGCAAGGGTGGCAAAGAAGGATATCTGATATTTGGTGATAAAACAAAATCGCTACTTGTTGCACATATTTCGCAAAACGAACCATCCGACTACCTCTTCAACCTAAATTACGAAGGCATCAAGACCATGCTCCGAAGGCTGGGCGAAAAGACTGGCATAAAAGCGCGTCCCCACGATTTTAGGAGAGGGTTTGCTACGTCGCTCCGGAAGATGGGCGTTGGTGAACTAGACATTCAGCAGTTAGGTAGGTGGGAGTCCTTGGAGATGGTGCGACGATACACCAAAGCATTCACGTTCGATGATGCAGCGGAGCGTTACAAGCCCATTATTGAGTAAATCATTTTGACCCGCATAATACCGTGCAGGTGAGCGGCGGAGATGCCATCGAGGCATATAAACCAGTGGTCGAGTTGCCCTAGCTTAGGGCATAAAGGACCGACGAGAGACTTCTATGGCATTTTCTCAACAGGCGGTATTGGACAAAGGTCGCAATGCCCGGAAATTATCCCTCGGACTAGTTCGCGTGCGAGTTCCTTGTGGGCTACCACAAAACTATCGGGTAGTTGGAAATTGAACCACAACCCGATACCTGCGTGAGGAATGCGAGAAAAACTCATTGGAACTTGAACCCATGCTCCCACTTTTTTGTCGATTGTCCTTCTTCCGTAAGCAGTAAATCGGTCTTGGCTATCCTCTGGGTCGTCAAATCCCTTCTGAACTTGATCATGTAGTTCCAGCATTAGCGAGTCGAAGTTATCCCACAACCTGGAATTTTCAACGTGTTGGCGTAGTGCAGAAAAGAGAGGTACGCCCATTGATTGGATTTCCTCAGCTTGGAGTGTGATTACTGGCGCGTCTTTTATCCAGCCAAGGTAATCAAGCTCCTGCTGTTCCGTCTCAAGGTTGAACAGATCATCCAACAGCTGTCGCGCCGTTTGAGCTACCAACTCCATGTGCAGCTTCCTCTGCTGGATATACAAAGGATCGTTGACTACAACCTTACCTGGTGGTTGCTGATTGTCGCGCCACCGTTGAAAGTCGGAAAAAAGGTCGGTTACAAATTTATCTGTTGGAGAATACCCCGCATCCAAAATTATTTGCTCTCGAATCTCGACCGGCGGAAGGGTTTGTAGTCCAAGTAGCTTGAATTGATTCGCGACATTAAAGTACCGAGATATCGTCGTACGGTGATGGGTACCCCTAAACACCTCGATGGCGGCAGCTAAACCTCCTTGCTCCACCAAATCAAGCAATTTGTTGACTTCGTCTGTGGTCAACTGCCGCCGATTTTCGCCTGCTCGACCCACCATTTCATGATTGTGCAGGAATGTGCGGCTTGGTGCAATCGGTTTTATGGCGCTGCACAGCCTCAGGTCGTCTAATTGAATGTGGGCCTTCAACTGAGTGTTGGTGGGCTACATTTTCAGAGGTAATGAACTATGTGCACCCAAAACCCGAACCAACAAGAGGGATCGCTACAACAACTCATTGACCAGATCACCGAGGTCACTGGATTGGACCAAAACAATGCTCGGACTGTCGTCTACTACGCTATAGCGACACACGGCATATCAGAAATTCAAATCTTCCCGATTCTAAACTTCTACGGTCCTGCGGGAACCGGTAAAACGACCAACCTAAATATCCTAAAGGAGCTTGTGCACTCACCGAGGATCATTGACGGCCAGGTGAGCAATCCTGCTCTGCGAGACGCATTGGGTTCGGAAACAACCGCTCTTTTAGACGAAGCTGACGGAATATCTGAGAGATGGCTTGTTAACCGGTTCTCCCGGCAGTCTTCGAACACGTTCGTAAAGCGGGACACCGGTACAGGATGGAGTCAGCAGCCGATGAATTTATTCGGGGCAACCGCAATGCACAGGCGGCGACCGTTCAAAGACCCCGCGATCTTGAGCCGGAGCATAGAAATTCAAACCCGCCGAAATCAAGTGGAGCCATTCCGACGTGAGGATTTTCAGCCATACCAGAGTCTGATGAAATCATTGGCCTCCAAAGTTCCTTGGCAAGATTTTACCGAATCCGCTGGTAGTCGAATCGATGACACCTGGCAGCCGTTGGAGTTGGTCTGTAAATTCGCGGATGATTCCAACGAGGATTGGGTGACGTGGGCTGCAGGAGAAAAAGAAAAGGCCCGGCAGAATCTTGGCGAAGGGCAAGAAGACGAACCAACGATCCTGGTGTTCAGGGCACTTCTCGCAGCCGCGATGCCGGAGGGCGGTCCGGTTAGAGATCGGGTCAAGATATCTGAGATAGTGAAAATCACAGGCGAACTAGCAGAACCTACCAACCCTTGGCAAACAGGGATTATTCTTGTCAGCCTTGGATTTGAAAAAACAACACGGGGAGGCACCCGGTACTGCATCACCGGTGGATTGGACAAACTGAAGCAAGTTGCAAATGCGTTAGGGTTACAAGATGACCTACTGGATGAGTCGTGATTACCCCCAATGAAAGCCCCGCACTGGCCACCACAGGCCCAACCTGATGCCGTTACCCGCCCACCCAATCAAGGCCACTGGACCGGGCAACATGGGTTGCCAAGCGTTAGTCACCAAAGGGCCATCATAGGCTAGAAAACCAGGCACGCACAAAGTGCCACTTTAGGCGAGTGAGGACGAATAACCCGCCCACTCAAGCTCTTTGCGAGGCTATTTATCGACGGTCCCCTGAGTTGGCAACTTGAGCGTGATGTGATAACAAAATACTTATACTACCCGACCGATGCTTGGGCCAGCATGGTTTACCGGGCGGTGAACCCTAGGTCAGGTTGTGTGACCACAGTTACGACATCGCTCGATTGCTCCATCGGCGCTTCACGGGCAGATCGCAAAAAATCCTCCTGGCATTGTCGATCTTGATGGGCCGTTCCCGTCTCAGAAGGTAATCAAGAATCCGGTACCTCAGGTGTTCGTTCGTCAAAGCTCCCCCAAATCAACTACTTGCCGGGCCTTTATACCTAATTATATTGGTTAGATTGTTAGGGGGCAACGGACTCCAGGACAGGTATCAATCGTGCATAGCATGATGGATATCGCCCAGAAACCCTCACGGCGACGGGATGATCGATTTACCGCTTCGAAACGTTTCGCGAAATTGATTGGTTGAGGTAGGGTGTGGTATTATAGGGCTGAGCGTGGACTCGCTCAGTTTTATTTCCTGAGGCTTGGATTGGCCAGGAGGAGGAGGCGCGATGATGTATTGTTCCGTTCCGTAACCACACGCCCAAATGGCGCGTGGTATTTTTTCGTTCGTCACATAACAGCATTATCGATAAGTTAAGGAGGCATTATGCCTGCAATCGTGTTCAAGCCAGACTATTCACGACAATACCCTGACCCGCTGAACAAAGCCTCAGGGAGTGTCCCTATCCACATCGAACATCATATTTTTACGCTCAATGCCAGCCAGCTTCCGGAGGGAATTCCAAAGTCACCTAACCCCAGAGAACAAAACACGAACAAGTCCATTTACAAAGATATCAGGGCGAGTCTTGATGATGCTGACGACCCGACGTTTCATCTGAAGAATATCGGTATCACTGCGATAGCACAGCGGGTCGAGTACTCAGCCAACAAAGATACCGCCACGGTCCTCTTTGAAGATGGGCAAGGAATCCTTAACGGAGCCCATACGTATGAGATCATCCAAGAGTCGATAGCCGATGGTGATTGTCCCGACAATCAGTTCGTCAAAATGGAAATTCTCACAGGCATACCTCCAGAATTAATTCCAGACTTGGCGGGCGGACTGAATACGTCGGTTCAGGTTGATCCGGCCAGCATCATGAACCTTGAAGGGTTATTTGAGTGGGTCAAAGAAGAACTGAAAGGCACTCCATACGAAGACCGTATTTCCTACAAGCAGAACGAGGAAGGCGATTTCCATGTAAGAGAAATCTTGGCATTGATGACGCTGTTCAACGTCGATCTCATTCCGTACCCGCTCCAGCCAAAAGAGGCATACACGTCCAAAGCTAAATGTTTAGAGTTGTATAAGGCCAATACAGAGTCTTTCATGATGCTCAGGCCCATATTAAGAGACATTCTGCAGCTTTACGACTATGTTCAACTCTCCAGCAGAACCGCCTATAACAAATCATCGGGCGGTAAGGCTGGAGCCATGACCGGCGTATTTGCGAGTAAGGGAGACAAGACCAGATCGATGTTCAAATTCATCTTCGCTGGGGAGGAGAGCAAATTCAAACTGTACGACGGGGCGTTATATCCTATGCTGGGATCGATGCGCTACCTTGTGGAAAAGAAACCCGGTGACAATGTCTATTCTTGGAAAGTCGACTCCTTCCAGGAAGTAAAAAATCATTTCGACAAGGTGGCTCCCGAGCTCACGAGGATAACCTATAACATGAGCCTCACTTACGGAAGGAAACCGAACCCCATTGGAAAAGATGACAACCACTGGGGTAATCTCTACAAAGAGGTCGCAATGGAATTTCTAGAACCTTCATCCCCGTAACAGGCGAGGACTAGGTTCAAAGATGTACGATCCGGCCGTCGGATTAACGCACGGCCGGATTAATTTGTGTAATTACATCTCATTCAGAAGGAACCACGGCTGCAAGTATCGTTGCACCCTAACAGCATTCGTAATGGTCACGGCTCAGAGCCCTCGAAACAAAACAACTCCTCTACACCAACACCTAGCGCTACGGCGATCTTCCGCAAATTCTTCAACGACGGGTTACGTTTGCCCCGTTCGATCCCACTCAAATCAGTGACATGAGCGGCAGCCAGATCAGCCTTTAGCCATACGCGATATCTCCTTCAGTATCTACTTTTTTTCCTCCGTGGATGATTCTTCGTGGTATCACGATCGTCTTTATGCGAAAGCCAACCAATGCGGCGTACCCGAATCGCGCCAGGAAAATCGTCACGGCAAATCCTAATGAGAATTAGTAGGTCGATAAACATTTCTAGGAAGGGAATTACTAATCTACGTGTTAAAAGCTTATCCCACCGCAACTTAATCAGGATCGGCACTACTGCAATCAATGCACTGGCAAGGGTTCGAGAGACCCAGGGGGACGAATCTTTCAGAGCATAAATGGAAACAATTAGCCCCCCTATAACCACTACTCCCAGCGAAAGACCAATGCCGTCCCGAATTAGGCTTGGAGCCATGTGACCGCCGCTGATTTTATTGCGGCCGCCTCTTACGGGTGTCTCTCCGAGTGAAGATGATTCTTCAGAGCGTTGTAACGACCCGGATTCTTCAGGTTTATCCTTGAGAACATTCCGATACCGTCTTACCCAATGAATGGTAAGAGAGATCAAATATCCGGACAAGCTCGGAAGCAATACCCAATAAACCGAGATTGAGTCTTGGTCGATTCACGGGTATGGTGGGAATAAGACGCCTCTTGAATTTGGGTGTCCGCCGCAGAAATTGGCAGAACACAAACGCCGAGTTTGGAAGCATTACTGGGACAATGGACAGTTTCGACCCGAAGCATTGAAAAAGGTCCTAACGCGGATGAAGAAACCATCGAACTCAACCGCCGCCGTCCAGCCACTTGCGTGCATATGGGATGCGGTCCATCCGACGGGTGAATCCGACCCATTCTTTGTCGTCAAAACAACCCGCAGCTCAGAGTTTGAATCCGTTGCCGTATTTTCCATGTCCGGATTTCTACGAAGGTTAAACGAAAAGACTCTGACGCTTTATATGCCCGCGACATCAGAACGTATCCGGCGTCTCGGAAGCATATTTGAGTTGCACTAACATTGGCGCTTAGTTCAATCCCTGACTCCCTACCTATGAAAACATGAAGCCAAAATAAATAGGGCTTTCATACCCCTATTAAATAACGTTTCATGGTTTCATGGCCGTGAGGTCTAACTCGGTTTATTCCCAGACCAGGTCAAAGGTTTGACTGCTCCGATTTATACGCAATCTCCCTTTACATCCCGGTCCCGGGCACCACACAAATGGCTCTGGATATCTCCCTGCTTGAAAGCGTTGAATCACATTATTTGGTACAAATTTCCCGCAGTGCGGACAAGGACCTATTATTGGGTGTTTGCCGTCACCTTCTTTCGGACGCTGTACTTTGCCTGTGGACATTTGATTCTCTCCAATCCACGCCTAGGATATCAAGAATTCCACCAATCACGGGCAAGTTCGCGACTACCACCGGTGATTAGGACATACCCTACTTATTACTAATAGGCTTTGTCCTAATTGACGGACCTCGCTCCTCCGGCGAATGGGGCCGCGAGCGTTTACTCGGCTTGAATCGCGTCGATGATTCCTTGATATTGTGCCGCGTCTATGACGGCATCGTTGTTGACGTATACCGGGAGGATGACACTGAGGATGACACTCGCGGCAGCTACAGCAATGGCCACGAGAGCTAAATTTCGAGCCATGGATGATGCCTTTCGCGCTTCCTGTAATTCTTGATGCTCCAGCAGTTGAAAATAGGCGTCCGTGGTCAGAACCAAAGGCGTATCATTTTCAATATCTTCGTCACGAGTCTCCCGTCCCTGGAAGATAATCGTAACTACCGATTGAAGAAAAATACGCTTGAACGCCGGTTCACTAATTCCATCATGAATGCCGTGCACATGTTCAAAAACTTTGGCGTAATTTATTGTTCCATCACCGACACTCACTGTCTCACTGGCGAACTTTAAAAAGGTGATGTAAAAATCGTCTTCTTTACGACGCCACAATTTCATCTTGTACCTCGAGACATCCTTGATTCCACCTGAACCAATCAAAAGTTGCGGGAGTAGTACCCATCACTGTTATAGTAACGGCAAACGCGGGGCCTGTTTTCTCAGCACCCCTCTTACTACTCATCCATCGCCAAACGAACACGCAAACTACCCCCAGCACGATAAAGAAATAGGCCGTGGGGGGTATATTGCGTGTTTTTGTCGGGCGGCAGGACAAGCCGGAATTGACAAATCGCCGGTCGGCATGGAACGGTCAAAGAAAGGCGCGAAGACGGCGATTCGACAGAAGTTGGAACGAGACGGAGGACGTGATGGAAGCTAACGACGATACTTGGCGTGAGTCAGCCGTTCTTGTCGCAGATTCGGGCGGGGAAACGACCGTTGCCGGAGGCCCTGAAAACGAAGGTCCAGGCTCTCGGTGCTTATCACTTGCTTATCGGTTATAAGCAGATTGAGAGTGCTCCTGGCGGCGCAGCCGCCCCGCAACCCCCTAATATAGGCACGCTAGATGGTGGCACCGACTGGGTTCGAACCAGTGACCTAGCGCTTATGAAGCGCCCGCTCTAACCACTGAGCTACGGTGCCACCTGGAGACCACCCGGCCAGCCGCCAGGGTGTGCCTCGATAAAAAGTCGAGCGCCGATATGATCTAGCTCTCTCGGCGTCTCCGGGAGGTTCGATGCATCGGGGAATCTCGACTTTCTAATGTTAATGGCGTCTGATTCACAGTGTCAATTGGCGCGGGGGCCGTATCGCGGTTTAGAATTGCTGGGCAATGACCCCATCCGAAGGAACAACGCCAGAAACGTCAGGCTCCCACTCATCGCCGGAAGAGCACTTGCGCGAGACCGCCGAGCGGCTGCGGGCGACCGTGGCGGAGCTTGCATCCCAACTTCGGCCGTTTCCTCCTTTCTTCGGCATGAGCACGCTCCAGGCCGTCGAACTGGAGCTGCCTCCCGGTTCCGGGCCCCAGCCGCCGCCCGAACTGGGGTGCGTGGTCGTACTGCCGGACGGAGAGATATCGGAACTGGACCTGAGAAGTATTCCGGGACCCGGCGGGCCGGTGGACATCGACCAAGTCGAGGTGTTCACCGAGTTGGACCTGCCACCGGAACAATATATCGCCTACGCCACGGTCGCGGTCCAACTTCTGCAGGCGGAGATTAGCCTCCGGGGTGGGTGACCGCAGACGGGCTTTCGCGCTCACGATGGCCGGAGCAACGTGGTAACCCGTTCGTCTTGAGCCTGTCGAATGATGCGCATAAGCCGCGCATGTGATGGAGAACATTCATAAACAAGACGCTGGTTCGACATCATTCCGCGGAAGGACACCATGATCGGGAATGTGGGCTGACCGCGGACGGGATTGGGGCGCCTACTACAATTAGGTCCGGTTGGCCTAAGTAGACGCGGCGAGGCGCCCAGCCTAGGCTTCCAGGTCGATGTCGCCGCTACGGCCGCCGGTTTTTTTGACGAGGCGAATCGCTTCGATTCGCATCCCGCGGTCCACCGACTTGCACATGTCATAGAGGGTCAGAGCCGCCACGGACACCGCGGTCAGGGCTTCCATCTCCACGCCGGTGCGGGCGGTTGTGCTGGCGGTGGCGGTGATGTTGATGCGGCCTTCCCCTTCGTCCAGTTCCAACTCCACGTCCACCCGGTCCAATGGCAGCGGATGGCAGAGCGGTATCAACTCTGAAGTCTTCTTGGCGCCCATGATGCCGGCGATCTGGGCGATGGTCAGCACGTCGCCCTTCTTCATCAGACCCTCTTTGATCAACCGCGCCGTTTCAGGTTGGATGGACACGTAACCCCGGGCCACGGCCACCCGGCTGGTGATGTCTTTTCCGCCCACGTCAACCATCTTGGCTCTACCCTGGTCGTCCAGGTGGGTCAGATGAAGGTCTGGGCCGTTGTTGGCGGTGGACATAAAGTTGTGACGCTCCCCCGTGGAATGCGGAGACCGGATATGCTCTCCGAGGCGCGGTTACTTGGCCGTGCCCGCCTCTTTGGTGGCCAACGCATCGGCCAATTCATTGCCCCGGTTGCCGGCGTGACCGCGCACCCAGCGCCAGGCGATGTCCCGGCTGCTGACCAGCCGGTCCAATTGCTCCCAAAGGTCGTGGTTGGCCTTGCGCTTCCACCCTTTGGTCATGGTGTTGATCACATAAGTGCTGTCTGAACTGATCAGGACCTTGGCCGACGGGTCGACGGCCTCCAGGCCCTTGATCACCGCGGTCATCTCCATTCGGTTGTTAGTGGTCTGGGGGTCGCTTCCCGAGAGTTGCCGTTGGGCGCCGTTCTGTTCGATGACCGCGCCCCAGCCCCCCGGGCCTGGGTTGCCCTTACAGGCGCCGTCGGTATGTATAACTATATCGTTGCTTTGCATCTATGCTCTCAGCCAACAGCCATCAGTTTTCAGCTGCCAAAACAGAGATTACTCAGAGGTTGTCGGGTCGTCTCCCCGGTCAAAACTACTGGCCGTAGTCTTCAATCGGTCGGCATATTGATATATGTCGTCCAAGGTTTCGATGGGAATTCGTTCTTCTTGTTTCTCTTGGTCAAAGAGACCCAAATATTTTTGGGTGCGATTGAACCACAGGCGGCATATGGGTTTTCGGTTGTTATCATCCAAAAGTACGCCACAGTAGGTTTTCATGTCGCGCATGAACAGGCGTTTCAGGTCCACAGTCCCATGAAGCAGGCTCTTAACAATGTAAAAACCTTGTAACTCATCCTCAGTGGTCACAATATCTTCACGGTCGGATGCGGCCGTCTCCTGTACTTTTTCGTCAGCAGCCGACGGAATGGGACTTAGGATTCCAGCACTTTCGTCGTTGGTTATCATTGCGGATTTGAGCCTATCATTCACGCGGTCATTCACGAACTCGTTGAATGCTGCTCGCGTATATTGGGCGAAGCGGTCCCGCACTGCCTTAGTTAATGTTCCAGAGTAAATCTGGGAAGCGAACATCCGAACAAATTGGTCAGTGGGCTCTCTAAGATGTTGGGCGAGAATCCGTTTGATTTCCCTCGTATATTTTAATTCCGTCGCTGCTTGAATAGTGCTCTCAAGGTCGAATGATGTTTTTGTAAATCGCTTCAACTCTTCGAGGGCCGCGTCGTTGATATCCAGCATATTGATCTCTAGGAACGGTTTACGGTCCATCTTGTGTCGGTCGTCAAGGTCAGAATGAAACCGATAAACGACACCGTTGGTCAACAAACCGAATCTAGCTTGGGTAGCTGCGAAGTACATGAATAGCTGGGCTGCGTGCTCCTGATCCAAATTTACACTAGCTGCTTTACATTCAATGAGCATAATCGGTTTCCCGTCCTTGAGGACGGCATAGTCAACCTTATCCGATTTCTTTGGACCAAAATCAGCGGTAAATTCAGGCACAATTTCCCGAGGGTCTTCTGTGTCGTACCCCAGAGCACGGATGAACGGCATGATTAGCGCGGTCTTGGTAGCTTCTTCGGTTTGGATATGTTCGACTAGATCAGGGATACGAACAGCGAGAGCCTTTATTTCGTCAATGAAATCCATCTAGCTAAGCACCTCCGCAGCTTTTTGCGATCACTATCTGTCAGGATTATGAGGAAAAAATAACGCGAATTCCACAGTCGCAGGTTGACTGCCGCTAGCTGACTGCTCCTTGCTCGCTATCCCCCTATCTGGTACATCTCAATCTTTTTGGGCGCCGCATCGCCCAACGGCGAGGCGGCCCGTTCCTCCGAGTACCGGTCGGAGCGGACGGCCCAGATCCCAGTAATGATCTCCCTCAGTTCACCGTCAGAAGCGCCGGCGCGCATCGGGTCCTTCAGGCTGACGCCTTGGCTGGCGAAGAGGCAGGTGAAGATCTTGCCGTCGGTGGACAGCCGCACCCTGGTGCAGGCGCCGCAGAACGGCTTGGTCACCGAGGCGATGACACCGATCTCGCCGCTGCCGTCCTTGTAACGGTACCTTGTCGCCACCTCGCCGTGATAGTTGCTTTCTATGGCTTCCAGGGGCATTTCGGCGTCGATCTTGGCGACGATCTCCTCGGCGGGCACCACATGTTCCGACCGCCAGCCGTTGCGGTTTCCCACGTCCATGTATTCGATGTAGCGGACGATGTGGCCCGTGCCCTTGAAGTGGCGGGCCAGGTCGACGATGGTGTGGTCGTTGACGCCCTTCTGCACCACGCAATTGATCTTGATGGGCGACAATCCGACGTCGGCGGCCGTCTGGATCGCCTCAAGGACCCGTTGGGTGGTGAAGCCGCGGCCGTTCATCGTCTTGAAGACCTCGTCGTCCAGGCTATCCAAGCTGATGGTGATGCGGGCCAGGCCGGCGTCCTTCAGCGGTTGGGCTAACTGGCTGAGCAGGTAGCCGTTGGTCGTGAGCGTAAAATCTTCGATGCCGTCGATGGCGGTCAGCATGGAGAGCAACTGGGGTAGGTCGTTGCGCACCAGCGGTTCGCCGCCGGTGACGCGCAGCTTTTCGATGCCCAATCCGGCGAAGATGCCGACCAACCGGGTCAGTTCCTCAAATGTCAGGATGTCGGCCCGTGGCAGGAATTCGTAGGCCTCGCCATAGATCTCGGCGGGCATGCAATACGGGCACCGGAAGTTGCACCGGTCCGTGACGGAGATGCGCAGGTCCCGCATGTGCCTGCCGAATTTATCAGTTAGTGTCAATCGAGCTTTCAGCTTTCAGCGGCCAGCTTATTTAGGGATTCTACCGCCATTTGTGCGGCGTTGGCCCGGTGGCTGATCTTGTTCTTTTCGTCCAGGGGCAGTTGGGCCACGGTCTTCCCGTATGACGGCAAGAAAAAGACCGGGTCGTAGCCGAAACCGTCATCCCCCTCGGGGCTGTATTGTATCACTCCGGCCACGAAACCCTCGGCCTGGGTTACTAGGGTGGCGTTGCCGGGTTGGTCGGAGGCTGTGGCGCGAAAATCCCCCTCCCGTCCCCCTTTAACGAAGGGGGAGGCTTTTTCCCCCCTTTCGTAAAGGGGGGCTAGGGGGGATTTCGCTATTGCGATAACACACCGGAACCGCGCGCCCCGTTCTTCCCACGGCACGTCTTCCATATTCTTCAGTAGCAACCGGACCCGGTCTTGGTCGTTGGCGCAGGCGTCCCCGCCGTAGCGGGCCGACCGGATTCCGGGCTCACCGGAGAGAGCGTCGACCTCCAGTCCCGAATCGTCGGCCAGTGTCAGCAGGCCGGAGATTACCGCGTACTCAGAAGCTTTCAGCCAGGCGTTCTCCTCAAAAGTCTCCCCGGTCTCCTCAACTTCATGGGTGATACCCAAATCCGTCAGCGAGACGAGTTCAAAGGGGATATCCCTGAGCAGCCCGGCATATTCCCGCATCTTGCCGGGATTGCCGGTGGCGATGAGGAGGCGGGGCGCCATATCAGATGGTCCCCTGCCCGGACATCTCCGCCAGTTCTCCCTCGCCCAACCCCAGCCATGAGCCGTAGATATAGCTGTTGTGTTCGCCGACGGTGGGGCCCGCATGCTCGACGGCGCCGGGCGTTTCGCTGAACTTGGGCACTATCCCCAGCATCTTGGTCCGGCCCAATTCCGGGTCGTCGATGTCGATGATGTCCTCGCGGGCCTGGTAGTGGGGGTCGGCCATGATCTGGGCGGCGTCGTAGACCGGACCCACCACGCCGCCGGCTGGAATCAACTGGTCCATGGTCTCTTTCAAGTCACGCTGCCCCAGCCACCCCTGCAGTTCGTCGTTCAGGGCTTCCCGGTTCTCCAGCCGGGCGGCGTTGTCCTTGAACTCGGGCCGGCTGATGAGACCGGGCATCCCCATGGCTTGGGCCAGACTCTCAAAGGTGCTTTGGGAGGTGGCGGAGAGGCCCAGCCAGCGGTCGTCGGCGGTTTTATACAGACTACGCGGCGCGGCGTCGGGGAAATCGTTGCCCACCCGCTCCCGGTTGATTCCCAGCATGTCGAACATGGTGATGTGGGGGATGCAGAGCCGGAACAGCGGCTCGAAGAGACTCACATCCACCACCTGGCCCTTAGCGTTGGAATCTCCTGAGGCGTCTCTATGGTAGAGGGCCATCATGCCGGCCATGGCCCCGAACACCCCGGCGATCTCGTCGGCCAGCGGCACCGGCGGCAGCACGGGAGGCGAGTCCGGAAACCCGGTCATGCCCACATAGCCGCTCATGCACTCCGCGATGGTGCCGAAACCGGGCCGGTCCTTGTAGGGGCCGGTCTGTCCGAAACCTGAATACCGCACCATCACGAGCTTGGGGTTCACCTTTTGGAGGTCTTCCGGCCCCAGTCCCCAGCGCTCCATGGCGCCGGGCCGGAACCCCTCGATCAATAGGTCGGCCTCAACCGCCAATCTCTTGAGGATATCTTGGCCTTCGGCCGTGCCCAGGTTCAGGGTGATGGACTTCTTGTTGCGGGAGTGGACCTTCCACCACAGCGAGACTCCGTTGGCGA
>JADFPD010000105.1 GCA_022562475.1 Chloroflexota bacterium | reverse complement strand
GCCTGCGCCGCCAGTAAGGTTTATGCCCTCCCCACGGCGTTGGTCGGGTCCATCGGCGTGATCTACCTCCGCCCCGTGATCGAACAATTGCTGTCCAAGGTGGGCGTGGAGTTCTCGGTGTACAAGAGCGGGGAATTCAAGGACATGACCGGATTCTGGCGCAGTCCAACAGACCAGGAATCGGCCAAGTTCCAAGAATTGATCAACGAGATATTCGACAGCTTCGTGGCGGTGGTGGTGGAAGGACGTTCCCTGGATGAGACCAAAGTCCGGGAGATTGCCACGGGCGAGATGATGACCGCCCAACGGGGCATCGGACTGGGGCTGGTGGACGAGATCGGCGACTTCAAAGACGCGCTGGAAGCCGCCGCCGAAGCCGGAGGTTGCAGGCCCACGCCCCGTTGGATCCGTCCCAGGCGCGGCTTGGGCCAGCGGCTGTTCAGCCGCTCCGGCATCGGGCAGCAAGGCGGTGGTCAAGCCTTGATAGATGGTTTGGGGAGAATGATGGCCGGGGGTATCTACTATCTCGAACCGGGGCACATGATCGGCGGCGGCTTCAGTTCCTGGGAGACCGGCTAACCCACCAGCCGCTTGGCTTCCTGCCAGAGTTCTTCTTTCTGCCCCAGCGGGAGGGCGTTAAAGTCCAGACCGCGCTCGGCGGCCAGTTTTTCCATGCCTAGGTACCGCTTTTCGAAGCGTTGGTTGGCCTGACGCAGAACATCCTCGGCGTGGGCGCCGGACCAACGGGTCAGATTGACCATGGTGAAGAGCAGGTCGCCCAGTTCATGGACCTTTTCTTCCGGTGTGGCGGCCGCTTTGAGTTCCGCCACCTCCTCCACGATCTTGTCCAAGACCCCAGAGATATCGTCCCACTCGAACCCGGCCCTGCCCACCCGGTCCTGCATCAACTGGGCGTAGGCCAAGGCCGGAAGGGCGATGGGGATGCCCTCAACGGGCGATTTGCTTTCGCCTTTGTCCTTGCGTTCCTGGGCCTTGATCTGATCCCAGTTCTGTTCCACCTCGCGGGCGTCCTCGGCGTGTCCATCGGCAAAGACGTGGGGGTGGCGGCGGACCAACTTGCCGTTGATCTTGCGCAGCACGTCCTCGAGTTGGAAATCGCCCGCCTCCTTGGCGATGTCGGCGTGGAAAGCAACTTGGACCAGCAGGTCCCCCAGTTCTTCGGATAGGACGGCGGGGTTGCCCTGGTCGATGGCTTCGATGACCTCGTAAGACTCTTCCAGCAGGTTGCGTTTAAGAGAGTCGTGAGTCTGCTCCCGGTCCCAAGGGCAGCCACCGGGCGCCCGCAGCCGGGCCACGATATCGATCAATGTCTGGAACGTGCCCAGCTCTTGATCGGAAAATGGTTCAGACGGAAAGGGGCCGGTGGAGGGTGTCCGGCTTGGGGATGAATCCTCTTGAGGCGGCATGGGCGAATTATAGATTGACCGCCGGTTGCTTCACAAGCTGGCCGGTGCTAACTTAGATTGGACCGGCAGGCGCAAAACCCCAACGATTATCAGGCCTGGCCAGGTCGGCACAATGGAGATTACATGGGTCGCGTAGGCTGGGTCCCTTGGGCGCTTTTCATCGTTGCAGTGCCGCTGTTCTTGATCACCGCCAGCGTTACCTGGGCGTTTAATAGTCCCGGCTTGTACAACGACGGGTTCGAGAAGTACTCCATCTCCCGCATCTCCGGCATCACCGATAGCGACCTGCGCCAGGTGGGCGCGGATATCCGCGGCTACATCAACTCCGGGGACGAACCGCTCAGGGTGCGGACTAGGGTCTTTGGAGAAGAACGAGACCTGTTCAACGACCGGGAAGTGGCCCACATGAAGGACGTTAAACAACTGGTGCGCGGCGTCTATGTGCTGGCCCTGGCTTCGGCGGTGTACCTGGCGGCCATGATTGTAATCGGGTTCGCCAGGCAAAGGGGCCGGTTCGTCGAATCATTGGCCAAGCGCCTGGCCTGGAGCGGGGGGCTGACTCTGGCGCTGCTGGTGGTCTTCGGAATCGTGGCCCTGTCGGACTTTGAAGGCCTGTTCATAAAATTCCACCAATTGAGTTTCGCCAACGACTTCTGGCAACTGGACCCAAGGACCGATTATCTGGTTAGAATCTTCCCCGATGACTTCTGGGTCGATGCCACCACGTGGGTGGCGGTCCGGGTCATCGCCGGGGCGTTGGCGTTGACCGTGGCTGGAAGCGCCTATCTGGCATACCAGCGGTATTCCGGATGGCAAAGGGCGCTGAAAGGTCTGAAAAGCGCGCGTGAGATCTGACCTAGACTAAGCTACGATACTGGCTGGAAGCACTGCGGGTCCGCCGAATCTTTCGATCAATAAAACAGGGGCAAGTGTAACTTGCCCCTGTTCCATGCGGTTTCCGGTTGTTGCGGTCTATCGTCGTGTTCTATGGGCCGCAGCCACATCCGCCGCCACAGCAACCGCCGCCGCCCAAAGGAGGCAGTGGGCCCGTCGAACTGGGCATCTCGCTGCCGCCCTTGGTTACAGCCGCGAACACTGAGATGGCGCGCTTGGCGGGCTGCTCGCAGTTGGGGCAGTCGGCTCCGGCGGCGCCCATCGGTTGGAGCTTTTCGAACCTATGGTCACAGGTGGGACAGATATACTCGTAGAGAGGCATATTGGCAACCTCCAAGAATCCGGTCCCGCGCGGGTCAGCAGGACCTGACCTGAATTTAACCGAAGGATACATGAAGCGTCAAGGGCATAATCATCGTTAGGCAGGGTCAAGACCAAGGCGCCGGTCGTAGAACTGGGCGTCCGCGCCGGCGTTTACAGACATTGGATTCGTGGCGGGCCTACCGGGACTTCCGCTTTCTCTGGGTGGCCAACTTCTTCGCCAACACCGCTCAGTGGCTGCAACTGCTCTCAGTTGGTTGGCTGGTGCGCGACCTCACCGATTCTTTCGCGGCCTCCGGACTTTTGGTGGTTACCGTTGGCGGGATGACCACTCTGCCAACTCTCATCGTAGGCCCCTGGGCCGGCGTGCTGGGCGACCGCGTGGACCGCAGAAAATTGGTCATGGCCGTCCAGAGCTTTATGACGGTCGCGGCGATCATATTCGCCATCGTGGTGCACTCAGGCCACGTAGAGTGGTGGCACGCCTACATCTACGTGTTCGTGTCGGGGATATGCTGGTCGACTTCCATCACCATGCGACAGACCCTGATCGCCAACACCGTGCCCAGAGAGGCCCTGGTCAACGCCTACGCCTCCAATACCCTGACCATCACCGGCACCAGGATGGTTGGCCCATTCATCGGCGGAATCTTGATAACCACCATTGGGTTCACTTGGAATTTCGCCATCGAGGCCAGCCTGTACGGAGCCACGGTGCTGGCCTTCTTGCCCATGAAAACCCCTTACCTGGAGCATCGCACGCCGGACTCCACCAGCTCGCCCTTGGCCGATTTCTTGGAGGGCCTCAATTACGTCAGAAAGCAGGAGCGGGTGATATGGAACCTGCTGGTAGTCGGGCTCATACCCAACGTCCTGCTCCACCCAGTCTGGTTCGTGCTGCCGGTCTTCACCGTTGAAGTCCTCCACCGCAGCGCCGACGTGGGTGGGATTCTGCTGGCCGTCACCGGATTTGGCGGGCTTCTTTCGGCACTGACCATCGCATCATTGGGATTCGGCGCCAACCGGGGACTGATCTGCCTGTGGGCCGTCCTACTCGCCTCCGTCACGGTGATCTTATTCGCCTATTCTCATTGGCTGGCCCCAGCCATGGTATTTATCGGGCTGATGGCTCTGGCCCAGGCGACCTTCCGGACATCGTCCAGCACATTGATCCAGTCATTGGTGCCCGACCATCTGCGGAGCCGCATCACCAGCCTGCACCTCTACAGCCAGGGGTTCGTATTCATGTCCAGCCTTGCGTTGGGCTTATTAGTTGACCTCACGACGGTGGTGGTTGCCCTGGCCGCGGTCGGCGCCGCCGGACTCGTTTTGGGCTCGATATCTTATCTGGCCTTCCCCAGAGTGAGGCAAGCCCATTGATCGGCGCCGGGCCGAAAACCAGGGCGGTTGTCCGGGATTCCATGGGGGTCTGGAGTAACCTAGAGTAGTGATTTCCGCCATCAAGGCCAGCGCCAACTACAAATGGTGGGTGTTCAGCACCATCGCCATCGGCACTTTTCTTTCGGTGGTCGACCACGGCAGCGTACTGGTGGCGTTGCCTAGCATCGAAAGCCATTTCGGCTCAAACCTTCCCTCGGTCCAGTGGATCGTGGTGGGTTACGCTTTGGCCATCAGCGTCCTGATCCTGCCCATGGGGCGTCTGGGAGACATCGTCGGCCGGAAGCAGGTGTACATCGGTGGGATGGTCATCTTCGTGGTGGCCGCCGGGCTGGCGGGGGTATCGCCCAATCTAGGTTCGTTGATCGCCGCCAAGATCTTTCAGGGCGTGGGCTCCGCCATGGTGCAAAGTTCGGGCATCGCCATGGTGATCTCCGCCTTCCCCGGCACGGAGCGGGGCAAGGCCCTGGGCACTCACTTGAGCGTGGTTGGCGTGGGGGCCATCGCTGGGCCGGCCATCGGTGGGCTGCTGGTCAGCGCCTTCGATTGGCGTGCGGTTTTCTTCGCCAACGTACCCTTTGGAATCATCACCATCGCCATCTCGATGTTAGTCCTGCCCCTGGCCAAGCCGGGACCGCCGGCGGAGGGCGAAGCCCGCCAGCGGTTCGATTGGGGCGGCGCGGTGCTGTCCGGCCTAGCCCTGTTGGGGTTTTTGTTGGTGGTGGGCAACGGCGACCGGGTGGGCTGGACATCGTGGTTTATCACCTTGGGAGCGGTCGCCACCGTCCTATTGGGCGCCGCGTTTATCTGGTGGGAGCTGCGCTTCGAGTCCCCGATGCTGGACATGCGGCTTTTCAAACGAAAACTGGTGAGCTTCGGCGTGGCCGCGGGATGGTTCTCGTTCCTTGGCAGTTCGGCTGCCAGGTTCATGATGCCCTTCTACCTGCAGCGCGTGTTGGAATTTGGACCCAGAGACGTGGGGCTGCTGCTGATACCGCCCGCCCTGTGCTTAGTGGTGGTGGGTCCCCTCAGCGGGCGCTTGTCGGACCGTTTTGGGTGGTGGGGACTAACTGTGGGTGGACTATCCCTTTCGGCCGCCGCCTGGTTCGTCATGGCCACCACCCTCACCGAGTCATCCCCGGTATTGCTGATCGTCATCTTGTTGATGTTTCAGAGCACCGGTACTGCCCTGTTCAACTCCCCGAACAACAGCTCTATCTTGAGCGCGGTGGACCGTGCGCAGTACGGAGTGGTCTCGGCGCTGACGCAACTGGTCCGCAATTCGGCCAACGTAACCAGTATCGCCATCGCCACCACGGTGGTCGTCGCCACCATGGGCGCTAGGGGGTTGGAGCCCAGCCTAGATGCGGTCTCTCCGGACGTCGCCGACGCCTTCGTGGCTGGGCTTAGGTGGGCCTTCTGGATGATGGGCGGACTGCTCCTGGTGGGAATCTCCTTGGCGGCGCTCAGAGGGGGACGCCCAAAACCGGCCCAGGAATCCCGGCCCGAATCCGTGGCGGCCGGGCCGGCGTCTGATTGATCTGAGGGACGTTCTACACGTCGCCGGCCAGCTTGACACCCCTAACCATGAATGGCAGACTTACTTTTCATTCGCGATAGCTGGCGTGATGCGTATGCGGCCCGCCGATCTATCCAGGATTAGAGCAGTGACGGAGGAGTTCAAATGGCAGACGTCAATATCGAGATTCGAGAGAACGGTCCCCTGCGCGTTACCGGCCCCGTAACCATCACGGACAAAGACGGCAAAGAATACGCCATCCCCGAGGGCCAGTGGGTGAGCATGTGCCGCTGCGGCCAATCTGGGAACAAGCCTTTCTGCGACTCCTCTCACCGGGATTCCGGGTTCGAGGCTGGGTCAGCCGCTTCGTAGACCATTTGAGTAAAACTCGGTAACAAAAAACGGGCGGCCCAATCGATCGGCCGCCCGTTTCTCTATTCCCAGAGGACCGTTTTGTTAGGTTGGGCGGTAGACCCGGCGTATGCCCCGCACCGACTTTAGCCGGTCCTCAGCCAGACGGTCCGCCGCCTTGGCGGTGGGAATCTCCTCGATCTTGGATATGGCGATCACCCGTTCCGTGGTCTCATAGATTCGTTCGGTCTTTTCCCGGGCGCGGTCCGGGTTGTATTTTCTGCCTATCTCGGCTTCGGCATTGATGATGCCGCCGCTGTTCACGATATAGTCCGGTCCGTATACGATGCCCAAGTGGTGCAATTCCTCACCGTCGGCATCGGACAACAATTGGTTGTTGGCGCCACCGGCAACCACCTTGCACCTCAACTGGGGAATGGTCTTGGGGTTGATCACCCCGCCAAGGGCGCAGGGTGAGAAGATATCGCAATCCACGCCGTAGATGTCGTCAGGCTTCACCACGGTCAGACCCATATCCCGGGCGCGGTCCAAGGCATCGCCAAAAACGTCGGTCACCACCACTACGGCGTCCTCTTTCATCAGGTGTTGGACAACGTGAGTCGCAACCTTCCCGAACCCCTGGACCGCCACGGTCTTGCCCGTCAGGGACTCCATTCCCCAGGCCTCCTTGGCGCAGGCCTTCATTCCCATGTAGACGCCCAACCCGGTCATTATGGAGGTATCGCCGCTGCCGCCGGAGTTGATGGGCAGGCCGACCACATAGTCGGTCTCTTGCTTGATGTATTCCATGTCCCGGCCGGTGCTGCCAACGTCAGTCGTGGTCAGATAGCGGCCGCCGAGGGTGTCCACGAACCTCCCGTAGGCCCGGACTAGGGCCTCGGTTTTCTCGGTGTGGGAGTCGGCGATGATCACTCCCTTGCCGCCGCCCAGGGGCAGGTCGGCCGCCGCCGCTTTATAGGTCATGGCCCGGGACAACCGCAGGGCGTCCCGGATAGCTTCTTGCTCCGACTTGTAGGGCCAGATGCGAGTGCCGCCACAGGCCGGGCCCAAGGTTGTGTCGTGGATGGCGATGATGGCCTTCAGCCCTGATCCGGCATCGGAGACCATCACCAACTGCTCGTGGCCCTCGGCCCCCATCTGCTCAAGTATCTCCAAATTCCTCCCCCTTTCCGCCGCCCTTAACGGGTCCTTCCGCGATCTGCGCGGAAAGACCGTCGATCCAGTAATTGGGATGCGGGGTAGTCACCTGCGGATTTCAGGCGCCCATGCCCTGCTATGTAATTATAGCCCAAGGGGCCGTCAATTCCCTGCCATCATTACGATTTGGGGCGGCAAGAGATCTGCTTGTTTCCCGCGCCTGTTGCCTCTCCCGGTAGCGGTGCTACAATCCAGGTCGGAAAATCGACCTGAAATTTTGGAGGGACCAGATGGCCCAGCAGTACTCAGCGCCGCCGGCGATGACGATCGACGAGTCCAAGACCTATACGGCCACCGTCAAGACCAATCTCGGGGACATAAACCTGGAACTTTTCGCGTCCGACACGCCGGTCACGGTGAACAACTTCGTTTTTCTGGCCCGGGACGGCTTCTACAAGAACGGCAAGTTCCACCGGGTGCTCAAAGACTTCATGATCCAGGGCGGCTGCCCCAAAGGAGACGGCACCGGCGGCCCCGGTTACCGCTTTCAGGACGAGCCGGTGACCAAGAAGTACGTGAAGGGCACCCTTGCCATGGCCAACTCCGGCCCCAACACCAACGGCAGCCAGTTCTTCATCGTTCACGGGGCTGACGCAGGTCTGCCGCCCAATTACACCATCTTCGGAAACCTAACCGGCGGCGAGGATGTGCTGGACACCATCGCCAACTCTCCGGTGACCGCCGGCAGAGGCGGCGAACCCTCCACCCCGACCACGGAGCTGGTGATAAACGACATAGAGATCCAAGAGTCATAGCGCCGCCTGAATTTCCGGTATGGGGCTGCGTGCCTGCACCGAAGAACGGGAAAGCTAAACGGCGCCTTAGTAAACAGGAGTGGGAAGGGGCGCCGTTCTCTTTACGGGCCGCTTGGCCAGAATGAAACACACGGCGCCGGCCAAGTTGGTCATGACCATGATGAGGAACGCATCGGTGTAGGTCCCCTGGACATCCCGCATCCAGCCGACCAAGGGAGCGGCGATCAGCAGCAGGACGTTCATGGGCACGGTGGAGAGGCCCAATATCTTCCCGAAGGACGCAGAGCCGAAGTAATCACCGCGGATCGCGACGGACAGAGGATTTCGCCCGCCGAAGCCCGCGCCGAAGAGCACCGCAAACAGGTAGAACGTGGACAGCGCATCGGCGAAAACCAACACCACCACACCCATGGCCTGCAAGGTGGTGAAGAAGGCCAGGGCCAACCTGATGGGGATCCGGCCTCCCACATAACCGCCCACCAGTTGAAAGCCCATGGCCACCGCGGTGTAGACGGAGACCACGAAGGCCGCGTCTTGCAGTTGATAACCCTTATCTACCATAAGCAGGCCAAGGTGGGCCATTATGGCCAGGATCACCATCGAAGTGAAACCGTGGCCGAAGGCGATCAGCCAGAACGCCGGGGTCCTCAGGGCTTCGGATGCAGTGAAGTCGACCTCGGGGGGACGGGGCGCCGACGCTGCCCTTCTGCCGGCCGATACCGCGGGAACATCGGCGGCCGGCTTGTCGCCGTCTGGCAAAAGCCCATAGTCCTCAGGCCGGTTCCGGATTAGCCTGGAGATGGGCCAAGCAACCGCGACCGTGAAAACACCAATGATCGTCGCCGTCATCCGCCAGCCCAAACGGTCGAAATCGGGGTCGATGGCCCAGGCGATCGCCGGCACCAGTATCAACGCGCCCAACCGGCTGCCCATGTTGGACCAGCCCAGAGCCATGGCCCTTCGGCGGTGGAACCACCGGTTGAGCATGGTCATTATTGGGATCCAGCTACCCAGTCCTTGGCCCAAGGCCATCAACACATAGGCCAAGTAGAACGTCCACAGGGTGTGCACTTGGCCGAAGAATATGAATGCGCTTCCCAGGATAAGGAGGCCGACGAACACCATCCAGCGGGTGCCCACCTTGTCCGTTAGATACCCCTCCAAAGGCCCCATGAAGCCGCCCTCCACCCGGGTGAAGGTGAGGGCGAAGCCTAACTGCGTGCGGTTCCAGCCGAATTCGCGTTCCAGGGCCACGGCCCAAACACTCATGGCATGGAATAGCGGAACCGTGGATACCACCATTACGAACCCGCTGATTCCCACCAGCCACCAGCCGTAGAAGATCCCGTTGAGCCGGCCAGAGATGCGGGTCCCGGAGGAAGGTCGAGAAGAAATTACCTGAGTCTCCCAAGGCGGCCGATCAGGTGCGGCCGCGCTCGGGAGAGCATATCACAGAACGGTATAATTAATTAAAGGCATTATCGATAAATTTGACTATCTAGGCTCCCGGCCCAGTTCCACCCAGACTTGATACACCCGGTTCTTGGCCAGACCGGTGGTCTCGGCCACCCTGGCCACGGCGTCCTTGGCCCTGACCCCGTCCTGTCGTAGGCCGGAAAGCCTCCGGCGCAAGTCCAGGTCCGTAGCGGCTTCATCCTCACCTGCTGCCTCAGGTTGGGCGCCGGTCTCGACCGGCCTGCCCTGGATCACTACCACCACTTCACCCCGAGGCGACTCGAAGTGTTCCAACGCCTCAGACGCCGTACCGCGGAACACCTCTTCATGCAACTTGGTCAGCTCCCGGCAAACGGCCAATGGCCGGCCGCCAAACACTGTGTCCAAGTCGGCCAACGTGGCGCGCAGGCGGTGGGGCGCTTCAAAGATAACCAAGGGCGCCGCCGAGGACGACGCCTCCCGCAGGCCCGCTTGCCGGTCTTTCTTGCGTCTGGGCAGAAACCCCAAGAACAAGAACGCGTCGCCGGAAAATCCCGACAGCGCCAGGGCGGCGGTAACCGCCGAGGGGCCCGGCACCACCTCAACCTTGAATCCCGCCTGGGCGGCAGCCACCACCAATTCGCTACCCGGATCGCTGATCCCCGGCATCCCGGCGTCGGTAACCAAAGCGACATCGCCCTGGCCCAGCTCGGCTAATACCCCATCCAGCTTTTCCCGCCAGTTGTGTTGGTGGAAGCTGGTGGTCCGGGGGCGGATGCCAAGATGACTCAACAACCGCCGGGTAACCCGGGTGTCCTCGGCCGCCACCAGGGAGACTTGCGCCAGAATCCGGGCGGCCCGGGGCGTCAGGTCCTCCAGGTTTCCGATGGGCGTCCCCACTATATATAAGATTGCCACCTGATATTCCCCGTCCCGGTGATTTCCGGTCCAATATTTCCTGATTTACCCTGGGCTGTCCATTATATGGCAACGGCCCTTGCCGTATGGGGACTCCCAAAGTAAGCTCTGTTAGGCGGTCTGGGATAGACCGAGACCCAGACAGGTCAACCCATCGATAAAATGCCCAGGAGGGACCATGGCAAAGCTGACCGGAGCCCATCTCTTCATCCGGTGTCTCAAGTTGGAGGGAATCGAGATGGTGTTCACCATCGTCGGCGACACCATCTTGCCCCTGATAGACGCGGCGGAAGACGAGGGCATCCGGTTCATCGATGCCCGGCATGAAGGCGCGGCCCTGCACATGGCCGACGGCTACGCCCGGATCACAGGCCGTCCGGCGGCGGGCATATTCACCGGCGGCCCCGGCTTCTCCAACGCCATCTCCGCCCTCCCGGCCATCTACACATCCGAGACCCCGGTCATATTCATCGCCGGGGCCGCCGAATTGCCCGAGAAGGGCATGTCGGCCTTTCAAGAGATCGACCAGATCGGCATGACCACACCCGTGACCAAGGGCTCCTGGATGATTCACGACAAGACCCGCATCCCGGAGTTTGTGGCCACCGCCTTCCGCACCGCCACCACCGGCAGGCCGGGGCCGGTGCACCTGACATTGCCCATCGACATTCAAGAAGCCGAGATCTCCGAAGACGACCTGCCCCAGTACATGCCCCAAGAGTACCGCCCGACAGGACGTCCCCAGGGAGACCCGGCCTTGATCGAACAGGCAGCTTCATTATTGAAGGGCGCCAAGAAACCGGTGATCATCGCCGGATCGTCGCCAAAGAGACGATCTCCGTGCAGTTCAGCAAAATCACGAAAGATCATCCGCAGGAAATCGGTGGACAACGGGCGCTTGGGGTGCCTGGCGACAAGTACCGTCTCCCAGGGGGTTAAGCTGGCGTAGAGTCGTTTGAGCGTGTTCTTGTAGCGAGTTTTCTGCTGGCGGACATCTGCGGCCAAATTGCGGTCAGTCTGATCCTGCTCGCGCTCCATCTCTTCGATGTCATGCTGGATGCGCACGAGGGGCTTCTCGAACTCGAGGTAACCACCCACACCCGCTGCGGCTGCACCGCCCGACGCAACTGTCGGTTCGCTGCTCATACGTTCCTCACGCTATCCCCCTCATAACGACCTGGCTGCCAACCCGGTCTGCGTCCGCGCCAAACTCCTCGCACTTGTATTCCCATCATCGTCAGTTGGCAAGCAATTCCACTATACCCGCATCTTAACACATGGTCGCAAAATCGGTGACTCATTAACACTATCCACAGCTAATCTATTGTAAAACATAAAGTTACATTATGGAACGCCCGCTTCCGACTGCCCGGAA
>JADFPD010000104.1 GCA_022562475.1 Chloroflexota bacterium | reverse complement strand
CGGCATCAGTCTGTTCATCGCCGACCTCAAGACGCCGGGGATCAGCCTGACTCCCCTTCCCTACATCAACGGCGAGATGGCGGCCCAGACCATCTTCGACGACGTCCGGCTGCCGTTGTCCTGCCTGATCGGCGAGGAGAACCGGGGCTGGTACCACGCCATGACCACGTTGGACTACGAACGCTCCGGCCTGTGGCGGTACGCCAATGTGCGGCGGGTGTTCGACGATTTCGCCGAATTCTGCCAAGCCTCCGCCCCCGACGGCGGGCCGCCCTTGGCCGGGAACCAAATGGTGCGCCACCAACTGGCCCGCCGCCGGCTGGGCATGGAGACTTGGAAACTGCTTAGCTGGAACGTGGCCTGGATGCAGAGTTCGGGTGCGGTGCCCAACGCGGAGGCGTCGGTGGCCTTTCTGTACGGCAGCGAAGAGCGCCTGCGCTTCGCCGAGATGGCCATGGAGGTGCTGGGCCCATACGCCACCCTGCGCCACGGCTCCCCGCTGGCCCCGCTACTGGGCAACATCGAGGGGATCCACCGTGAGGCGATGCATCTGCACGGCGCCGGCACGACTGAGATTCACCGGAATATCATCGCCCAACGCGGCCTCGGGATGCCCCGCTAGGTATACCTGGAAATGGACTTCGGCCTAACAGAACAACAGGAGATCCTGCGCCGTTCCGCCCGTGAGTTCCTTGAGGCTGAGTGCCCAACATCGTTGGTGCGGGAGGCCGAAGAATCGGGCGACGGCCATTCGCCGGAATTGTGGCGGAAGATGGCTGGACTGGGCTGGCTGGGCATCTCCCTGCCGGAGCGATACGGTGGGACCGGCGGCTCCCTCACCGATCAGACCGTGCTCTTTGAAGAGGCCGGCCGGGCCCTGACGCCGGGCCCGCTGCTCACATCGTCCGTCCTAGCCGCCCAGATAGTGCTGAATGCCGGCAACGACACTCAGAAGGCTGATCTGATTCCCAGAGTGGTCAGCGGTGAAGTTATCCTCACGCTGGCCAGGGGAGACCGGTTGGAGACGGCGTCCCGGGACGGCGGGCTGACCCTCAGCGGCGAAAGCTCATTCGTTTCCCATGCCGGGTTGGCCAGTCACATCATCTGCGCGACACGTCCCGCCGTCGGCGCCTGGCCCGAAACCACCCTGGTCTTGGTCGACCCCCAGGCGGACGGCGTGTTCAAGACGGCCATGGAGTCCATCGCCAACTATCCCCAATACCTGGTCGAGTTCGACGACGTTCCGCTTCCGGATGACGCGGTGCTGGGAGAGATTGCCGCAGGACAGCCGGCTTTGGAACTGGCGGTCCAGCGGGCCACCGTCGTCCAATGCGCCGAGACCCTGGGCCGGGCCCAAAAGGTGTTGGAGATGGTGGTGGAATACGCAAACAACCGCGTCGCATTCGGACGCCCCATCGGGACTTTTCAGGCCGTCCAGCACCGCTGCGCCGATCTCAGAGTCGCGGTGGACAGCGGCCGGATGCTCACCTACCAAGCTGCCTGGAAGTTGGACCAGGGTCTGCCGGCCGGCGAAGAAGTGTCCATGGCCAAAGCCCAGGCTGGAACGCTGAGCCGGACGGCCACCGAGGCCGGACATTCCATCTTCGCCGGGATCTCGTTCACCCTTGAGCACGACATGCAACTCTATTCCGCCCGGGCCAAGATCGCCGAGGCCAACCTGGGGGACACCGAGTACCACCTGGACCGGCTGGCGGCTCATATGGGACCCTAGGCGCCTCCCACGCGTTTACCGCTCGTCCTATCCTTCCGCGCAAGGATGCCGAAGGACCCGCCCGCCAGATTATTCTGATAAAAGGGGTGTAACCATGCCCAACGACAAAGCCATCTCCAGCGAAAATCTGGAAGCGCTCCGGACCATCCCGACCCAGACGTTGATCGACGGACTCTGGGTGCTGGGCTGGCCGATGAGCTTCATACACGGCGCCAAGCCGCTTCAGTCCGGACAGCACATGGCCGGACGGGCCGTTACCCTCAGGTTTGTGCCCCACCGGCCGGACCTGGCCGCGGATAAGCCCAAGGGCGACCAATCGGCCGAGTACGTGGCCATCGAGTTATGCGGCCCTGAAGAAGTACTGGTTATAGACGCCATGGGCTGGGAGTATAGTTCCGTGGGAGGCGACATCAAATTCCTCCGCATGATGCAGCGGAAGGCCGCCGGGTTGGTTACCGACGGCGCCGCCCGGGACAGCAACACACTCAAGGGTTACGGCTTTCCCGTGTATGCCGCCAACACCACCGCCAAGCAGGGCCCCGCGGAGTTCTGGCCCTGGCAGGTCAACGACGCCGTCCAGTGCGGCGGTGTCCTGGTTCGGCCCGGAGACGCCGTGGTGGGCGATGATGACGGCGCCGTGGTGGTGCCGGCCGCGGTGGTGGACGATGTTATCCGTATCGCCCACGAGCGCGAGGAGGTGGAAGCGGTGATCAAGACCCAATTGGAGATCGAGCAGTGCTCGCCCGGTAAATACTACCCGTTCAACGACCTAACGTGGCAATTATTCGAGGAGAAGACCGGTAAGAAACGCACGGGTTAGGACAACGGATCAAGGCGGGCGAAATCCGGGGCGTGATTAAAATACGTATTTTACGTATATTGGAACTTGGCGAATCACCACCATGGACCTGGATAAAAATGGACCGATCAAAAACAACTCGCAATAAGAATATTAAGACCTGGCTGCTCCCCGGAGCGCTGGGACTGCTGCTATTCGTTATCTCTGCCTGTGGGGGCGACGCCACTGCCACGCCCGAACCCACCGCTCAAACCGGCGCGGCATCCGGTCCGGCTGCTGAAAAAACCCAGTCCATCCAACCGGTCTTCGCCGGAGACACCGCCGCCGATGCTCTGGTCGCGGCCCAAGAGACGGTCATGATTCGGATCTACCAGAAGGCCCTGCCTTCGGTGGTCAATATTCAGGTCATCCAGGGCCGGGAAGGTAATGACGGGACCGGCCGGTTCCCCAATATCCCCGGGATTCCCGATAATTTCTTGGAGCGGGGTGAGGGGTCCGGGTTCGTATGGGACACCAAGGGCCGGATCGTCACCAACCAGCACGTGGTGGACGGAGCTGAGACCGTAACCGTGATTTTTTCAGACGGGACACAGGTATTGGCCAAGGTGCTGGGTGGAGACACTGATTCAGACCTGGCGGTCCTGGAGCTGTTGGAACCGCTGGAGGGTCTGGTCCCCATCGAACTTGGCGACAGCGATAACGTGCAGGTGGGACAACTCGCCGTGGCCATCGGCGCGCCCTTCGGTCAGTCGTTCACCATGACCAGCGGGATCGTCAGCGCGGTGGGCCGCACACTCCGCAGCGGGTCAAGCCAGTTCACCGTTCCCGAGGTGATCCAGACCGACGCCCCCATCAACCCTGGCAACTCCGGTGGCCCTCTGCTGGACCGCCATGGCCGGGTGGTGGGCATCAATACTCAGATCATCAGCCGCTCCGGCAGCAACGCCGGCGTTGGCCTGGCCGTGCCCATCAACATAGCAAAGATGGTGGTGCCCGCCCTGATCGAGGACGGCAAGTATGAGTATTCTTGGCTGGGCATCTCCGGCGGGCCGGTGGGCGCCGACGTTGCCCAATTGATGGACCTGCCGGAGGGCACTCGAGGGGCGCTGGTGATCAGCGTGAACCGAAACAGTCCGGCAGGCGATGGCGGCCTCACCGGGAGCGACCGGACGGAGGTTGTGAACGGGATACAATACGCCTTGGGCGGGGACACTATAATCGGCATCAATGGGTCCAAGATAACGGACATGACCGATCTCATCGTCTACCTTACTAATCACACCAGACCCGGCGATGAGATAATGCTGGAGGTGATCCACGAGGACGGCACGTCGGAGCAGCTACCCATCGTGCTGGGCACGCGCCCCGGCTAAAGCCCTATCTAAAACTCCAGCCATTGCCCGGTCCGGCATCAATGGGGGAGGGTAAATTGAGTTCCATCGCGGCGATCTTCATTTCGCCCGTGAAATCTCTTGCTCTAGCAAGGCCCACATCCGTGACCGTCGGCCCCAACGGCATCGTGGAAGACCGCCGGTTTCATCTTGTTGACGCCGAAGGACGGCTGCTGACTCAACGCCAGATCGGCCGCTTGGTCTTGGTCCAAGCCCGTTACACCGCCGAGTCTGAGACCCTGGCCCTTCAGTTTCCTGACGGAGAGCACGTGGACGGACCAACGGATTTGGGCGATGCGGTGAGCACCGTCATGTGGGGCCGCCAGGTCTCCGGCCGGGAGGTCACGGGGCCGTGGAACGAGGCTCTGTCCCGGTTCTGCGGGTCGACTGTGCGCCTGGTCAAGTCCGACAATCCCGGCGAAAGCTTCGACGAATACCCGGTTTCTCTGTTGTCCCAGGCGTCGATCGATAATCTTGCCGGGCGGGTTAATGGCGGCCCGGAGTTCGACGGCAGAAGGTTTCGTCCCAACTTCCTCTTGGATGGCTGCTCTCCCCATGAAGAGGACACCTGGTTGGGGGACGTGATACAGATAGGCACAGACCTAAGAGTGAGGTTGGTGGCCCGTGACCCCCGCTGCGCCATCACCACCCTGGACCCAGACACCGGAGAGCGGGACTTCGATACCCCCAGGTTGCTCCTCACCTACCGCCCCAGCGCCCCCGCTCCCTACTTCGGCGTCTATGGCGCGGTGGAAATCACCGGCACGGTATCGGTGGGCGACGGCGTGGAACTGGTCCAAGAACACGTCCGCTGATCTGGCGGACAAACCTCCGTTTGGACCCCAAGTTTGACACCCGTTCCAACCGTGTCTACACTCGTTTCGATTCAACACATTTAGGACTGCGCCAGGGTCGATTCGTAACAAGCGAAGCGTGGCGGCAACGAGTCAAACAGGGAGCAGACAATGAAGCCGAACAAGATCAAGCAGATCATGCGCGAGGGTGGTCTGGCCATCGTTAGCCATGTGGGATTCGCCGACCCGGCGGTGATCGAGATCATCGCCAGCGCCGGTTTTGACGGCGCTTTCATCGACATGGAGCACTCCATGTTCGATCTGCAGACCGTTGGCGAGATGATTCGGGTCGCCGACCTGTGCGACATCACGCCCGTTGTCCGCGTGCCCGACGAGAATCCCAAGACCATCCTGCGGTTGCTGGACATGGGCGCCCAGGGCATCCAAGTGCCCCATATCGCCGGCGCGGAGGGCGCCAGAAAGGCGGTGGAGGCCATCCGGTATCCGCCCCTGGGAGACCGGGGCGGGGCGGGAAGCTCCCGGGCCGCCGGCTACGGCTCCGTGCCGTGGCTTGAGCACATGCGTACATCCAACGAGGAGATCCTCCTGATAGTCATGACCGAAGACAAGCAGGGTCTGGCCGAGATCGCCGAGATCGCCGCGGTGGACGGCGTCGATCTCATCGCCTTGGGCCCCACCGACATCGGCGCCGCGTTGGGCATGACCGAGCCGGGAGACCCCCGCCTGAAGCAGACCTTTGAGGAATTGGCCGCTAAGGTCAAAGCCGTTGGCAAGGCCGGCGTCTACATCCCGGTGAACCACGCCGCCTGCCGGTTCACGCCTCAAGACCTGCTCAAGATGGGCGTCAACTACAGTTCGGTCGCCCCCGCGCCGCCGACCATCGTGCTAAATGCTCTCAAGGCGTCCGCCAAAAACATCCGCGAAGAGGCGGCCAAGGCGGTCAGAGTCTAGCTAGCATAAAGGGGATTCCCCGCAACGCGCTTTGGCCACAGTTGGTAGCTGCGTAGGCAAACGGTTATACTTCGAAATCATATCCAGTCTGTCGTACGGGCCCCGGACCCTGCTTTAGGGCCCACGGGAGCCTAGATCACCGGGAGAAAAACAACATCAGTACCGAAAACTTGATCGGGTCCGCGATCGGCGTCGCCCCCAGCCCCAGAACTGAGGCCGACTCGACGGGACCCATTACCAGAAGGGGACGCGACCGGGATTACCTTGATCTTAAGCGCCGGGTGACCCGGGCGGGTCTCCTGGACCGGCAATATTTCTACTATGCCTGGAAGATTCCTAGCGTTGTCGCCATGGTCGCAACCAGTGTCGCGGTATTGATCATTTTTAGCGGCACGTTGTGGATTCAGATGCTGAACGCCGTTTTCTTGGCTCTGACTTTCACAAACCTGGGGTTCCTGGGACACGACTCGGGGCACCGCCAGATGTTCACGAAACCTAGGTACAACGACTGGGTGCTGCTGGGAGTGGGGTTCATGACGGGCATGACGCCCAGTTGGTGGCAGGACAAACACAACACCCACCACCGCGCGCCCAACCAGATGGAGATCGACGGCGATATCGAGGTCTGTCTCTTCGCTTTCAGTCAAGAACAGGCCATGGCCATGAGTGGCCTAGGCCGGTTCACCACGAAATACCAGGCGTTCTTGTTCTACCCGCTCTTGATGTTGACCTCCCTCAGTCTGCTCTTCGGCGGAATCGCCTATCAGATACGCAAAGAGCGGATGCGGTACCCGGTTACCGAGCCGGTCTTGGTCGTTGCGGGGCTGGCCGCCTACCTGGCGTTGATCTTCTTCTTCCTTGGTCCCTGGCACGGCGCGGCGTTCATCGCGGTGCACCGGGCGTTGGGAGGGGTCTACATGGGGTCGGTCTTTGCGCCCAACCACAAGGGAATGCCCATACTGGAGAAAGATCCGGATATGGACTACCTGCATCTGCAGGTCATGACCGCCCGGGACGTCAAGGGCAGCCCTCTGGCCGATTTCTGGTACGGCGGGCTGAACTACCAGATCGAGCATCATCTGTTCCCAAACATGCCCCGCAACAACCTAAAGAAAGCTCAGCCCATCGTGCGGTCATTCTGCCTCGAGAAGGGAATACCTTACTGCGAGACCGGGGTATGGCAGTCTCATAAAGACATACTGGGCTTTCTCCATGAGGTTAGCGCCCCGCTGAGGCAGAAGAAGTCCTGAGCCTCTGATATACCGCGATCAAAAAGGCCGCCATCCATGGGCGGCCTTTTTACATTACGGCGTGCTACCCTGCAGGTGAATCACGCCGTCTACCGACGCGAATCGCGTATCAAAGAGGCAGCGAATGACCGACCTTGAGCAGGAAGTAGACCAGGTTTTCATCGATTATTTCAGGGATTTCAGTAATCTTGACCTGGAAGCCATCGTTTCTTACTTCCATCTTCCATGCACCTTTATCGTGCCCCAAGATATATTCGTCTTCACGTCTGCATCCGATGTTGAAGGGTTCTGGGGTCCGCGGTTCGACGATCTGAAGGCACAGCAGTTCGACCATACCGAGAGGGCCGAATTCAATGTCAAAGTTCTAAACGAAAATACCGCCATCGCCAGCAGCCAGGCCGTCAGATATTCCAAAGATGGATCGGAACTGGAGCGTCGGGGCGCAACCTTTATCCTGCGGAAAACCGGTGACGGTTGGAAGATCGTTTCACTGGTCCATCACTCCCCTGACAATGTTATCCGGATGGGTTGACCAACCGGTCCGGACCACCAAACAGCCTCCCATCGGTTCGTCTCCCAATGGTATGACGTTTAACTGAAAAGAAGGAGAAAAATGGACTACGGTATCGGGATTCCTTCATATATCGACGCGTGGCGGGAGGTGCAGGCTGCCGAGGCCGCAGGTTTCACCCACGCGTGGTTCTATGATTCTCAACTAATCTATAGCGATGTCTACGCAACCATGGCCCTTGCGGCACAGAACACCCACCGCATCAAGTTGGGCACTCTGGTGGCCATACCGAGCAACCGCCTCGCGCCGGTGACGGCGTCGGCGATCGCAACGATCAATAAGCTCGCCCCCGGCCGGGTCATCTTGGCCATGGGGACCGGCTATACGGGGCGGAACACCATGGGACTTCCCCAGATGTCCGTTAAGCGTCTGAAGGAGTATACCCAGCAGGTCCAGGGCCTCTTGCGCGGTGAAGACGTGCTGTTCAGAGAGGGGGAGCGGGAACGCTGGATCAGGTTGATTCATGCGGACCATGCCGATTTCATCAATATCAAGGACCCGATCCAGGTCATTCTCGCCGCCAACGGACCCCGGGCGTTGCAGGTGGTGGGCGAACTCTCTGACGGCTGGGTCACTACGCTGAGGGGGCGAAGCGATCTGGCGGGCGATTTTGCCACGATCAGCGACGCGGCAGCCCAAGCGGGCCGCAGCACCGCCAAACCCTACACCGTGGCGCTGACCTACGGCTGCGTGCTGCGGGAAGGCGAGTCTCTGACATCAGAGCGCGTTATCGCGAGGGTCGGTCCCAGCGTCGTGCCGGGGGTGCACGCCCAATGGGAGGCGAGCTTCGGGCCCGGGGCCAACCTGGGTATGCAGCCGAATACCGAGACGGGAGACGCCTACGAGGCCTATATCCAAGAGTACGCAAGCACACATGGGACGCCGTCCGACCGTATATATTTGGACGTGCACCGAGGTCATATGGTCTTCCTGAAACCAGGGGAGGAGCAATTCGCCACTCCGGACGTCCTCGCCAGGTCGCTGACCGGCACTGGGCCTGAAATCATCGAGAAACTGGACCGGATGGAGGCCAGCGGGATCGACAACGTGGCCATCTCGGTCACCGATGCCCTGGGCGCCCGAGACCTGATCCAAGACTTCAGCCGGGAAGTGATCGCAAAAAGGGCCTAGGGGAATCTGGGATCAGCCCTCGAACAGATGCCCGTGGTTACCCGCGCATTTTCCGCCACCCCAACACTCTAGGCCAAGTTGTTGTTAGTCCGGGTCCATGCCTGCGAACCGGGGCATCACTTCTTCTGCAAGTAGCTTCATGGAATTCTCCCAGCCTTTCTGGTTGTCCATGTTGTCATAGACCAGCGACAACAATGTCCCGAAGCCGCCGCACATCTCGTAGAGGTCGAGTATCTTCTTCTCAACTGTGTCGGGCGTGCCGATGAGCCAAACGTGCTCCGCCATGTATTCCGGAGTGACGGCCGAGTCGGGAATGCTGGAGTCGTGCTTGATCACATGAAGCAACTGGAATTGGTCGAAGAGGGGCAGCAGGTATTCGCCCCAGACCCGTCCCAGCATTCCGTTCACCGCCCGGTCGTAGGCCTCGTCGTCCGAGTCGGCCACCCAGACGTCTCTCGTGATCCGCCAGTCCTTTCTGCTGGGTGTTTTGCCGCTTCGCTTGGCGCCCTCCAAGACCGCCTCCCAGTGGCTGATGACGTAGTCCTGATTGAATGCCAGGCTCATCGGGATGAAGCCGCGCTCTCCGGCGATCTTGAGGGTCTCCGAGGCAAAGCTAACCGAGGCGACGCCGATGGGCGGGTGAGGCTTCTGAAATGGCTTGATGTGGTGGTTCAGGGTGCCATATTGGGGTTCCGGCAGGTTGACGTTCCAGAACTTGCCCTTGTACTCGAAGGGCTCGTCCTCCGCCCAAAGCTTTAGGATTATGTCGATCGCCTCCCGGGTCATCTCCCGGTGTTCGCCGTTCAGGCCATCAACGTCGAACATCGTGTAGTCGGTGGGCAGGCCGCCCGCTCCGATCCCAAACATGAAGCGTCCCTGGGCCATGTGGTCCAGGTAAGCGACACGGCAGGCCAGCTCGGCTGGATGATGGTAGGGCAGCAGGTGCACTCCGGTCGCCAGGCGGATGTTCTTGGTCAGCATCAGGGCCTGGGCAATCATCAGGTCAGGTGATGGGAGCGGTTCCCAAGGCGCGGTGTAATGTTCCCCGATCCAGGCCTCGGAGAACCCCAGTTTATCGGCCAGGACCAGACAGTCCAGGTCCCACTGATGGGCTTTAAAGACGTCCCGCCCCGGCGGATGGGAGGGCATCATAAAGAGTCCGTACTCCATGACTACTCCAAGAACGGCTTTTTCGCCAATGTCTGGCGAGAGAGCCTCATTCTAGCGTCCCGCGGCCGAATGGCATAGAGGCGGTCCGGCTTGGACCGGCGATCAAGCAGGACCACTTTACACACCCAAAGGGCGTCGTTGTAACACAAGGGGCGCCGGCGTATTCTTGAATGCGATGAAAGAGAGTGATATCCGGCCTTGTCGTGGCTCCCATTTCGGACCCATCACACAAGCCGGACACGGTGTTGTTTGTTTAGTCTACTGAGTATGGGCAACCCTTGGGCCAAGGCCAGGGGCGGCTTCTACGGCTGGTGGATGGTGGCCGTCGGCGGGTTCATCATGGTCATCACCGCCGTGCCGGTGTTTCAGGCCACGGCGGTCTGGGCCGTGGCGCTGGAGTCCCAGTTCGGTTGGAGCCGCACCCAATTGGGCCTGGCCCTCAGTTTCACACGCATCGAGGGCAGTATCACCGGCCCCATCGCCGGATATCTGGTCGACCGCATGGGCACCCGCTTCATGGTGTTCACCGGGCTGCTGGTCCTCACCGCGGGGTTCTTTGTGTTTAGCCAGGTGCAGAACCTGTGGATGTTCTATCTGGCCTATTTCATCATGTCGGTTGGACAGGGCCAGGCCGGATGGCTCACGGTGATGACTCTGGTGAACCATTGGTTCGTGCGGCGCCGGGGAATGGCCATGGGTCTGGCCATGGTTGGCATGGGTATCGGCGCTTTGGTCCTGGTGCCGGTCATCGCCTGGCTGATCGATCCCGACGCCGGCCGGCTGGGCTGGCGGCGCACCTTGGAGATACTGGCGGTGGTGACCCTGGTCTCGGCGATCGTCCTGCCCAAGGTGATCCAGAACAAGCCTGAAGACATCGGTGAATTCCCTGATGGGGAGCCCCCGGCGGCGGCATCGTCGATGGAAAACGCCCAGCCGGAGCTGGAACTGACCATCGGCCAGGCTTTGCGGACCCAGGCGTTTTGGTGCATCTCTTTCGGCCACGGCTTAGGCTCGATGGTCGTGCTGGCCATCATGGCCCATCTAGGGCTGTTGTTGCGGGATGTGGGTTACGGCGTGCAGACCACTGCCTGGGTGATCATGGTCCAGACCGCCGTGGCCATCGTTTTCCAGTTCTTGGGCGGGTGGCTCGGCGACCGGATACCCAAGAACGTGGCCCTGTTCATCTTCACCACCCTTCAGGGTCTGGGCGTGGTGTTCCTGACTCTCGGGCCCGACCTCATATATTTCTATGCCTTCGCGGTGTTGTTCGGCATCGGGTTCGGGGGCCGCACGCCACTGACCACCGCCATCAGGGGCGATTACTTCGGCCGCGCGTCCTTTGGGAAGATACTCGGCATCTCCACGGTCCCCATGAACGTCTTGCTGCTCGTCGCCGCGCCCATGGCCGGGTTCATGCGGGACGAGTTGGGCGACTACAACATGGCCTTCCTGGTGCTGGCGGGGCTAAACATCCTGGGCGCGGTGCTATTCCTCATCGCCAGGAAACCCAAACTGCCGGGCCTGGTTGAGGCTGAGGCAGCGGTCGAACATTCTT
The DNA here is from genome assembly GCA_022562475.1 of Chloroflexota bacterium. Classification (GTDB taxonomy): domain Bacteria; phylum Chloroflexota; class Dehalococcoidia; order Lucifugimonadales; family UBA3495; genus UBA9611. The sequence goes on along the minus strand of JADFPD010000104.1, from coordinate 297 downwards.
AAGGGGCTGGTTTATAACCATGGTTGTTCTGCGGCAACGGTTCTGGGATCTACAAGGAAGCTGGGGCGGTTGTGCCGGCCCACGAAGGCCATAACCGGTAATCGCGCCAATTACGAGACCTAAAGCGGGTTGAAAACCCGCGCCTACGCGAGACCCCCAACGTCATTCCAGCGAAAGCTGGAAGGTGGATTCACATTTGAAGTGCAACACTTCATTCCAGAATACCTCGGCTGGAGTACGAAAGCCGAGGCACTTACGAGGGGTATTATTATACGCCCGCACGAGCTCAGTAAACCT
>JADFPD010000103.1 GCA_022562475.1 Chloroflexota bacterium | reverse complement strand
CCGGGGGTGTATGGCCGGTGCAGGACTTGGTGGGCGTAAAGGCTCCGGTGTTCTCCATGGCCAAACTGGTGGGAGTGGACTGGCACCTGGGCCCCGAGATGAAATCCACGGGCGAAGTGATGGGAGTTGACCGGGACTTCCAGAAGGCCCTCACCAAAGCGCTTTTGGCGGCCAATATGGATCTGAAGCCGGGGACCGGAATACTGCTCAGCATCGCCGACCAGCACAAGGCGGAAGCTGTGTCTCTGGTGCGGGACTTGGACCGGGCAGGTTGCCGCCTATACGCCACGGAAGGAACGGCCGCCATGATCTCGGCCATGGGACTGCCGGTAAGCATGACCACCAAGAGGCTCAGCGAAGGCCATCCCAACGTGGTCGATGTGATCGAAGACGGAAGCGTGAGCGCAGTGGTCAATACCGTCTCCGGCGCGCCGGACGTCATGCGTGACGGGTTCTACATCCGGAGGGCGGCGGTGGAGAAACAGATCCCGTGCTTCACTTCTCTGGACACCGCCAGGGCCGCGGCCGAGAGCCTGCCCATGGAACCGGCGGCCTACCACATTGCGACCATCGACGAATATTTGAAACCCGAATAACCCCTACTAGTCCAAACCAACCGGTGTTTGGGTCCTGCCTGAATTGCACTGAGGATTCTCAGCACCAATTTCCTCAGCGGTCGCCGAACGGTTAACTACTGGGTGAGGGGCTCCACTTCCGCCCGGAAGGTTGCGAATTCGATTTTAAGCTCATTTTTTCTATGCATCGCGACGGGGTCCGTGAATGTCTTATATTTTGCTTTGACTGAGTTCGCTTCGTAGATGCGCCACAGGACATATCGGCCTTCTTCCTGAGCGGCTTTGTCGTACTCCGCAATGCTCCAATAAAACGATCCATCCCTTCCGCTAGTGGATTTCACTTCTATCCAGAGGTCTCCACCGTCTGGCCCCACGGATTTTATGTCGTGATCGGCGCCGCGGTTGTGCTCGGCCGTCCACACGACAACATTCTCGTCCATGCCCAGAGCCTTCACTCGCGCTCGTTCTTGATCGAACACCAATTTTTCGCCGCGAAGCCCGATCTCATTATCCCTCTCGATTTCGGTCGGAGTTCTTGGAGTCCACCCACCGCCACCGCCAGAGCCACCACCGCTAGGTGAAGAATGTTTCTCCGGAGGCGACCACAGGCCTGTGGCCGGGACGGGTTCCAAGCTAACGTTTTCAATAGGTGGCAAAGGCTGGTGCGTTCCGGCAGAGCCACTGGAACCCCTGCCCGCAGTGGCGGGTAGTGAAGGGTTCGGCCCTGAACTGGCCCCACCCCGCCCGGCTTTTCGTTTGGCGAGAGCATCGATCAATACCGCGTTAGGGTCGTCATCATCTGGCGGTGACCACTCATCAGATTCATCATCGTCAGAGTAGTCGTCGGTCTCAGAAAATTCCGGCTCCCAGGGGATGTGGCTGCGCCACAAGTAGGTTTTCATCCCGCTCGAAGTTTCACAATTAAGCAAACCATTGATCGTGTTCCATAATTTCCCATGATCGGATGCCGATGTTGACAAGATGCGCGCCAGTCCGATTGCTAGGAGCTGATTGAATTCGGTTTTGTTTTTGAACCGAGTGATTGAAAGTTGATTGGCCTCCAACCAGACTTCCGCGTCAACATCCACCGACTCGCCTTTTATCTGATAAACCAGCTTCAAGCTTTCGACCACCTTGATCTCGTCGATAGCTGCGAGTCTTCTTTCGATGCTTCTCAATCGAGGTTGTGAGAAGGTTTTATCCGATAAAGCAATGTGCCGGCAGATCGCAACGAGAGCAGATGCCAGGTCCTTGGAATGGAGCCGCTCTAGCGTTTTGACGGGATCGAACCGCAACCGGCGATTTGGCTCCACCTTTATGCCAACAATTGGTTTTGGTTGCTTCATTATACCGGTCAATTTTGTTAGACCAAGCCAGTCGAAGAATGGTTGTGATCTTGGATCGTTGTCTGCAAATCCGATGTTGATGCCTTGAGCCTCGATTGCGTCGGCTAGCTCGGGATAATCATTTACAACCAACCGCCCCGCGGTGGCGTCGGCGCGCGAATATAGCATTCCGTTCCGGCTGAGCAGGCATTTCACGTTGGGTTCTACGCCTTCAGGAAGCCCTAGCCCCTCTGCTCCTGTACGCCTCTCCGAGCATTGTGCGGTCTCCAGGAGCGATAGGACTAGTCGACTGGTGATATTTTTGCCCGATCCACCTAAATCCCATGGCCCAATGATGGTCCGAAGGTCTTTCGTGCGCGCCAAGCGCCAGAACCGCGTCCACCAATGCCTTGCGCGGCCAGATTTGAGGGACTGCCTGTTGTAGCAATTTTGGGGACTTGGTGCCAGTCAAAATGTCATTCGGAGGCCGATAGCCTTTGTTAGTTCCCACGATAGGTTCGCCGGAATAACTTTTGGTGGACATTTCTTCTAATTCCAGGGCCCTGACCAGAATGGGGTACACGATATCTGGCTTCGGTACACCTAAATCTTCCTGCTTTAGGCCTTCGAGATATTCGACGATGTCCTCAACTGCGGGGAATTCCATGCATCCGAGTTTTCGGTACAGCTTGAAGCTTGATCCTAATGGGAATCTAACCTGGTTTCCCATGGCAGATTCCGTAAATTGGTTTTTAAGATAAAGATCTTCAGGCGCCTGGAGACTTTCGGTGTCTTCCTCGGACCACCGTAGAAAGGCGATCTCACTAAGCTCGTTCCAATCCCTCTTCTTTAAGATCGACTCATGGCGCTGTAGAGAAGACTCGAAAGCTTCCGCTAGGTCAGGATTTGAGCTCACATGCTTGGCCATGCTTATCAAGTCCGCTCCCTGCAAGCGCTTCCTAAACTTGAAACGGCCTTGGAGTTCGGTATTTTTGGCGTAGTCTTTGTTCGGGAATGACAACACCGGCTCCAATGAGCGTGACGCACCAATTTGTCGGGAGGCTATTTCGCCGGGTTTCGCCCACTGGCCGCGGTGGTCTTTAAGGACCGGTTGCTCCCGTAGCGCTTTTAACGTGGCCGGGCGAAATTTTCCGTCTTTGGAGAGAATGTAGCGGTATAGACCGTCACGTTGTTCGGGTGTTGCCGTCCCCGACTCAATCCCACCCGAGACATCCAGCATCCATGAATTCTCTTCAAAGGGCTTACATATGCCGTTTCGGATATCTTTGAATACTTTGTAATCCGAGTTCCAGAATAATGGGTGTAAACGCTCTGATGGATCTACCGGGCAGGAATCGCCTATGACTGGATCTACCGTATATAGGTCTCCGCCGGATTTTAGCTCTCCGTCGGCGGCAAGTGTGGAAATAGACATTCTAAGATCATTCTTGTGTTTAGGTGTTAGCTGCGGCCGGACCGATTCAAATGCTTCCGCGAATTGGGCCTGCAGCTTCTCATGTCTGAGGCTGCCGCTAAAATCGGAGTAGGTGAAACCAGGTTCGTCGTTTAGCTCTGTCTCTATCTCAAAATCTCGCGTGCTCTTGCATCTTAAATACACTAGTGAGTTGACGCCAAAAATCTTTGCGCCAGAAGCCAGTGCTAGTTTCTTGATTTCTTCACCGAAAGTTCCCGTCTCAATCACGCTGTCGAGATAGCGGTCGGGACCCAGGAACCGGTCTAGTTCTTTTCGAACTGGGACAACCAACTGATTTGCGGGGCGTAAAACAGTACGGCCATTTTTTTCGCGGCTTCGAGTCGGCCAGCAGGCATCCTTCTCCAGAAGCTCGGAAATTCGTTCGATGTACCGCATGGAGGTTGGGTTGGCAATTTTCCGAAGAGCAAGAAATGATCGTGGTCCGAATCGTTCAAGCCAATCACGCACCAAGCATTTGGCGGTAAGATCAGCAGCCCGCTCAAGCAGCCAATCGTTCCATTCGGAGTCCTCTCGTAGCCGACTGCGGTTGCTGTCCAAATTGAATGGCGCGTCGATGCTGACCGCATTGCCGGTTCGTCCTGCCCTTAGCCCCAACGGATAATAAAACAACCCCTGGTGATCAACGTCTAGTTGCCCTCGGGCGAGCCTGACGGAAATCCCGATTCGAACCCGGCCTTTTCGCGGCTGGAAGTATTTTGGGATCTCCCCATCCTTAAATGAAGCCGGTATGCGGAGGCTCGCCGGGATAGGAATGCTCTCTTGGAACTCAATTTCCTTCAATAATAGTCTAAGGTTTGGGAGGTCGGCACCGGTGCCGTCTTGCACATGCACGGTGCACTCAACTGCTGTGGTGCTTCGATCTGGGCATTCGACTGGAGTTGATTCCTGCTTCCAAACGATTCTACGATCTAGGCGGTCGGATATGACCTCGATCGTCTTGATGCCTGATTTCGAAGTGGGTTGCGTCAACTTAACGGCGCAATATTCAAAATGTTCTACGAGGCCGTCGAGCATCTGCTGCTCCAGGTCGGGAGTGAACGAATCGTAATCTCCGTCCTCCTTATTTCGGTATTCGACGTGAATGATGACCCCTGGCCGGTTCATGGTCTGTGGGTCATGTTCAGGGCGTTCTGGCGCTCCGTGAAATCGGTCTTTAAACGAGTGTCGCCCACCTGATGCCACATCAATTCGGTCGCCAATGAGGAACAAGGAATTGAGGCCAAAGTTCTTCGAGCCAATCAGTCCATGTTTTGGCGGTATTTCTCTCGTCGAGCCATCAGAATCTGCGGCAACCCCCGTACCTAGCATGACGCTTAGTCGATTCCAGCCATTTTGATCAATTATCTTGCCGTTTCCGGTCACTTGCATGTGGTGGGCCGCGAGATCCAACTCTACATGAGTACCGCCGGCGTCGAACTCGTTCTGAATTAGCTCGGTCACCATGTCAGAATAAGTGTGCCCATGAACGAATTCGTCCAAAGAACTGCTGGCCATCACATAGCGAGGCCGAAGATTGGATGTTTTCGGTGGTGCCCACCGGGATTCGCGACTACGTCTGGTGTTGCGGTTCTGGGAAGGTTTTGTCGTCAAAGTTTTAATGCCTCATGTGGTTAGACCAGCGCAAGTTTGGCTAATAATAGATGTTATCAAAAAAACGTCGGACCTAAGCCGTTGCTATAGGAAACTCACATGGTCAGGTTCCGGTATTTACGGGATCCCATTCGCCTGACGCGCGGAATCAGCCCGGTGTGGGGAGAGGCACACGTTCACGCAAAGTAGGTGGACCTACCTGCCAAAAAGTTCCGGGTAGGTTTGAGGAATAAGCAGATTTCGCTCAATGTCTAACGCCCCCAAGAGGACCCAACGATCAATTTATCGTGTCCCGAGTTTAGCCAGTCTTCCATATGGTGCGTGACAAATCCGATGCGATTGATCAACGGACCAATCACTTCAACAAAGTCTCTAATCGTCTGTAGCTTGATGGATCGGTATCGGTATGTGAATGGTCGATTGTCAGCCCCTACCAGTCCATCTCCGTGCCCAGGCCCTGGGCTTTAGCTGAATCATAGGCCAGCTTTGCGGCGGCCACGTCCGCCACCCCGGTCCCCATCATCTTGGCATACACCACTTGGCGCTCGTCGTCGCGGCCGGTTACCGCGCCCGACACAATGTGCCTGAGTTCGTGTACCTTGCTCCACTGAATGATCCCTTCGTCCACCGCGCTGCAAAAGTCGCCGGCCTCGATCTTCGCTTGTTCCATTGAGTCCACGATCAGCTTTCCGGCCCGTTTGAAAGTGGCTTCATCGACCTCCCGGGCGCGCCATGTGGTTGGTCCGGCCCCGATCACTGTGCTGCCGTCCTTGAGCCAATCCCCCTCGACGACCGGCTCCATGTTGGCGGCGATGCATAGAACGATGTCGCAATCCCGCACGGCGTCTTCGTTGGTGGCCGCGGCGGAGACTTCTAGGCCCATAGTGCTGGTCATCCTGCGGGCAAACTGCTCCCTGCGCTCCAGGTTGCGGCTGAAGGCTTTGATCTTTTTGATGCCGCGGACCTTTGAAACCGCCTCCAATTGAGTGGCGGCCTGGCCACCGGTGCCGATTATTCCCACGGTGGCCTCCCCTGGGTTGGCCAGGTGCTTCACCGCCACGCCAGTGGTCGCTCCGGTGCGCAGTTGGCCCAGCCGGTTGGCCTGGGTGTAAAGAAGAAGCTCGCCGGTGTTGGCGTCGTAGAGGCTGACCTGGAAGGAATACGACCCTTTAACCACCGTGTACGTCTTGACCCCCAATAACCCTTGGTGAAAGAGGCCGCCGCCCATCACTGCCAACATGCCGCCTTCGGAGATGATCTTACGGCGGGTCATGTTATGGGCCTGCCCGTCGCCATATTGGTGTTGCATCGATTCAATGGCCACGAGCATGGCGTCCATGGTCACGCATTGGGCCACATCTTCGTCCTTTAGGAAAAGGGTCATTGCTGGTCACCTCAGGTGTCGGCCTGGGCACGGAACGCCCTAGGCCGTATGGTGGTGGGTAGTATACGACCGGGAGGAGGCCGCGGCTATATTGGGCGGGATTGGGGATTGGGGAGGCGGCGAGCGGCAAGAACTAGGTGGGGGTTATTTGAAGAATTCCCTGTTCTTTGCGATGTAGGACCGCCACTCTGAGGGAATATTGAATTCGTCGAAGATCGCGTTCACCGGACATACCGAAACGCAGTAGGCACAGTCGATGCAGGTGGCCGGGTCGATGTAAAACATCTCATCCTGATCGGTGGTGGAGATGCAGTCAACGGGGCAGACATCCACGCAGGTGGCATCTTTCACGCCGGAGCAGGGTTCTGTTATTACAAATGGCATTCCACTCTCTAGGTGGGAAGTTCAGGGATTCTGGTCTCTTCAACGTACCCGACGATACCCCTAAACAGACCAACGTCCAGATACTACACTAGGCGCGTTTCCAACCCAAACCAGACCGATGGGCAGACACATTTTCAAATTGGCAACTTATTTTGTCAAGAGATAGTATATGATATATTATATCGGACTTCAGTGGTGTTAAAAGGGGGGATTAATGGAACTTCGGGAGCTCATCAGTTTTTACCATGTTGCCAGGGTACGCAGCGTTTCCAAGGCGGCCAGGACATTAGAACTTGGGCAGCCGACTGTGACAACCCACCTCCGGAAATTGGAAGATGAGTTCGGCATAACCCTTTTTGACCGCATCAAGCGCCCGATCCAACTGACTTCCGAGGGCATTACACTTTTGGAGCTGGTGACTCCGGTGGTCAATTCCATCGATGCTCTCAAGACTCAGATGGACTACGCCGAACGGCGGGGCTCCTTCGTCGTGGGCGCCTACCCCGACCTGGTGACCCATCATTTGCCCGCGGGCATCCAGAAGTTCCGGGAGGAATACCCGGACGTCCGCATCCGGTTGCTTGCCCGGTCCTATAACCCCCTGATCCAATTGGTGCGTTCCGGCGAGATTGACCTGGCGTTTTGTTCTTCGCCGCCGATCGACGATTCGGCCCTTGAGTTCAAAGAGCTCTTCAAGTACAACACCATCCTCTTGACGCCGCCGGGACACGAACTATTGAACGGCCAACAGGTTGGACTCGATGAGATCGCCGCCTTCCCGCTGATCCTGCCGGCCCCGGAGAGTCAGTTACGGCAACGGGTGGAACAGGCATTCAAGAGCCATGGACTGACGCCGGATGTGGTGCTGGCCTTGGACGACACTGAGTCCATGAAGCGCTACGTCGAGATCGGCATGGGCATCGGGATCGGCAGTGATTTTACCCTGCACTCCGAAGACCACCACCGGTTTGGAGTGGTTAGGCTGGACCACCTGTTCCCCAGTTCCGTCATCGGCGTCTGCACTCTGAAGGGCAAATTCGCCGGACAGGCGGTCCGGAACTTCATCGAGATGATGTCCGACCAGATCCGAGGTTTTCACGCCGAGTTGTGGTCTTGGGAAGAAGAGAACGAAGCGCGTACTAGGCTAGCTGAAGTCGGCTCCAAAGACGACTAGCCAGCTAGGACAGTGCGCCGTCCGGCGGCATGTCGTCAGGGGGCAAGACCTGCTTCAGACGCCGTGCCAACTGCGACCTGGCCAGCAGAACGTACCGTCCGCATTCCCGGCAGCTCATTCCGATGTCGGCGCCGAGTCTGGTGACTGTCCAGAGCGACCCACCGCAGGGATGGGGTTTCTTTAGCCGCAGCACGTCGCCGATCTTTAGCTCTAGGACCATCCCTTCCCGTCAGCCTCAAGCACTTGGTTGATGCTCGTCCTGAGTTTGTCCGCTTCCCGGGCCGCCGCTTGGGCAAAATCGGCCCCACTGGACGCGTAGATGATCCCCCGGGAAGAATTGATCAAAGCAGCCCGGCCGCGGCTGTCGGCGCCCTGCCGCACCGCCGCCTCTAAGTCGCCGCCTTGGGCCCCAACCCCCGGGATCAGCAGAGGCATGTCGGGACAAGCAGCCCGGACCTCCCGCAGCTGGTCCGGCACGGTCGCGCCCACCACCAGTCCCAGGTTGCCCTTCGTGTTCCATTCCCGGCACGCCAGGGCCATGTTCCGGTAGAGGGGCATCGGCCCATCCTCCGTTGCGGTCTGGATATCTTGGAAATCGGCTGAGCCGGGATTCGACCCGCGGCACCAGACGAACACGCCTTTGGACTTATCTTCCAGGAAGGGCGTTACGGTATCCCGGCCGCCCCAGGCGTTGACGGTAACGGCATCGAATCCCCACACTTGGAACATGGCCTTGGCGTAGGCCTGGGCCGAGGGGCCGATGTCGCCCCGTTTGGCGTCGCCGATGATGATTGCCGACGGCGCGGCAACCCGGATGTGGGCGATGGTCTTTTGCAGGTCCTCCAGGCCGGGCAGACCCATGGCTTCATAGAAAGCCAGGTTGGGTTTATAGGCGCAGACCAGTCCGGCGGTGGCGTCCACGATGGCCCGGTTGAACTCATAGACGCTGGATACGGGCATCCTGGCCGGGTCGGGGTCCAACCCAACGCAGACCAAGCTCTTGGTTGCAACTGATGCCTGTTCCAGCCGTTCGGTGAAGCCGCTCATCGTTCTCCCTGGTCCCCGGATTGGGCCGCCTGGCGGGTGCAAAAAGTATACACGAACACACGCCCGGCCCTGCCGGCACGGACCTACTAAATCTTAAATGTATCAACCGCATTTGTTTAACGGATAAACCGCACTTAGTTGCCGGCAAAAATGCCGCTCCCAAGCTGTCACCCTGATCGGTGCGAAGGGTCTGCCTAGGTGTCATTTGGAAGATTCTTCCCCGGCGTTCGGCTGGAGAAAAGCTCCGATATTGCTAGATTTGAAACCGGATTGTTAACATACAGGGGCTAAGAGAAAGAGGGCGAATTTGGACCTAGGCAACGACCTGGTTGAAGGGATCTTCCTGGAGCGGGTTAACCGCTTCCTGGCCCGGATCGAGGTAAACGGGCGGGAAGTGGGCGTGCACGTGGCCAACTCAGGGCGCATGAAAGAACTGTTCGTCCCCGGCCGCCGTGTCTTGGTCCGTCCGGTGGCGGGTGAGCACCGGAAGACCAAGTTCGATCTGGTTCTGGTGGACATGGGCTGGGCATTGGCCTCCGCCGACGCCCGGGCGCCCAACGCGCTGCTGGCCGAGGGCGTGGCCAACGGACATCTGAAGCAGTTCGCCGGATACCCCGAGATACGCCGGGAGGTTACCTTTGGCGACAGCCGCCTGGACCTGATGCTGGAAGGCCCGCCGGGCAGATGCTACATCGAGGCGAAATCGGTCACCTTGGTGGAGAATGGCGTCGGACTATTCCCGGACTCCCCGACCATCCGGGGCGCCAAGCACCTCCGCACGCTGGAATCGGTGCTTGAAGCCGGGCACCGGGCCGCGGTGGTCTTCGTGATTCAGAGACCCGACGCCCGCGCCTTCGCCACCAATGACCCGGCCGACCCCGCTCTGGCCGAGGCATTCCGGGCTGCCGTGGCGGCTGGCGTAGAAGCCTACGCCTACAACTGCCAGGTGACCGAACGGGAGCTCCGCCTGGACCAGAGCCTGCCCATCCGGCCCTATGCCGAAGCGGTGGGCAATGCCTGAGTCTACTCCCATGGCCACACGGCTCATGGAGATCTATCAACGCCTCTACGCCGCTTATGGGCCCCAGCATTGGTGGCCCGGCGACGGCCCTTTCGAGGTGATCGTTGGCGCCATCCTGACCCAGTCGGCGGCGTGGAACAACGTCGAGATGGCCTTGGCCAGGATGCGGACCGCCGGCTGCTGGTCCCTGAATGCCGTGCACCAGCTACCCGAACCAGAATTGGCGGAACTGGTGCGGTCGTCGGGTTACTTCAACGCCAAGGCCCGGAAGCTAAAAGCCTTCGCGGCCCACGTGGCCCTCAACTACCAGGGCGACCTTGACCGGTTCTTTGCCAAGCCGACGGCCCCGCTTCGGGAGGAATTGCTGTCCATCCATGGCATCGGCGAGGAAACGGCCGATGACATCATGGTCTACGCGGCCAACAAGCCGTCGTTCGTGATAGACACCTACACTCGGCGGATCATGGACCGAATGGGATTGACTCCGGACAAAACCCGACCCAAGTACGCCGATTATCAGGCCGTCTTCCACGACAACCTCCCCCAAGAAACGCAGCTATATAACGAGTTCCACGCCCTCTGGGACCGCCACGCCAAAGAATCTTGCGCCAAAACTCCCATCTGCGAAACCTGCTGCCTCCTGGACCTCTGCCCCACCGGCCAAAAGCTGACGGCTGATGGCTAATCTATGATGTTTCTGGCCGGACCCCGCCGTAGCCCAACCGACGTACTGCCGGAGTCGATGTCTTACCGGGAGTCTGGACGTCGTGCTCGAAGCAGAGGGGTTGGCGACGGTGTGGTGTAAGCAATCCAAGGCCAATGAGACACGGGCCTTGAACTCTGGATTAACTTCTGCGAAAGTATCCAGGTATTTTTGCTACTCACTGCCAGCAGAAGAAGAGCGGTTTTGCGAAGATTCCTAAAATGGTTCGGCATAATAGCGGGCGGCCTGCTCGGCGTATTCCTCGTACTTCTGGTCGTGCTGTTTTTTGTCGGCTCTCAGAAGGTGAACCGTACTTACGATGTTCAGCTAGCGCCGGTGGCGGTACCCACTGATGCAGCGAGCATCGCCAGAGGGAAACACTACGCAGAAGCCGTCGGGGTTTGTCAGGTGTGCCACGGACAGGACCTAGCTGGTCCGGTTGTAGCAGAGTGCAAAGACGTGCCTTGCACCGGCTTCTCCGACGATCCCGTATTCGGTAAATTGATGCCCACAAATCTAACTTCTGGACGCGGTGGGATCGGTGGTGTCTTCACTGACGATGACTACGTCCGGGCGATCCGGCACGGGATCAGCCGCGATAACAAGTCGCTGCTGATCATGCCATCGGAACAATACAACAAGATTTCCGACGAAGACCTGGGCGCTATGATCGCCTACCTGAAAACCATCGATCCGGTAGATAACGAATTGGACGAGTCGAATCTGGGTCCATTGGGCCGCATTATCGCGGTTATCGCGGGTGGTCTGCTCCCAGCGTCACAGATCGATCACAGCGCCGCGCGGGCGCCGTCACCGGTTGTTGGGGTGTCCGCTGAATATGGAGGGTACCTTGCCGAGGCTTGCACTATTTGTCATGGAGATCAGCTGACCGGAAGCAAAGTACCCGGTAATGAACGCGTTGATGCCCCAAATATCACTCTGGGAGGCGCTCCTGGAGATTGGACCAAGTCCCAGTTCGTCACCACACTCCGGAGCGGGATGACTCCTCGGGGCGATTTATTGGATCCTAGATTCATGCCGTGGAACAGGTTCAATCAGATGACTGACGACGAATTGGACGCGATCTGGTTGTACCTACAATCGTTGCCTGCGGGATAGTTTGAGAAGCAAGTCCTGCCGTGATGGGGCCAGCGGGTCGATAGTAACGGCCTTGCTGAAAATGGTACGGCGGCG
>JADFPD010000102.1 GCA_022562475.1 Chloroflexota bacterium | reverse complement strand
GGCGGTCTTGATCACGCCACCGGCCTGGGCGTCCACCAAGACAAGGGTTGTATCCGGCCAGGCCCCGATGGCGGGACGCGTCGCGCAGATGATGTGGCTGGCCAATCCGGCGTGTGGAACAAAGAGACTTTCGCCGCTGAGGGTCAGGCCGCCATCCCGGGATGCGGTCTCCAGTTTTTCTCCTCTGGCCAGGGTCAATATAACGTCGCCGCTGACAACGCCGGGAAGCAGATCGTCCTTCTGACGGTCGCCACCGGCGTTCAGCACTATTTGGGCCGCCAAAACGGATGATGTGAGCAGCGGGCCCGGCGTCAGGGTGCGGCCGATCTCTTCAAACAGCACGGTCTGATCGGTGAGGGAGCCGCCGGTCCCGCCGTATTGCTCCGGCAGGGATATCCCCAGCCAGCCCAGGCCCGCCATCTTCCGCCACAGGTCCGGCGCGTGGCCGTCGCCCGATTCCTCCACCGCCCGGACCAACGAAGCCGGGCACTCCGCCTCAAGGAATTCACGGGCGGAACGGCGCAGGATCACCTGTTCTTGTGTCAGGCCGAAGTTCATATTCAGGTTTCCTTAACTGGGCATCAGCGGGGCATACCGAGGCCGCGTTGGGCGATGATATTCCGGTGGATCTCATTGGTGCCCGCTCCGTGCAGATGCATCGCCTCGCGGTGGATCCCCTCGATATTGCCCAGGAGCGGGGCCAATGGGGAGCCGTGGCGCAGAGTGGCGTAGGGGCCAAGCGCCTCCATGGCCATCTCGGCGAAACGCAAGCGTTCTTCACTGCCGTACAGGAATGCCACCGAAGCCTCGGCGTTGGGCACCGCCCCCGAACTCTGCATCCAGGCCACGTTCCAGCAGAGCAGCTTCCAGGTCTCCATGCCCAGCCGGCGTTGGGCCAGTTGGTGGCGCACCATGGGGTGCCCGGCCAGGGGCTGTCCTCCATCGGGGGCGGACCCTTGGCAGAACTCGGAGAAATCGTCGAACACCCGCCGCACGTTGGCGTACCGCCACAGACCGGACCGTTCGTAGTCCAACGTAGTCATGGCGTGGTACCAGCCACGGTTCTCCTCGCCGATCAGGCACGACAGCGGCAGCCGGACATTATCGAAAAAGGTCTGGGCGGCCATCTCTCCATTGATGTAGGGCAGGGGCTGCAGGCTGATCCCCGGTGTCTTGAGGTCGGCGATGAACAGGCTGATGCCGCGGTGTTTCTGGGCCTGGGGGTCGGTGCGGGCCAGCAGGTACATATAGTCGGCATGGTAGGCGTAACTGGTGAACATCTTGGAGCCGTTCAGCACATACTCGTCACCGTCACGTTCCGCCCGCAGTTCCAAAGACGCCAGGTCCGACCCGACGTTGGGCTCGCTGAAACCTTGGCAATACTCGACTTCGCCCTTGGCGATGGACGGCAGATACCGGTCTTTCTGGTCTTGGGTGCCAAAAACCATGATCGCCGGGCCGACGATGCCCAGGCCGATGGAGCCGCTCTTGGGCACCCTCCAGTAGCCCAGGTCTTCGGCCAGGATGCCCTGTTCGATGGGCCCTTTCCCGCCGCCTCCGTGCTCCTCCGGCCACCCCACAGCCAGCCATTTCCGTTCCGCCAGCTTCAGATTGATCTCCCGGCCGAACCGGTATTGCTCTTCGGTTAAATGACCGAAGACCTCCTGTTTTTCCAGAGGGACTTCGGACCTCAGGAATTCGTGGAGTTCTTCTCTGAATTTGGATTGTTGGGAGGTGAAATTGAAGTCCATAATCTTTGGTGGGCGGGCTGACCGGGGGTGCTCCCATCCTAAGCTTCCCCATTGCGAGAGAGAAGGGATCTTTCTCTCCAAAGGCAAGTGGGGCGAGTATATCAGGCTGGGGCGCAGGCGCGGATGATCTCCAAAGCTTGCTCTTTGGCGCCGTCGCCCATGAACCGGGGCGAAACGATGGGCAGGGTGATGCCGGCCTTGCGGTAGTCGGCCAGTTTTCCGCGGACCTCCTCGGCCGTGCCGACCAGCCCGATCTTGTCGATGAGGCCGGCGGGCACCAGGTCCAGCGCCTCCTGGATGTTTCCCGCCTGCCAGGCCACCCGCACGTCCTCGATCTCCTCTGGGAACCCGGCGTCGATCATGAGCTTGCGGTAGCGAGGGAATCGGCCGGCGTAAGACGCGATCGGTTGGCGCATCAGGTCCCGGGCGGCTTCCCGGTTGTCGGAAATCGCACAGGAGAGTAGACTGGCCACTTCCACGTCGGCGGGGTCGCGTCCGGCGTTGCGGGCGCCCCGGGCGACGTGGCGGGCCGCCTCTTCGGCGTGGTCCAGGGTGCACCAGGTCAGGAGCGCGCCCTGGCTGATCTCGCCGCAAACCTCCAGCATCTTGGGGAACACCGCCGCCACGTAGATCGGTATCTCTTTTCGCAGGGGCTGGAACCACAGGTCGAAGCGCTCGATGTTGTAGATCTCTCCGTGGTAGTTCACGTCCGAGTCCTTGAGGATGGCCCGCACGATGTCCACGCACTCCCGCAGCCGCTGCACCGGGCGGGTGAACTCCAATCCGTGTTCCGGTTCCACCTGGACCTTGTGGCTGGTGCCCACGCCCAGGATGAAGCGGCCGTTGGAGAAGTAGTCCACCGAGGCCGCCGCCATGGCGATAGTCGGCGCGGTGCGTACATAGACGCTGGTGATGCTGGTGCCCAATTTGATCTTCTCGGTGGCCACCGCGCACGCGGTAAGGACGGAGAACTGGTCGCCACCATGGCCTTCAGCCACCCAGGCCGACTCATAGCCCAGGTCCTCGGCAACTTTCACGCACTCGACTATGTCTTTAGGCGACATTCCCCCGGAGAACCCGACTCCGATGCGCTCCATCTTCTGTCCTCCCAGCGGCGGGACCTAGCCAGCTAGACCTAATACCTTGGCGTTAATGCCCCTTAGGGGTCTATGATATGCCATGCCGTCAACGAACCGCTGCCTTGCGTCGTCTGAATTCGAGGCGGGCCGCGAAAAATCTCCAGAATGGAGCCGGAACTAACCTCCTTTGACTCCCCAGGCGCCGATCACCTATAGCAGATACCGCTGGACAGTCATGGGTGTGTGGCTGTTCTCCAGCGTATCCTCTTTCATGGTGTTGAACACCTTGGGGATACTGTTGCCGGCCATCTCCGCGGACCTTGATCTCTCGCCCAGCCAGCAGGGGTTGCTGGGTTCGGCGTCCCACTGGGGAAACATCGCCTTGGCAATACCCCTAAGTTGGGCCACCTCCCGCATGTCGCCCAAGTGGCTCACCGCCGCGGCCCTCTTCATGGCCACTCTATGCCTGTTCCTCCAGAGTTGGGCCCCGGTATTCATCGTGCTGCTGGTGGGGCGGCTGTTATTCGGCATCAGCAACATCGCCCAGATGCCGGCCAGGCCGCTTCTGACCCGGCAATGGTTTCCGCCCAAGGAAGTGATACTGGTGAACGGCCTGTCCAACGTGCTCTTCGGCCTGGTCGTCGGCGGAGGGCTGGTGGCGGCCCCGGTGGTGCTCGATTGGACGGGCGGCGACTGGCGAATGACATTGAGGATATTCGGCCTGTTTTTTGCCGGTATCACCGTGACCTGGATAATCTTGGGCAAGACAAGGACCAACGAGGCAGACCAAGACGTGGTTACGCCCCAGGGCCTGGACGTGGTCAAGCGCGCACTTGGACACCGGGACCTATGGATCGGCGGGCTGGGATTCGTCGGATCGACGATGTCATTCGGTGCGTTCTTGGCCTTCTATCCCACCTTGATGTTGGACGAATTCGAAATCTCCCTACGCCTTACCGGCGCGATCCTGGCGTTGGGCATCGTCGTGGGCGGTATCGGCGGCATGGGTATCGCGTGGGCGGCCTCAACATCCGGCCGGGAGGGCGCTTTCCTTCAGGTATTGGGGGTCTTGATGATCGGCACCAACGTGGGCATGGTATTGACAGGTTCGGTGCCCGCGCTTTTCGTACTGTCCTTCTTCAACGGCGTGGCCTGGGCTTTCTTCCCCATCTTGGTGACGGTGCCTTTTCACCTGCCGGGAATCAGGCCGCGGGAGTTGGCGGTAGCCTTCGTGTTCACCATGATGATGACATCGGTGGGAACATCGTTGGGCCCGCTTTTCACGGGGTTCCTACAAGAGGCCATCGACAACCTTAAGCTGGCCCTGTTCTTGGTCAGCTTCACGTCGATAACTCTGGTCATCGCAGGAGGCACCCTAAGGTTCCGCTCCCAACGCCAGACCGCTGCTAGCTAATAGCCGCCCTCTACTCCAACACCCCGTCCTCTTCCAGCGATTCGTATTCTTCGTCAGACAGACCGATCAGGTCTTTTAGGACATGTGAGTTGTACTCTCCTAACAGCGGGGCCGGCGTATCGAGGCTGCCAGGAGTTAACGAAAAGACCATCTCGCTGGCGTCGGTGGCATAGGGGCCGATCTCCGGGTGGTCCAGCCATTGGAAATGGCCCCGGTGTTGCAGTTGGGCGTCGTCAAAGAGGTCGCGGCAGTCGTTGACCATCCCCGCGGGCACCCCGGAACTCTGCAGGGTCTCCATCAGAGCGCCCGCCTCCCAGGAACTGGTCCAATTGGCAAGCAGCCTTTCCAATTCGTCTTCGTTGGCCTTTCTACTCAGTAAGGTGGTGAAATTCGGGTTATACGGCCAGCCGGATCCGTCGGGGGCGATGGTCCGTTGCAGTCCTTCCCAGTGGCCGTCGGAGAAGCAACCCAGAGCGATCCACCGGTCGTCTCCGGCGCAGGGAAAGACGCCGTGGGGAGCGGCGCCCGAGTCCCGGTTGCCCATGCGTGACTGCTCACGGCCGTTGACCGCGTAGTCGAGCAACACCGGCGCGGAAAAGTGCAGCGTCGTCTCCAGTTGGGACATATCTATGTGGATGCCCTCGCCGGTGCGGCGGCGGCGGTCCAACCCGGCCAGGATGGCGGCAACAGCGAACCTGGGGACGATGAAGTCAGTGTAAGCGCCGTAGGGGTTGACCGGGTCCCGGTCGGGCCAGCCGGTCAGGTTGGTCAGGCCCACCAGCGACGACAGCACCGGCCCGAAGCCCGGCTGCCTTTCCATTGGCCCGCCCCGGCCCATCATGGATGTGCTGAACATCACGATGCCGGGGTTGACCTCTTTAAGTTGGTCGAAACCAAGCCCCCAACTCTCCATGGTGCCGGGGGTGAAGTTCTCAGTCACCAGGTGGGCCCACTTGGCCATGCGCAGCATCAATTCGCGGGCCCTGGGGTGGCGCATATCGACGGTGATGCCCATCTTGTTGGCGTTGTAGCTGGCGAAATAAGCGCTGCGGTTGATGCCGGAGATACCGTCCTTGTAGGGGGCGGCGCGGCGCAGGACATCGGGGCGCTTCACCGACTCCACCCGCACCACGGTGGCCCCGTACTCGCCTAGGTATTTGGTGGTCATGGGGCCGACGGCAACCCAGCAGAAGTCGAGAACGTTGATACCCTCCAGGGGTTTCTCCCCTGCGATGGGTCTTTCGGGTCCGGCAGTCATATAACACCACTGCGCTTGAGGGACTCGAGCTCCGGCGTGGAAAGGCCCAGTTCTCCTTGGAATATCTCCAAGTTGTGTTCGCCGATCAAGGGCGGCCTCCGGTAGAGGCCCGCGATATCGCCGCCGTCGCCCGATTTGATGAATGCCCCCGGATACCGGACAGCCACGCCCAGTTCCGGGTGGTCCAGTTCCTTGAAATACCTGCGGGCTTCGAGTTGGGGGTGGTCTTGGAGGTCTGAAGGCGTGGCCACGGGGAACAGCAATATCCTCCGGTCGAGGCTGCCCTCGACCAATTCCGCTCTGGTGTGGCCCTTGAAGAAGTCTCCCAGAGGCCCGCCAAGTTGTTCCATGAGCTCCGGTGTGATAGCCCCGTAACCCATCTCCTCCCAATCGACCGCCTCCAACTCTGTAATGTCGAGCCCGTCCTCTCCCATCCAGCTCAAAAGGGCCCGGGTGCTGTAGCTGACGGACCCTCCTTGGACCATATAGTTGACATAACCGTCCTTGCACGGCCAGTTGATCCGCACCCGGTTCTCGCCTGATGTCTGCCGGTAAACGCCCTGCCGCTTCAGGACCGATCCTTCGATGTCCCAGATCTGGGGCGCGTGGGCCAACGTCTTGGCCACCGCCTGCTGGCAGGATACGTCCACGTACTGTCCCTGCCCGCTGGTAACTCGGTGGGTGTGGGCCAGCATGGCGGCCGCGGCGCCGGCGGCCCCGCCGTGGAGGTAGAAATGGGGAAAGCTGATCCGGACTGGGGCGCGGTCGTCGTCCCCCGTCAGATACATGAACCCGCCCAGCGCCATGCCGACGATGTCCGTCGCCTGATAGTTGGAGTAGGGCCCGTCCTGGCCGAAGGGTGTGATGGAAACCATGACCAGCTTGGGGTTCACCTCCGCCAGATGCTGGTAGCCCAGGCCCAGTCCGTCCAGATAGCCAGGGGAGAATGATTCGATCAGGAAATCGGCCTCGGCCACCAGTTTCTCCAGCAGGGCCCGCCCGTCTTTCTGCTCCAGGTCCAGGGTTATGCTCCGCTTATTGGCGGCGTAGGCCCACCAGAAAAGGCTTTTCTCTGGCAGTGGGTCGTCGCCGTGGAAGGGTCCGATGTTCCGGGCCGGGCTACCGCCCGGAGGCTCGATCTGGAGCACGTCGGCGCCTAAGTCGGCCAGTATCTTGCCCGCCAGCAGGCCACGTTCGTCGGTTAAGTCAAGGACTCGGTAGGGCGCCAGCAGAAAATCTATTCCCGTTTGGGCACCGGGCATCGTCACTCCGGGGTCAACATCGTGTTGGAGGTCTATTCCGCAGGTATTGTAGTATCCCCCAGAATTTCGTCAACCGGCGCAACCGAGTTTACTGGGCAAGGTTGGAACAGTACTTTGGTTGCTTGTCGGGGTAATGCTGGGGTTGTAGGATGGTAGCAACGATTTTGTGCCCCTCAACTGTTCGGAGGCGATCGGGAAGTAATGTCCACTAGGACCAACTGGTATAACGATCATCCGGCGGCCTGCACCTGTGCTTTCTGCAACGAGAAGCGGACTATGCAGCCGGACCAGGGCAAGATCGGCCGCAACGCCAAGTGTCCCTGCAACAGCGGCAAAAAGTACAAACGCTGCCACGGCAAATAGCGGGTTTTAGAACCCAGGATCAAACCGCCTAACAACGTAGGGGCATCCCGATTGAATCGGGATGCCCCTACGTTTTTTCTGATATGCTCTCTGAAATTTCTAGCGGTGGGCCGCGCTAGGTCTTTTCGCTGGAGATCTTGACCTCGAAATTGGACAACTCGCCGCCTAAGATGTAGGCCGGGGGCGGTCCGGAGTGGGCCTCTTTAAATGAATCGCTCTTGGTCCAATTCTTGAAGTCCTCTTTGGTCTCCCAGCGGGTCACCACCAGGTATACCTCGTGGTCCTCTTCAGCTTCCTGCCTCCATAGTTCGAAGCTCTTGAAGCCAGGTTCCTTCTCTACCCCGCCCCGCTTGCCAAAGGTCTCCTCCATTTCATGACCATGGCCCTTCTGGACCTTGATCCGGTTTGTAACTGCGTACATATCTCCACTCGCAGCCGGTATTCCGCCGGCGATCATCATTGGTTGGGGTCGATAGATTCTCTCGCGAATCCGGAGCGGAGGCAAGTCCAGGATCAAAAGGCCAAAAGGTATACGAGGAGGCCCAACACCGCTCCGATTCCAGCCCCAACCGAACCGGCTTTCATTCCGGTGGACATCATCATGCCGCAGGTGACGACTTCATGATGACGGTATTCGGGGTCCAGCGCCCGAGGCAGCCGAATACCCAGGTCACCCCGGACCAGCAGCGTACCGAAGACGGCGATAACGCCGCCGATGATGCCGCCAATGACGATGGCCAGGACAACCATTGCCGCCTCCGGAAGCCCAGCGGCCCGATTAGTTGGGCGATGCAGGCCGTGTATAACTTAAGTTTAGTGGCGTATAGCCGGTTAATTCAACGATGCAAGGGCCATTGTCCGGCCATTGCCAGCAATCAAGGGAGCTGCTAGCTAAGAACAGCGAATTAATCATCACCTGAGGGGCTTGGTCCGGCGCGCTGTTCGATTCCCGATAATCAATGGCCTGAGCTTGAGCCAAGGCCCGTTATTCTACGGTACAGCCTCGAAGTTCAACGCCAAACAGTAGTCTGTCGCCCCGGCCCTTCATCGATACCGTCTGGCCATTCGTAAGCGTGAGCATCACGGGGTCTTCATTGTCGCTGAAATTGCAGCGCACACCGGCTTTCAACTCGACGTATGGGGTCCGGAGAAAGCCCCGGTAGATCTCGCTGATAACTCCGGTGACCACGATCACTTTTCCTTCGTATTTCTCGCCCGCCGCGGACTCGTTCCTGTCGTATTCCGCGACTATCTGAGCGGCCGAGACTTCAAACTCGGGTTCCTTGTCCGCGATCTCCTTGGCGATGCCTGTTTCGGTCTCGCAGGCGGCCAAGACTACGAACAGAGCTAACAGGACCGCCAGTGAAATTAATTTCATATTTATGTTCCAATTCCGGACGACATCAGCCTACCATCATCCTGCCCAGGCCCAAGTAGCTTACCATGCGCCCAGACCTGTTTAGCCACCCAATGAGTACGTCCAATCCGTTAGTTTGGTCCGGGAACTTTTTGGCCCGGCGCACCGTCTATATCATTGAAGTATATTTAGATAGAGCTTCCGGAGGACCTAATCTTGCGCGTCAAATTATTCTTACTCTTTACGGGACTGCTTCTAGCGATGGCGGCGGCTTGTACGTCGGCCCCAACCGACTCCTCCGTTCCCCTGGCGACAGATATCCCTGTGCCTCTCCGAACCGAATCCCCGGTTTCAGGTCAACCAATGGGAGTATTCGCCGGTTCGGTTAAAATTGGGCCGCTCTGTCCAGTCGATCCGTGCTTCCAGGCGGCTGGAGACACCTATTCATCCAGGCAGCTTCAGCTTCAGAGCAAGACGGGGGAAGAGATCTTGGTCCAGCTACGCCCCGACGGCACATTCCTCACGTTTGTTCCGGTTGGTGAGTACAGCGTAACGCTCACCGGCTGTGATTTCTTAGGCTGTTCCGGTTCGCTGCCGGTAACGGTCGTGATCAACGAGGGGGAAGCCACCGACGTAATCATCGACATCGACACCGGCATCCGGCCGCCGACGGTCCCACCTTCAGCTTCCCATACGCGGTTGGCCGAAGACCTGCGCGCCGCTGGAGCGGAAGTCGAAATAGGTCCCAGTGGCCGTAGTTCGGTACTTGATGTGCCGATCCGTAATTTCGCGGTGAACGATGCATTGGTCCACGTGTGGGAATTCCCTAGTGAAGACGAAGCAGAGGCTGGGGCCGACACCGTAGGGCCAGACGGTTTTTCTGTAGGCAGAGCGTTTGTGGATTGGACGGACAGCCCCCATTTCTATTCCAGCGGGACTCTGATCGTCTTGTATGTCGGCAACGATGTGGAAATTCTTACCCTGCTGGAAGGAATCGTAGGAAGGCAATTCGCCGGCAGCGCTACCATTACGCCCGGTCAACTTGACCCAAGGGGCAGCGCCAGCAGGACCGCCTTCCGGGAGTTGAGCGCCCGCCTCGGGGTTGCGCCGGACGACCTGCGGTTGGTCCATTCCCGGTTGGTCGTTTTCAACGACGGGGGAATGGGCTGCTCCGACGCCGGAGGGTTCTATACCCAGGCGATAATCCCCGGTTATGTTCTTTTGTACGAGGCCGATGGAGTGAGATACCCGTTCCACGTCGACACCGACGGTCAGTCATTCACGGACTGCCGCAGGGAGAACAACGTGGCAGTTCCGTTCCGTGTGGCCGATGGCTTCGTAAGGGTCAGAGATGCCTTCGAGTTGGACGGAGGCGGGCCTTCAAATCTAGGGAAGGACATAGTCTTAACAACCCGGGCCGAAGCAGCGGCTTACATCGCCGATTCAAATGGCCTGGTTGAGATGGACCTGGACTCGGTCGACTGGGAAACAGAGATGCTGGTTGGCACGGTGATCACCGGCTCGGGCTGCTCCTTCGAGGTGGTGACACCGTTGGTGCTCATGCGGCATCTGGCTAAGACGGTGGATGTCCATGTGGAAGCCGAGCAAACCGGCCTCTGTGAAAAAGCGTGGGCGCAACCCGTTTGGCTGGTCCTCCAGGAGGTCCCCAAAGACTATTCCGCCGGCTTTATCCTTACCTACAGCATGAACTAACTTCAGAGCGCCCGCCTCGCAGTTGAGGTTTTCCTCTAGACCCATTACGGATTTATAATCGGTACATGGTTCGAGGGGCTGCCGAATGAGCAATATCGTCACCATGCAATGTAGCTTGGGCCACCGCTGGGTCTTGCCCCTCGGCGGCACGAGCTACGTCGTCTTTCCGGAACGTTGCCGAAAGTGCATAAAAGTGCCCAACACGACAATCGCCGCGTTGGTGATGTTTGCCGACAATGGCGCACCGTCCGTCATCATCGACAAGAAATAGTCCCGGTCTGGACGTTTCATGGGTCACTTTTAAGGCTTACGGCTGACTTCTCTTCTCCAGGGCTGGATCAGTTGTGGATGATTATGCTTCCTCCGCCGATCTCGGTGCTGGCGTTGGAATCATCGCTTTCGCCGAGTTGATTGTCGTAAACGACTGAATCGTTGTTATCGATGTCCCAGATCTTGATCCGGAACTTATCCGTGCCGCCGCCGCCGTTGATCGACCCGTCGACCGCAACGAGCATAAAGCCATAATTCCCCTGATTATTAATGGTCCCCGTGCCCTTGTACCTGGCGCTGGGCCCTGCGACGACCAGCCAGTCATAGACCTCGCTGTGGAAGTCCAGGTCCGCCACCTTGAATTGGAACTCGGTTTGGCCTGTCGGGGTCGTGGCGCCATTCAAATATTTTGAAACGAATCCGAAGAACGCGTTCCCGGTCAACGATGGATCAGATGTGAAAGCGCCCAATGGCGAATCGATCCAGCCGCCGCCGGTGACGAACCCCCCATCCGGATCATAGACAACGACGAACTGGAACACAGACTGATCTGAAGCGAGTTCCTCGTCAGAAACCGTCAATGTAACGGTGTACACGCCCGCAGCAGTGTAGGTGTGGCTATCGCTCACCGAGCCTGCGCCGCCGGTTTCGGTGACTGTACCCGGTGATGTCGTGTTGTCACCCCAGTCCCAGACCGCCGTGTGAGTGTCCCCGATACCGGGGTCGGTGAAGCCGGCGCTGGCGTTGATTGACGTATTTACCTGTACGGGGTCCACAGGCGCGGTGATCGGCCCGACACTCGGCGCCAGGTTAATCACCACCAGATCGAAGATTGCGGAGGTTGCCGCACCGTCACTGTCGGTGGCGGTGATGGTTACTGTTTGACTCTCGGCAGGTCCGTCGGTTGAGCCAAATGACCAACTCCAGGTCCCATTTTGTGTCCCGGCCTGGCTAATTGCACCAACCGAAGCCGTAACGGCTACGATGTCAGCGCCTGGGTCGGAGAACGTGCCGCTATTGATGGCGGTCTGACCTTCGTCGATCGTCACCTCGGCGTTGTTGGCGGCGACACTGGGCGCAGCATTGATCACTACGAGAGTGAACGTCGCGGTGCTTGCCGCGCCGTCGCTGTCAGTGGCGGTGATGGTTACTGTCTGGCTCTCGTCAGGTCCGTCGGTGGAATTGAATGACCAACTCCAGGTCCCGTTTTGAGCGCCTACCAGGCTGACTGTTCCCACCGAGGCAGTGATGGCTACGGTGTCAGCTCCTGAGTCAGAGAATGTGCCGCTGTTGTTGGCGGTCGCACCCTCGACGGCCACGGTGATGGCATCGTCCGCAGCCACACTTGGCGCAACGTTAATCACTACCAGAGTGAAAGCCGTGCTGGTCGACGCGCCGTCGCTGTCGGTGGCTATGATGGTCACCGTCTGGCTTTCGTCAGGGCCGTCGGTCGAACCGAAGGACCAGTTCCATGTCCCGTCGTCATCGCCGATCTGGCTGTCGGTCGCGAGCGGGGCAGTGATGG
>JADFPD010000163.1 GCA_022562475.1 Chloroflexota bacterium | reverse complement strand
CGGCTTCCGGTTGGGCCGCCCATTCCGGCGACTGAGAGACGTTCTCGTTCTCAAACTCGTAGACCACCGAGTACATGGGGTCCTCGCCGCGCACCGTCTTGAACCGCCGCCCCCGGATCACTCCCGGCACCTTCTCGAAATTGGGCACGAAAGTCGAGTTATACCACTGGTTCCACTCGACTGCCCGCTCGGCCGGGATATTCATGCGGCCTATCTGCAGGGCCGGGGCCATGCCGCTGCTCGCCATGCCGCTGGAGACCGAGTCGGGAAAGATCATCTCGTAGAGCGGATTGAAGAAGTTCGTGCCGATCAAAGTCGGCCCCATGGTCTCGCTCCACTTTGACTTGGCGCGCTTGGTGAAGCCGTCGCCCAGCACGGCGGCGGGACTCTCCAACTCGTAGCAGGCCAGGTGTTTTGGGCCGCCCTTCACCGCCTCGTAGCGCGCGGCGTTCAGGACGCCGGGAACCTCCAGTATCTCCGTTATGTGCTCTTCGTTGTACCAGCGGTTGAACTCGTCTTCCTGGTCTTCGGGAACGTCGCACCAGACCATCAGCAGTCCGGTCCCTTTCTTGGCGGGCATTTTGCTCTCCAAACTGTCGTCAGGGTAACGTTGTCGGCGCCCCATCACGACGATGCAGCAAACACTATATCCCAGGTTGACCTACCGGGGAAACAGGACGGCCATTTTGGCGTAGTATTAGGCGTCGGTGGCAACGCAGGGGCATCCCGATGCCATCGGGACCGTTCCACTACAGCGCCCAGTTTGACTAGATGGGCATGTGTCTAGTCTTTTTACCGAAGGACATGAAAGATGGCAAAACCATCCACGAACTCCGATGACGCCACCGCTTTGCATCGATCTCTCGTGGATAATCTGTTGAGCGCGGGAAGCGTTCAGACTCCGCGGGTTGAGGAGGCTTTTCGCAAGGTCCCACGGCATCTGTTCTTGCCGGGCGTGTCCCTCGATCAGGTCTACAGCGACGTGTCTATCCCAACCAAGCATTTAGAAGACCAAGTTGTTAGCTCATCCTCCCAACCAGCCATGATGGCGATCATGCTTGAACAACTTCGGCTAGAGCCCGGCCATCGTGTGTTGGAGATTGGTTCGGGCACTGGCTACAACGCAGCCTTGATGGCGCACCTTGCCGGCGATACCGGACGGGTCGTTACGGTTGAATTAGACGAGGACTTAGCAGCGACCGCTCGCGAAAACCTATCACAGGCGGGCTTTGGCCGGGTGCAAGTAATTTGCGATGATGGCGCCTTCGGCGTACCGGGCGAGGCGCCGTACGACAGAATCATCTTGACTGTGGGCGCCAGAGACATAGCCCCGGCCTGGCGTGAGCAATTGAAGCCGGGGGGCCGCCTTCTGTTGCCTTTGTCGTTGGCGGGCGGTGGCCAGCTGTCGGTCGCTTGGGAACACGCCGGCGGCCATTTGGCCAGCGTGTCGGTCAAGCCCTGCGGCTTTATGATGCTGCGTGGGACGTTCGCCGCACCTGACCGGGCGATTCAACTTGGTCCAGAGCCTGATCTACAGATCTATGTGGACGACAAAAGCCTGGTCGACAGTGAGGCGGTCTACTCGTCGTTAACCGGTCTCGCCCAAGACTTCCGGACCAACGTGCGCGTAACGCAACTCGAGATCTATTCGGGCCTGGTTTTGTGGCTGGCCCTGCATGGTGTGGGATTTTGCAGCCTGGTGGCGACCGGAGATTGGGCTGAACGAAATATTGTGCCTGATCTTTTCAGAATGTCGAGCGAGGGTGGGGCATGTAGCACGATCGGTCTGCATTCGAACGGGAGCTTGTGTGTGTTGATGCCCCACTTAGACCAAACTTCACCCGCTGATGTGTCCTTCGACTCGACGCCATTCGAACTCTTCGTCCGGCGTTTCGGCCCGGATGATTCGCTTGTTCAGCAGCTAACTAACCAGATCATCGATTGGGATATTTCTGGCCGCCCAAATCTTGAAAACATACGTCTTAGGGCCTATCCGTTGGATAGCGATTACGCGGCGACAAGCCGCGAGTCGGTGATCACAAATCGGTGGACTCGGTTGGTGGTTGACTGGCAGTAAACGCATTTCGGTTAAGGGACTTGTTCCGGCCCGGCGGCCCTGCCCGTTCGGAGCGGCCGGCGCCGGATATGCCTCAGCCTTCATAGGCGTAGGCGTAACTGGGACTGGTCACCCGGCCTCCTTCGACGATGATGTAATCCCGGTCGATGGGCTCTCCGTCGAAGAATTTCTCCAGGCAGTCCCGGATGCCATCGGAATAACGCTTCTGCGCCTCCAAGGACGTTCCTGACACATGGGGCGTCATGGCGTGGTTGGGCATCTTCCGCCAAGGGTGGTCCGCCGGAGCGGGCTGGGGATACCAGACGTCCCCTGCGTAGCCCGCCAGATGGCCGGATTCCAAGACTTCCACCAGGGCATCGGTGTCCACTATCCGCCCCCGGGCCGTGTTTACCAGATAGGCGCCCTTCTTCATGCTGTAGAGCAATTCCCGGTCGAAGAATCCTTGGGTCTTCGGGGTCAGGGGAAAGTTGATGCTGACCACGTCGCTCTCCCGGACCATGGGCAACAGTTGCGAGTAGCGGGCGCCCAATATCTGCTCTTCGGTGGTGCTCAGCCGCCGGTGATCGAAATATGAGGTATGGACGTCGAAGGGCTTGAGCCTTGCGGCCACCCGCTGCCCGATGCGTCCCATCCCGGCGATGCCGATGGACTTGTCTTCGAGGTCGTGGGACCGGGACGCGACCTTGCCGATGTCCCAGCCGCCCTCGGTCACTTCGATGTAGGAGGGGATATAATTTCGAACCAGGGCGAGGATCTGCATCACGACGTGTTCAGCAACGCTGACCACGTTGCTGCCGGTGATCTCGGCCACCGTGATATTTCGTTCGGCCGACGCGGCCAGGTCGAAATGGTCCGAGCCAACACCCGCTGTGAGCAACAAACGGAGGTTGGGCGCCATCTGGATGCGTTCCCTGGTGATGTAAGCCGGCCAAAAAGGAGTTGCGATGAGGATGTCGGTGGTGGGCAGATGGGCCTCAAGCCCAGCTTCGGTGTCGGAGATCGACACCAGCTCGTGTCCCTGGGACTCCAACCATGGGCGCAGCCCAAGGGCATTTTCGGCGCAACCCAGCAGTTCCGGAGTCTCCGCGGCGGCGGGACCTCCCGGATATAGCACGGCGACGATCTTCATGGCCTCCTCCTTGCCCGGTCGAATATTGACAG
>JADFPD010000007.1 GCA_022562475.1 Chloroflexota bacterium | reverse complement strand
GTCCGCCAGGAGCCTAAGAATCTCCAACTCGGTCAAGGTGAGGGTATCTTCTTCCCATCCCGATTCCCTCCTGACCCGGACCAGTCCAGTATCGAAATCAACCTGGAGAGAACCGCCAAACGCCCGCTCTCGTGTTCCGGCCACAGCAGGACGAGCTTGGGGAAGCCGGGCCTGGATCCTGGCAAGCAATTCATCTACATCGGACTTGCTCTCCAGATATTCGGCCGGCCGGATTCCCATGTTGTTTTCGATCTGAAGCAGTTCTTCCCGTTTGGTGATGTAATCGTCCGCTCCCAGACTGAATGCCCTTTGGAGGAAACGGGGGTCTTCGGCCCGGTCTTTCACGGTCAGGAAGATGACCGGTGTTTGGTTGCCCGAGCTTCGTATCTCCTTGCAGATATCCAGCCCGCCAAAATCAGGGTCATCCAGCATGATGTCTAGGATGATGAGGTCTGGTTGTTCCTCCTCGATGAGAAACAATGCGGTGGGGCCGTCCTCCGCTTCTAAGAATTGGTACCCGGCGGCAGTGATAGCCGGCCCAACGAATGACCTCACGTTGGCTTTGTCGTCTACAAGAAGAATCTTGAGGCTCTCCGAGGGGTTCAACGCACCGCTCTTCCTTCGACCCGGCCATGAGGGCCGGTTCTCGTTATCTCAGATAACATTATTGGGGGAGAACCTCACGGAGACCTCACGGAAACCACCGATTCCGATGTACCAACAAATCAAGCAAGAATATAGGTCTGCTTATAACCAAGTCAAACGTTGATTGTTAAAAAATGGCTGACCAGCACGGAACCCTTCGCCTCGCCAACTTTCGAGGGGCCGTTCCACCTCGACTGTGCTATAGTTTATTTGCCGTCTCGGCAGCTTTGGAGCACAGCTAGATTCGAGCCTGGCCGCGTTTAATTTCCGATTAAGAAACAGGAAGATTTTCATGCCCAGAATTCTGGTAGCAGACCCCATCGGCGCGGAGGGTATCGAACTGCTGAAATCCCGCGCCGAGGTCGACGTTAAAACGGGTATGAAGCCCTCGGAACTGTTGGCCGTGATCGGTGAGTATGAAGGCTTGGTCGTCCGTAGCGAGACCAAGGTGACCAAGGAGGTCATCGAGACCGGCAAGAAACTGCAGGTGGTCGGCCGCGCCGGAATCGGCGTCGATAACATAGACCTGGATGCGGCCACCAGCGCCGGGATCGCCGTGGTCAACGCGCCCACGGGCAACACCGTGGCCGCGGCCGAGCACACCATGGCCTTGATGCTGGCCCTGTCCAGGAACGTGCCCGCGGCCCACCAGTCACTGAAATCCGGCGAGTGGAAGCGCAGCGCCTTCATGGGCGTGGAGGTCCGCAACAAGACCCTGGGCATCTGCGGACTGGGGCGGGTGGGCTCGGAAGTGGCCCGCCGCGCCCAGAGCTTCGAGATGAGATTGGTGGGTTACGACCCTTTTGTGTCCCCTGACTTCGCCAAGCGCATGGGAGTCGAACTCCTCTCATTTGAAGAGTTGCTGGCCCAGTCGGACTTTATCACGCTGCACACGCCTTTGACCGACAGCACCAGGCACATGATCGGCGGCAAACAGGTGGGCCTGCTCAAACCCGGGGCACGGCTCATAAACGTGGCGCGGGGCGAATTGGTGGACGAGCAGGCGATACTGGACGGCTTGGAATCGGGACAATTGTGCGGGGTAGCCTTGGACGTTTTCGCCCAGGAACCGCCACAGAACACGGAGCTGATCGGGCACCCCAAGGTTGTGGTGACGCCTCATCTCGGCGCCTCCACCGAAGAGGCCCAACGGGAGGTTGCCATCGAGGCCTCCGAACAGGTGCTGGCGGTGTTGAACGGCGAACCGGCCCGGAACACGGTCAACGCCCCGTTCGTTGCCCCCGAGGTGCATGCAGTACTGGCCCCCTACATGCCGGTTGCCACCGTGGTTGGCAAGCTGTTGACCCACCTGGCGGAGGGGCAGTTCTTGCGCATCACCATCAGCTACGAAGGCGAGATCGCCGAGCACGACACTCGCTCCCTGCAGGCGGCGGTCTTAGCCGGGTTTTTGGCGCCCATCACCACCGGACAGGTGAACCTGATCAATGCGCCGGTATTGGCCAGGGAACGTGGCCTCAACATAACCGAGCAGCACAATACCTCGGCCCGTGAGTACTCCAGCATGATCAGTGCCACTATCGAGACCAGCGAGGGCAAGATCACCCTGGCCGGGACATCCCTGCGGAACGAGCCCCATATCGTGAAGATCGACGATTATTGGTTGGACATTGTGCCTTCCACCCCCTATCTGCTGTTCGTGGACAACCAGGACCAGCCGGGTTCCATCGGCGCGGTGGGCATGATCGCCGGCCGCCACAATATCAATATCAGCTTCATGGAAGTCGGCCGCCTAGCCCTCAGAGGCCGGGCCATGATGGTCATTGGGCTGGACGACCCTGTTCCACCTGAGGTGATGGAGGAGTTTCAGAACTTGGACCAGATCGACAAAGTTAAGTTGGCCCACTTGGGTCCATGATTAGAAGCCGGCCAAGCGGCCGGAACGCCAAACACTAGGAGAGCAGCAGCATGGGCGATAAGATCGGAATCATGGGCGCAGGCGCTCTGGGAAGCTATGTTGGGGCTTTCTTGAGCAGGGCCGGCGAAGACGTAACCTTCATCGACATGTGGCCGGAGCACGTTGAGAAGATGCGGACAGACGGCCTCCAGGTCACGGGCAGTCAGGGCCCGTTCACCGTGCCGGTCAAGGCCATGCACCTGACCGAGGCCCAAAGCATCTCGGAACCCTTTGATTTCGTCTTTATCTCGGTTAAGTCGTATGACACCGAATGGGCAACCCACTTCATCAAACGGTACGTGCGGGAGGACGGTTTCTTCGTTTCCCTGCAGAACTGTTGGAACGACGTCCCCATGGGGGAGATAGTCGGACCGACCCGGCAGCTCGGCTGCATCGCTTCCCACATCGAGGTTGCCCTTTGGGAACCGGCGCTCGTCACCCGCGGCGGCGCGGTGGGCCGGGACTCGGGTCACACAGTGTTCCGGGTCGGCGAACAGGACGGGCGCATCACGCCACGGGCCGAAAAAGTTGCCGCATTGCTGGACAACATCGATGGCGCTTATGCTTCGGACAACCTCTGGGGTGAGCGCTGGGCCAAGCTCTGCCAGAACTCCATGGGCAACGGACTCTCCGCCTCCACCGGACTGGGCTCGCAGCAGATGGCCGAGGACCCCCGCTGCCGCATGATCCGCATCAACCTGGCCAAGGAAGCCGCCAAGGTTGGCTTGGCCATGGGGTTGAACGTGGTCGCCATCCAGGGCATGCCCGCCGAGACTTGGGCCGACGCCGACAAGGGAGATGTGTTTGAAGAGCTAGACGCTTTCATGTCCGCCCACGGAGGCCGGGTCAACTGGCTGGCGTCCATGGCCCAGGACGTGCACAAAGGACGCCGCTCGGAGATCAATCTGATGAACGGCCTGGTCGCCCAGAAGGGGCGCGAAGTGGCCATCCCCACACCCTTCAACGACGCAGTGATCGAGGTAATGAACGGCATCGATGACAAGACTTTGGAACAGAGCGATGCCCATGTGGACCGCATCCTAAAGGTAGTGGGCCGCTAGATCAAGGGCAACCTCGCCTGACCGAGCAGATTACCAGCCTTGAGGTTTAGTAAATGTGCCGTTGCTATCCGAGAGAGTTTTTGGAAATTGGCTTGCGCTCAGTGGTCCTTTTCGGATTGGCCGGTAAAAGTCGACGGAATTGAATAGGGTCCAACTCCGGTTCTTTTGTGGGTTGAATATGCCGACCTGTACCCCAAATCGTTCTCGGACTATTTGAATCGGTGTCAACAAGTCCGAATCGTTGGAGAAGACGACTGCTTGCTCGCAGTCGTCATCAAACGCGTCAATCAGAAGGAAAGCTGCCAGATTCACGTCTGAACCCTTTTCCTCGGTCTTGATCACTGTCGCAGTTCGGGGACCAGCCGGAGGTGGATGGGCAAGCGGCATGTTGATTTCGTTGGAAAGGAAATGGCCGAAGTGCAAAGAAATTACGGGAAGGGTTTTGAGGGCCCGTAGGTAGGTCTGCTGTCTTTGAGGCTGATTCGGGTCATTCGGCCTGGCATTTACCAATGCTGTAAAATACCGGATGCGATTGATCTCGTGCGAAGGTAGGAGCAATCTGCATAATTTCTCGAGGTCGAGCCAACGCCAAGGCGTACCTCTAATGCAACCGTAGTAGAAATTAAAACCATCAACGTAGACGTTGGTTTTCAAAGTTAGCCAAAAAAGCTAAGGCCGCCCGAAGGCGACCTTGCGCCCTGGAACCGAAGCACCAGGGGGGATACAACTCAAGTCTATTTGGTCGTCAAGTCAGATGTCAAGATATGTTGCGTTATGGCGCACCTTAAACGACCATGGCGGGGGACTCTAGTTGATCATCAAAGTAGAACCGGCCGATTTCTTCATGTATACGGTGATCTTGATCGCCAACCTGGAAAACCCGGACCCGGAGGACCAGGAGATTCGTGACTACTTGGAAGCCAACGAATTGGAGCCCAAATACCGCAGCGAGGGCGACTTTGAAGGGCGTCACAGTGAGTCGATGCAGTTCGGCGGGTGTTACCTGGGGAGGCACGCCGGTGAGATCAACTTGATCCAACAGCGGTACGTCGAAGAAGAGATCATCGTCCATGAGATAAACCGCCACCTGGGCGATTCCGACCGGCCCGTCGAGATTCCCGAAGACAGGCGGGAAGGGGCGGTGGCTGAGCTTCTGAAGACCTTCAACAACGAATCGGCGTTCAGAAAGATGGACGACGGCAAATACGAAGTGGCCCTGGACGGAGAAGCTGTCCGGGAGGCGGCCAGGAGTCTGCTGGCGGACTAATAGCCGCGCTTGTTGAAAAGAACAAGAGGACCTTCCTGCTCCATCGGGAAGGTCCTCTTTTGTTTTGCGAGGTGGAGCGGGTGATGGGAATCGAACCCACATGGCCAGCTTGGAAGGCTGGAGCTCTACCACTGAGCTACACCCGCTTAACGGGACTTACGAATTATAGTGGCTGCGGGTGCGCCGTGCCAGACCGGATGATGACTCCATCCCGTGTTTTGATTAAAATCCGCTTGGAATCATAAGAACACGATCGAGGAGCCATAAAGATGCCACTGGAAAGAATGCAGTATCCGGACATCGCGCCCGCGGGACCCACCTACAGCCGGGCCGTGAAGGCGGGCAACACGTTGTACATCTCCGGGTGCACCGCCCGGGGCACCGACTCGCAGGGCAAGTCAATGATGGAGCAACTGGACGTGACCCTGGGCCGTCTGGTGGCCGTGGCCGCGGCGGAAGGCGCCGGCCCCGGCAGCTTCGCCAAGATCACCTGTTTCGTGACCAGCATCGCTGAGTACCAGTTGGACTCTCAGGCGCAAAAAGAGTTGTTCGCCAAGCACTTCGACGAACAATACCCCGCCAACTCGCTCATCGAGATCAGCGCTCTGGCCGAACCGGGCCTGGACGTGGAAGTCGAAGCGATCGTGATTCTTGACTGATCATCGCTTCTGCCTCGCAAGGGGGAAGGTTAGGATGGGGGCGCTACCAGACATCTCCCACGTCTCCCCGGTCGGGGAGGCCCAACTGGGCCCAGTAGCCCTTGCGGTCGTCGGTTACCACTTCAAGCCGGTTGACCCACTTGGCCCATTGGTACCCGTACTTGCGCGGGATGGCTAGGCGTAAGGGAAACCCGTACTTGGGCAATTCCTCTCCGTTCGTGGTGCTGGCCAAGAAGGCCTCCCCCTCCCGCAAGTCCTTTATCTCCAATGAGACGTAATAACCATCGAGGCAGTGGAATACCACCCGTTGGGCCTGGCTGCTGACGCCTGCCAGGTCCAGGAGTTGGGGGACCGGCACGCCGGCCATGACCGAGTTGTTGCGAAAACCGCCGACGCAGTCCATGCGCACCTGCCGGTCCACTTGGTGCATGGCCTGCAGCTCCGGCCAAGACAGCGACAGCGGGCGGTCCACGGCCCCATCCACGGTTAGGAGGAAGCTATCGAGGTCCACTTTGGGCACTCCCCAGTAAGCCAGGCTGCCCAGGTCTTTGATGGCGGTGATCTCAGTTTGTTCGTCTATCTTGAGGAGCCGCTTTTCCCACAGTACGGCCTTTATGAACAGGAAGGTCACTCCCCGGCGCGGCCGGAATGGAATCGACTTCCAAAGGAACGCCATGGCCCGGAGCAAGGTGGTGTTCCCCCCAACGGCGATCAGCGCTTTCCGGTAGGCACGAGCAAACAAGAGTGGCTCCTTTGTATGGTTGAACACAGGACGCTGAAGATTGGGCTTTGTAGATTAGATTCCCCAAGTCCGATCCAGTTGCACAGCCGCGCACCCGGCTTTGGGCCGCTGCATCAAAACTCATGACAAGTAGATAAAAGGCCGGCAGGCCGTACTCAGCCGGAGGCGTGTGAGGGAGCGCCTAAGCTATGGGAAACATAATCGGCAAGTCCAGCACAATCATAATCATACTTTTGGTGGCCCTGGTCGCCGCCGTGATATTCATGCCTAAGATTGGTCAGTTCTTCCTCAATTTTCGTGGTGAAACAGTTACCATCGCCGACGCGTCAGCCCGAGGCACGCCCGGGTCCAACGGCACTCGAGACGTCAAGATCGTTACGATCCTCGGCCGCGACGGCATCCCGGCGATCCTGGAGCCGGAGTTCGGCAGCCGCGGGGCCGGTGATCAGATGCGGCCGGAGGAAAGAGTGATCGGTGTGTCCATCAACGGCGACAGCCGGGCCTATCCTCTGAATATGCTGTCGCGCCACGAGATCGTTAACGACACGGTGGGGGGCAAGCCGATCGCCGTCACCTGGTGACCCCTCTGCTTTACGGGCATTGTATATGCCCGAGAGATAGAGGGAATGGTGTACACATTCGGAGTGTCGGGCAAGCTGATCATGAATGCCCTGGTCATGTACGACCATCAATCGAATACTCTGTGGAGCCAATTCCTAAGCCAGGGCGTCAAAGGGCCGCTGCTCAACAAAAAATTGGAGATCGTCCCCGCCGTCCAGACCACTTGGCAGCAGTGGCTGAACTTGCACCCCGACACCTTGGTACTGGACAAACGTGGGAGCTACGGCAGCGACAGCTATAGCGGCTACTACGACAACGGGTCGGCGGGGATCATCGGTGAGTCCAACAAGGACCGGCGTCTGCCCAAGAAAGAGCTGGTCATGGGCATGACTGTCTCCGGATTCGCCAAGGCCTATCCCTTCAGCGCAATCTCCCAGCAGTCCGTGATCAACGACCATTTCGCCGGAGAGGAGGTTGTCATCACGTTCGACCCGACATCAGAAAGCGGAGCGGCCTTCGAGCGGCGGCTGGATGGCAGGACACTGACCTTCGAGCCTGCCCCAGGGCGCGGAGGCGTGGCGTTGATGCAAGACCGGGAAACGGGCAGTTTCTGGCAGGTATTGACCGGCCAGGCGGTCGAAGGAGAGTTGTTCGGTGAAAGGCTGGAACGGTTGCCTTCCCACTACTCATTCTGGTTCGCCTGGAGCGATTTCCACCCCCAGACTGAGCTTTACGAGACTACAACCGGTTAGGAGATCCCTAAAAACGCGGCGGCGCCGCTGACCCTGCGGCCCCACCATTCGGGGCCTTCCACCACGTATTTCCACTCGGGGTTCTGCTCCGTGTCCCGGAGCCCGGCCATGACCTCGCGGAAGACCGGCGCGTCGGCCTCGGAGAACTCGAAATAGCCGATGAAGTCGTAGTGTCCCTCCAGACCATAGCCCTCCGGGGCGTGGACCAGCCGGCGGTTGATACTGAGGACTCCCATGGCTGACGCCAGGGCGTGTCCCTTGACCACCATGTTCTCGTTCTCGTCGTAGCGGGGCAGGAAGAAACTCTCCCGGTGTAGGAAGTCCATCTGCCACCATTCGTCGGTCTTGTTCATGGGGGTTACGGCCGCCAACGGGAACTTCTCGCCCGGCCCAGGCGGCATGGCGTGGGCATAGGCGAACTCGGACATGGCATGGCTGGTGTAGCTGCGCGGTCGCATCACCCCGGCCAGGGTTTCAATCGAGCCACCTGTGGCTTCAATCAATGTGCGAAGGCTGGTCTCGTATTCATTGATGGGTTTCAAATCAGCACACTCCAGCCTGACCATTCCATGGGACTCGGACACTGCCGGATGGACAATCTGCTGCTCTCTGGTAGACCCAGTCTCCGCCCGCAGGAACTGAAAGCGCCCCAGCGCAAACGCTTTGTCGGACGGCGGGCCGTCAACGTCATGTATGTTCTCCATCCCCTGCCCCAGCAGGTCGATGGCCTCCGCCAGCTCACCGTCGGCCCTACCTTCAGCCAAAGTGACGAACAGAAAAAGCTGATGGCCGGTGACGGTGGTGGTCATGTTTAGGTCGGCTGGTTGCATGGTGGGGTTCCTTAGGCCAGGTTTTGGGCAATTTCTGGCTATAAAGGTCTATCTTGCTCCAACAAAGCATCGGCGTCGGCATCTCGGCCAAGAAGCCGGTAGGTGGTCGCAAGATTGATTTGGCTGGTCAGGGTGTCGGGGTGCTCATTTCCCAAGACCCTTTGGCGAACTTCCAAATTTTCTTGGTGGAGTATCGCAGTTTCTTCAAGGAGTCCGGCGGTACCGAAGGCGTTAGCCAAATTGTTACGACTGGAAAGGGTGCTCGGATGCTCTCGCCCCAAAACTTTCAGTCGAATCTGTAGCGTATCTTGGTGAATCACAATTGCCTCATCATAGCGCCCGACATTTCGAAAGGCAGCCGCTAAGTTGTTACGGCTATTCAGGGTGTCGGGATGCTCAGGGCCCAAAACTCGCTCCATGATTTCTATGTTTTCTTGAATGATGATAATGGCTTCTTCGAAGCGTTCAGCGTCTCCAAAGACGGCAGCCAGGTTGTTCCGACTAATCAACGTCTCGGGATGTTCAAACCCCAAAACACGCTCCGTGGTCTCCATGTTTTCTTGGTACATGCTAATAGCATCTTCGAAACGTTGGGCTCTGGCGTAAGCGTTGCCCAGGTTGTTGATAGTTGCCAGAGTGTCAGGATGCTCTGGCCCAAAAACCCGCTGACGGACCGCCAGGTTTTTTTCGTGAAGTATGACGGCCTCTTCGAAATGTCCAGAGCTTTCGTAGGCAGTGGCAAGATTATTAACGGTTGCCTGGGTGGTGGGATGCTCCGGCCCAAAAACCCGCATCAGAACTTCTAAGTTCACTTCGTGGAGTTTGGTGGCCTCTTGGAATCGTCCGGCTAGATTGAGTGCGGAGGCCAAATTGTTGGTAGTTCCCAAAGTGTCGGGATGTTCTGGACCTAAGACTCGATCTACTACTACTAGGTTTTCTTGGTGGAGGCTGGCCGCGTCCTCGAAGCGTCCACTGAATTGATAGGCGTTGGCCAGATCGTTCGAAAATTTCCAAATCACCCTCTCCTCCGGGTCTAATTGCACCGAGGCGCAGGCCAACATGTATTCATAATGGCCCATTTCGCCTCCAGGAACCAAATTGCGGGTTTCGATGATTGCGCTGAGTCGTGATGAAGCACGTAGCAGGGCGGTTAGAAGGCTGCCATGGGGATTGGTGGCGGCGATTGCCGCCGCAGTCAAGGAGTGGATTGTGACCTGTTCTCCGATCGCGGACAACACGGACTTTCCGGAGCATTCATCAAAGAAATTGATCAATGCCCCGCCAGACAATCCAGTCAGTGCTTCAGCCAAGGGCATCGGTATGGGCGAGTCAGCGGTGTAGGCCAAGGGAGCTAATGCATCCCTGATCTCAGGCCGCAATTTATCTATGGGACCACGCAGCGCGTTGAATAATGAGTCAGTCCGAGGAATCTGCAGTCCGGCTGTTTGCTCTTGGAAACGGCCAAATTCTAGGGGGTTAGCTTTACCCCGTAGTTCTTTCAGCAACGTTTCGGGAGTCTCGCCTGGTAGTTCGAGTTGCACAGCCAAAGCTTCCACGGCACGGGGAAGCCGGCCGACCTCATCCACTATTTCAAGAAATATCGGTTGCCTATAGTCATAGTTGCTGCTTCGACAAAGAAGGCGGGTTGCTGGCTCTGGACCCAAGACGTCGATCGGGATATATCCGACTCCTTGAGGGACAACGATCCGACTGTCCTGAGAAGTCACCAGAATCGAGATTTTCCCGATCTCGTTTAGTAGGGTATTTAAAAGGTTCAGGTCAGACAGGTTGTCGATTACCCAAAGTGTTTTGGCGGGCAGTGCTTGGAGTCTTCGCCGGGTTTGGACGAGAATCTCGTCATCGCTCCTGTCTCCGCGTTCGATGCCGAGATGCGGGGCTAGCGAGAGTAACGTTTGTTCCGGTGTTTCGCCGCCCGGAGTCCAGAACGCCTTGCGCTTGGATTTGTTGGCGAACTCAGCGGCAAGTTTGGATTTGCCGATTCCGGGTCCGCCAGAGAGAACCACAGCATTCAGGCGTTTTAGAGAGTCAGAGATTTTCTTTAGTTCGTCATCGCGTCCAAAAAATTGTCCCTTGACGGACCTGTGCAAACCTGCCCAATAAGTAATCTCGGATTTCCATTCGCTGTAGCCATTGGTCTTCCGTCCCAACCATCGCCCCATCCCGCGACCCAATGGCGGAATAACTTTTCCGACCAGACCGGCAATTCCAAGACCTAACTCGACAAACCCCATCGTGACACCCGGCACCTGTCAACATCGAATCGGATTCGGCAGCGCTTCCCAAGATAGTAACATGGTGGAATTCAGATTCTGAACGGAAGTTTGTCCATCCAACCCCCACTAACCTTGAGCCACCCCATATATATGGGTACAATTGGTGGGCTTGGCTGGCCTGGGGACTGGGTTTGGTTGTGGGACCCCTTTAATCGGCGGCTCAGCGATTTTTTGGAGTTTGGCATGCCTAGCAAGGATAAAAAGCAGTGGCTGCGGGATACTTTGGAGCCGTCGGTCAAGAAATTCCCGGAACGGCGCGAAAAGTTCCAGACCGACAGCGGCCTGAACATCGACCCGCTCTATAGCCCCGAAGACCTGCAGGCCCAGGGTCTGGACTACGACAAAGACCTGGGCTATCCGGGCGAGTACCCCTACACCAGGGGCGTCCAACCCAACACCTACCGGGGCCGGGTCTGGACCATGCGCCAGTATTCGGGCTACGGCAGCGCCGCCGAAACCAACGAACGGTTCCGCTATCTCTTGGAACAGGGCCAGACCGGCCTGTCCATCGCCTTCGACCTGCCAACCCAGATCGGCTACGACTCGGACCACCTGCTGGCCAAGGGCGAGGTCGGCAAGGTCGGCGTGCCCATCTGCAGCCTGGTGGACATGGAGACCCTGTTCGAAGGCATCCCCATGGACAAGGTCAGCACCTCCATGACCATCAACGCCACCGCTTCGTTGCTGTTGTGCTTCTACATCGCGGCGGCCCGGAAGCAGGGCGTCTCCCAGGACCAGATCAGCGGCACCGTGCAGAACGACATCCTCAAGGAATACATCGCCCGGGGCACCTACGCCTACCCGCCGCGGCCCTCCATGCGGTTGGTGGTGGACGTGTTCAAGTACTGCGCCGAGAACGTGCCCAGGTGGAACACCATCAGCATCTCCGGCTACCACATGCGGGAGGCCGGCGCCACGGCGGTCCAGGAACTCGCCTTCACCTTCGCCAACGCCATCGCCTACGTCCAGCAGGCCCTGGACGCCGGACTTGATATCGACGACTTCGGCCCCCGGCTGTCCTTCTTCTTCGTGGCCCAGAACAACCTTTTCGAAGAGGTGGCCAAGTTCCGGGCGGCCCGGCGGATGTGGGCCCGGATCATGAAAGAACGCTTCGGCGCCAAGGACCCGCGCTCCATGATGCTGCGGTTCCACACCCAGACGGCGGGGGTGAGTCTCACCGCCCAACAGCCCGACAACAACCTGATCCGCTGCACCATCCAGGCGCTATCGGCGATCCTGGGCGGGTCACAGTCGCTCCACGTGAACTCCCGTGATGAAGCCCTGGCCCTGCCGTCGGAGGACTCGGTCCAACTGTCGCTCCGGACCCAGCAGATACTGGCCTTCGAGAGTGGGGTATCCGACGTTGTCGACCCCTTAGGCGGCTCGTATTACATCGAGAGTCTGACCAACGAATTGGAAGCTAAGGCCCTGGACTACATCAAGCGCATCGACGACCTGGGCGGTTCGGTCGAAGCCATCGAGCAGGGTTTTCAAGTCAGGGAGATCGGGGACGCCGCTTACAAGCACGGACAGGAAGTGGAGTCGGGCGACCGGACCATCGTTGGCGTGAACCGATTCACCACCGAGGAGCCGCCCATCGAAGGGCTCTTGCGAGTGGACGAAGAGGCCGCGCTGATACAGATCGAGCGCCTGGCAAAGCTCCGCAAGGACCGCGATGACGGCAAGGTTAAGGCGGCATTGAAGGAGCTGGAACGGGTGGCCCGGACCGAGGAGAATACCGTTCCAGCTATCCTGGAGTGCGTTGAGAATTACTGTACCCTTGGAGAGATCTGCCAGATCTTCCGGGGGGTCTTCGGAGAACATCAAGGAGCGTTCACCTTCTAGCCACCGGCAATGCCGGGTTTTCTACCTGCCGGCGGACACACCGAATCGATGCGCCAACTAGACATAACTGTGTAAAAATGGAGAAATGCCATGCCTGATTTGATACTGACTGAAGAGGAGCAGATGCTCCAGACCACGGTCAGAGATTTTGTCGACCGCGAGATAGCGCCCAGGGCCAAAGAGGCGGATGAGAAGGGCGAGTTCCAATGGGATAACTGGCGCGGCCTGGCCGACATGGGGCTTATGGGCCTGGGCATCGACACCAAGTACGGTGGCCAGGGCCCGTCCGGCTACCGGCAGGTGTCCATCGCCGCCGAGGAAGTGGCCCGGGGCGACGCCTCCACCAGCGTTAGCTGGCTGGCCCACCTGGCCCTGGGGACCGCCTGTGTCGCCAGGTTCGGCAACGACGAACAGAAAGAACGCTTGCTCACTCCACTGGCAACGGGCGAGGCGGTGGCCGCCTTCGCCCTGACTGAGCCCAGCGGCGGTTCCGACGCGGCGGCGCTCCAGACCACGGCCACCGAACGGGACGGCACCTACTTCCTTAACGGAAGCAAGATGTTCATCACCAACGGCTCCGTGGCATCGACCATCGTGGTCTTCGCCACCGAGGACCGTTCCAAGGGATACAAGGGCATCAGCGCCTTCCTGGTGCAGAAAGACTCCCCCGGACTGACCATCAACCCCTTGCACGGCAAGCTGGGCATGCGCAGTTCCACCACCGATGAGATCGTCTTTCAGGACACGCCGGTCAGTGCCAACAACCTGCTGGGAGAACGGGGGCGCGGGTTCAATCTCGCCATGGAGATATTGACTCAAAGCCGTATCATCATCGCCGCCCAGAGTGTGGGAATCGGGCAATCTGCCCTGGAAGCCGCGGTCCGGTTCGCCCAGTTGCGAGAGACCTTCGGCGTTCCGATAGCCCAGCACCAAGGCATCCAATTCATGCTGGCCGACATGGCGGTGGGGGTCCACACGGCGCGGGTGGCGACCATGAACGCCGCGAGCTTGATGGACGCTGGACAGCCCTTCCTGCAGGAGGCCTCCATCGCCAAGTTGATGGCGTCGGAGATGTGCATCGAGGTGGCCAACAAGGCGATACAGATACACGGCGGGGCCGGTTACTTCCGGGAGGCCGGTGTCGAGCGGATCTTCCGGGACGCCCGGGTCACCACCATCTATGAAGGAACGTCCGAGGTCCAGCGATTGCTGATAGCCAAGCAACTGTTGGCGCAGTACCCGGTCTAAGGGGTTGGATTTTCTATAATAGAACGATTCCAGGCCCTGAATGTTCGGCGGAGAAAAATCGCCGCATCCTAACCTTCCCCATCGCGACGGGGAAGGGACTGATCATTAAGAGAGGATTTCACCGTGACCGAGGTCTGCACCGTTAATTACATCGACCACGTGGGTGTGGCCGTTAAAGATATCGAGGCGGCTTTGGCGTTCTTCAAGAAGGTCTTCGACGTTCCCGACGCCAAGATCGAACTGATGGAAGACCAGGGCGTCCGCGCTACTTTGATAGAGGTGGGCCAGACCAGGCTGGAACTGCTGGAGCCCGTCGGCCCCGATTCGGGAGTCGGGCGGTTCATCGAGCGGCGGGGCGAGGGCCTGCACCATCTGGCTTTCAACGTCACAGATATATCCGGGAAGCTGCAAACTTTGCAAACGTTGGGTGTTGAGCTCATCGACCAGACCCCAAGGGAAGGCCTGTCTGGGACCATCGCTTTTGTCCATCCCAAGTCGGTATTCGGGATCTTGACGGAGCTGGTGGAGAGCAGTCCAAAATAATGATTGAGATTAAGAAGCGCGCAGGGAATAATGCAAGATAACGATCGTCCCATAAGAGTGCTGGTGGCAAAGCCGGGGCTGGACGGCCACGACCGGGGCGCTAAGGTGATCGCCCGGGCTCTTCGGGATGCGGGCATGGAAGTCATTTACACTGGTATCAGGCAGAGTCCCCAGATGATCACCCAGGCCGCCGCCCAAGAGGATGTGGACGTGATCGGGATGAGCATCCTGTCGGGTGCTCATCTTGAGATACTGCCGGAGATCATGGGCCTGTTGCGGGACCAGGGCATGGACGATGTGATCGTGGTGGTGGGCGGAATCATCCCGGAGGTTGACCGTCAGCCGTTGAAAGACATGGGTATATCAGAGGTGTTCGGCCCGGGCACCACCACCGGATCCATCGTCGAGTATATCCAAGAGACCGTCAAGAACCGAGCTCGAGACTAGCAAGGCTTCAGGTTTCTCTTTGCCCCACCGGTTTCTTAGAAGGA
Source organism: Chloroflexota bacterium (assembly GCA_022562475.1). Classification (GTDB taxonomy): domain Bacteria; phylum Chloroflexota; class Dehalococcoidia; order Lucifugimonadales; family UBA3495; genus UBA9611. Next base: position 25,192 of record JADFPD010000007.1, on the reverse strand, counting down.
ATCCAGGGCTCTGCACAGCGCCTGCTTACCGATGAACATAAAGGTACCTGCACGCCGTTGAAACCGTTTTCACTTGACATCCAACCATGGCGAGTCACTATAATTACCATCGGCCAACAGTAGGGTTTGGATAGGCTCGATGTATTACAACTTGGCTCAGTTGTTGAAGGAGCCTACCGGATCGACGAGAGACTACGAGTTAGACGGCTCGTTTGTAGGCCCTGAAAATGGGATAGACCGGGCCCGGGGACGGGTTCGGGTGATTCGGACGCATGAGGGTTTCTTGGTCCGTACCGAGCTGGAGACCCAGGTTAGATTGACCTGCAGCAGGTGCCTCGACCAGTTCGAATTACAGTCCCAATTAAAAATGGAAGAAGAGTCCTTCCCGACGATTGACCCGGCGACGGGTAAGACGACAGAACCCCCGGAAGAGGCGGAGGGTGTGATTCATCTCGATGCCCAGCATGTTCTGGACATGGCAGAGGTGGTCCGCCAATACGTTCTCTCTGAGGCGCCGATAAAACCCTTGTGCTGTGAGGAGTGCCTGGGCCTGTGCCCGGGATGTGGGAACAACCTAAACAAGGAAAAATGTAAATGTAATGCAGCTTCAGTCGATCCCCGATGGGGATAATTGGCGGAGTTGTTAACTGAGAGGCGGGAATAACCGGTCTTCTCGATTTTAAGACACTACTGAGGAACCCCAACAGACTCGGACTTCGGACGATATTCTCAAACCGTAACTATTCTCCCTTCTCAGCTTCCCACAGTAGGAAAAGTGTACGCTTTGGCGTTTGCCTGGTAGAATTACCGGCGGCGATTTAGCTATGGCGTGCCGGCTAGTGTGCTGACCAAGGAAAAGGAAGTGACCAATCATGGGTGCGGTACCCAGAAAAAAATTGACCAGGGCGAGGAAAGGGCGTCGAATAGCCTCATATAGGCTCAGTCCGATGCATCCATCCTTGTGCCCCCGTTGCCGGACAGCCAAGAGGCCGCATGTCGTGTGTCCTCAGTGTGGATTCTACCGGGGACGTCAGGTCATAGAGGAGACGGTCTAGCCAGTCCTCGAGGCAGATGCCTCCCTATAGGGCGTATGCCGAAAGGCCGTTGATCGGTCCCAGGCTCAGACCACCGAGTTATGTACGCTAAGCACGAAAAAAGGGTAATAGAGGAGTTGTTTTCGGGTTGTACTTTTTTGTCTCGCTGCCCTAAAATCCGTAAGGTGTTGAAAACCGGCCTGCGCCGGTGGAGGTAGCTACGAGTACCAAAGAAGCGAATAACCAGACGAATAATTGGGCCTATGTATTCCCTGGACAAGGGTCGCAAAGCGTCGGCATGGGGGCCGAACTCTTCGAGTCGTCTCAGGCTGCGCGAGAAACATTTGAGGAAGCCGACGATAGTTTGGGTTTTCCCTTGTCCCGTTTGATTTTTGAAGGACCGGCAAAGGACCTTCAGAACACCGCAAACTCCCAGCCGGCAATCATGACCGTGAGCGTTGCCGCCTGGCGGGCCTGGCATGAGATGCAGGGTCCGCAGGTGACGAAACCCAAGGCCGTCGCCGGCCACAGCCTGGGTGAGTACACTTCCCTTGTGGCGGCTGAGGTCATCGAATTTTCAGATGCCGTTCGATTGGTCCGCAAACGTGGTGAACTGATGAACCAGGCTGCGGTCAACCGACCCGGCGCCATGGCGGCAATACTGGGACTCAATGAGTTGGCCTTTGCCCAGATCTGTGACGAGACCGGTGTGGAACTGGCGAATATCAACACCGACGACCAGATCGTGATCAGCGGCGATAAGATTGCCGTGGCCCGGGCCATGGACTTGGCCTCAGCCCGCGGCGCCAAGAAGACGATACCTCTGCCCGTCAGCGGGGCATTCCACTCCTCGTTGATGGTTGAAGCGGAAGCAGGTCTGGCCGAAGCCGTCCAGACCCTAAATTTCAAGGAACCCAAGATGCCATTGGTTGGCAATTGCAATTCCAGGCCTTTGTTCACCGCGGACGAGATTCGCTCCGAGTTGATCAATGGTCTCTGCCAGTGCGTCCTGTGGAAGGATTCGGTCCGCCATCTAGTCGATTCTGGGGTGACCCAGTTTGTGGAGTTTGGCTCCGGCGGAGTGCTGGCAGGTCTAATCAAAAGAATCGACCGAGGAGTCAAAGTAACAACCGTGTCAGATACCGCCTCTATGCGGAAGCTGGCTGAGGTCGAAGCCTAGACCGCTCGGTTTTTAACGGTGGCCCATGATTAGGGTTAAATACACAGACCAAAGGCGACAATCAAGAACGGCGGCGCTGCAATCCCTGTTCGCTGCCGACGTGCGGGGCATCTGGAATGACCCGCCGTTGGAGTGGTTGGACGAGGACGAAGACCTGCCGGAGAATTCGATAGAGTTCGCTCGGGAACTGCTGGGCGGCGTATCCAAAAGCCGCCTCGGGCTGGACAATGTGATCGCCCGCTATGCTCCGGCGTGGCCGGTGAGCCAATTGTCGATCATAGACCGCAACATTCTGCGCATCGCTTTATTCGAGCTGATGTACACCCCTGGGACTCCCAGAAAGACGGCCATCAACGAGGCTGTGGAGTTGGCAAAAATCTTTGGTAGCGAAAGTTCGGCCCGGTTCATCAACGGGGTTTTAGGGTCCGCAATGTCTGGACTGGAGTCGGGAGAGATCGCCACCATTGAGCCTGTGCCCGAAGGGAGATGATAAATTGACCACTGTATATGACAGAGTAAAATCCATCGTGGTCGATAAATTGGGAGTTGAAGAGGACGAGGTCACCGAAACCGCGTCTTTCATTGACAACTTGAATGCCGACTCCCTGGACCTGGTGGAATTGATAATGGCGTTTGAAGAGGAATTCTCCTCCGGAGGCACTCAAATGGAGATCTCCGATGAGGACGCTGCCAATATCGCGACGGTTAGCGATGCCGTGGCCTATCTCAAGGAGCACGGCGTCACAGACTGAGGCCCTGTTGGGCGGTACCCGGCTATGGGATGCGGTGAGGCGGCGGTGGGAGCCAATCGTTGAAGATCACCACTTCGGGACACAACACCGGTCCGATTCCCCCCTCACCCAATCTCGGTTGCTGCTCGACACCCCCAATCTCTTGCCGTTTGGCCCGCGCGACGGTGTGAGTAAAAATGGTGCTCATCGCGCCCGAAAGCACTGAGAATAGGCACGGAGATTAGTAAAAAGGTAATTGCGAACTAGCCGAACATTCCCGATAGAACGGTCAAATGGCGCCACCGGCGGCCCCGAAGATGGGCCGCTCACCCCAGTTGGCTAACTGAGTCGAACCGGGAGGTTGGAAACCATGACTTCATCCGATTACGGGGCTAATGATTACGGGACCGGCGCCACCGGGGCATCCATTGAATCGGAGGCTGAAGGGCCGGGCGGCGCCGGTTCGGATGGCGTAGGGGTTGGTCCGATGGGCACCTTGGATAAGGTGGCAGACCTGGTGAGAAATTGCACCGATTGTCCCTTGGCCGGGGGACGGACCAACGCGGTCCCGGGGGAAGGCAACCCCCAGGCCGACGTGATGTTCATCGGCGAAGCTCCAGGTTTCCAGGAAGACCGCCAGGGACGTCCCTTTGTCGGACCCGCCGGTAGATTGCTGGACGGACTGCTGGCGTCCATCGGCACCAACCGTAAAGACGTATTCATCGCCAACATGGTCAAATGCCGGCCTCCCGACAACCGGGACCCGGCCCCCGCGGAGATGGCCGCTTGCACCAAATACTTGGACCGGCAGATAGAGTTGGTGAACCCCAAACTCATCGTTACGTTAGGCCGGTTCGCATTTGGGAGGTATTTCCCGGGAGAGGGCATCACCAAGGCCCGGGGTAAACTCAGAGAGAAAGACGGGCGAAAGATCTTTCCCGTGCTTCACCCTGCGGCGGTGTTGCGCCGGGATGAGCTAAGGCCCACAATGATAGAAGACTTCAAAACGATTTCGGAGATATTGGAAGGCGGAACAGAGGAAACGGTCGAGGAGCCTGGCGTTACCATGCCTGAAGCCCCGCAAACAGCCCAGTTGTCCTTTGGCGACGCCCCTGGCCCGGCGGCCGTTTCCGCGCCGCAGGCTGAGACATCAACCGTCAACGTAGAAGAAGCAACCCGTCCCGAGCAACTGACCCTATTCTAAACGTCTGAAGCTAGGGCGGAGAATCCATATCTAGGAACGAAAAGAACGTTGACATCTCAGCTACGCATCATTCCTCTGGGGGGCCTCGGGGAAATCGGCAAAAACATGATGGCCCTGGAGTACGAGGACGACATCATAGTCGTCGATTGCGGGGTCCAATTCCCCGAAGAAGGAATGTTCGGAGTCGATCTGATCATCCCCGACGTTTCCTACTTGGTGGAACGGGCCGATAAGGTCCGCGCCATCCTCATCACCCACGGTCACGAGGACCACATCGGGGCGTTGCCCTTCATCCTGCCAAAATTGCGGTGCCCGGTTTACGCTCCCCGCCTGGCCCACGGCCTGATCACGGCCAAGTTGAAGGAAAGGCGGGCGGCCCGCGACTCGGTCGTGCATCCCATCGATCCGGGCGTGGTCCATCAGATCGGCGAGAGCTTTGAGGTCTCATGGTTCCGCGTCTGTCATAGCATCCCCGACGCCATGGGCATCGCCATCGGGACCCCTTTGGGCACGGTGATCCACACCGGAGACTTCAAGATCGACCACACACCGGTGGACGGCCGGATCTTTGACCTGCCGTCTTTGGCCCACTACGGGGACGACGGCGTTCTGTTGCTGTTTTCCGATTCCACCTATGCCGAAGTGCCGGGATACACCACCTCGGAGCGAGTAGTCGGAGAGGCCCTTGACCGAGCCATCGGTGAGGCGGACGGCCGGGTGTTGGTCGCCACATTTGCCTCGTTGGTGTCCAGGGTCCAGCAGGTGGTGGACGCCGCCGACAAACACGGCCGAAAAGTCAGCATCGTGGGCCGCAGCATGGTGGACACGGTGAAGGTGGCCACTGAACTGGGCTATCTAAAAGCGCCGGCGGGGACATTGGTGCCCTTGGCTGAGACTAGGAAATTGCCGCCGGAAAAGGTGGTCCTGATGACCACCGGCAGCCAGGGAGAGCCGACTTCGGCCCTGGTCCGGATCGCCAAGCAGGAACACCGCGACGTCAACATAATGTCCGGAGACACCGTGATTATCTCCGCCACTCCCATACCCGGCAATGAACTCGCGGTTAGCCGCACCATCGACAACCTGCTCCGCCAGGGGGCCAAGGTGCTCTACGACCGGATTGCCACGGTCCACGTCCACGGGCACGCCAGCCAAGAGGAATTAAAGCTTGTGCTCCGGCTGGTGCGGCCGAAATACTTCGTCCCGGTGCACGGCGAATACCGGCACCTGACCGCCCACGCCCAACTGGCCTGGGACCTGGACGTGGCCAAGGACGGGATCTTCGTGATGGAAGACGGCGACGTGCTCGAATTGTCGGAAGACGGCGCACGCAGGGACGAGCGTATCTCCGCGGGACCCATCTTCGTGGACGGTCTGACCACCCGGGACATCCAGAGCCCGGTGCTAGGCGAGCGGCGCAGCCTCTCCAAGGATGGGGTGGTGGTCGTAATCGTAACCACCGACAAGAAGAGCGGGAAGCTCGTGGGTGAGCCTGCGGCCGTTTCCAGCGGGTTCCTGGATGAATCGGAAACAGGCAATCTATTCGAAGAATTGAGTGCCGCAGTGGCCCAGGAATTGACCAGCAGCTGGTCCGGCAGCAAAGAAAACAGTGAAAACGGCGGATTAAAGACTAAAGTTAGAGAAACTGCCCGTAGCTTCATAGCTGGCTCTGTTCGCCGTTCACCTATGATAATTCCAGTGGTTTTGGAGGTTTAGTCCAGCCACTCGCCGGAAACCGGCCATAGTAACTGCCACTGGAGGGATATAGTGGCCAGTTCAATTGGGCGTAAGCGGGACAGTACTGCTTCGCCATCGATAAAAGACCTCATCCACGGAGCCCCCGGGTCGCTGCTAGACGCTCTAGTCATTTTGGCTATTGGTCTGTCCGTGGGTCTGTACTTCGGCTTCTCTAGCGGTGCGCGGGAATGGGCCATCGAGGGCCTTGGCTACGGCTGGGTCCCCGCTGGGCTACTCGTTGCCGTAACTCTCGTCACCCTCCGCTACAACCACCACGTTCTTTTCACTCACTGGCGACGCTGGGTCATCGCTGTTGCACTGGCCGCCATTTCCATTGCCGTCCTCTCGACCGTTTTCCCCTCCGACGGCGTCCTGGAAGACGTAAGCCTAGGCGGCAAATGGGGCGGTTACTTGGGCGGCACACCAGCGATTCTAGCGGCCGCCAAGATAGCTGCTATCGCGCTGGTTGTTCCGCTTATCGTCAAGCCCAAGGGTGCCGGCGCTCGTTATTGGCGGTACACCAAAGCAGTCTTATTCGGACTACAGCTTGGCCTGCTTTATTCATATATCAGCGTCCAAGAGACGGCCCGTCTCATCGACCGGAGAGTCAGGATCTTGCGCTACGGGATGTACCGCCAGTCCTCACCCAAAGACCTGCTGAAGATGCTGGTGATGGGCCCGTCCAAAACGCCGGCGCGCACCCTGGCCTACCAAGGAGATTCGGAAACCGCCACCGGGGAATCAGATCTGGGCCTGGACAGTCCGGATATTCTGAACGGCCTGGATAGCCTCGATGAAGACAAAGAAGAGGAACGGGAGATGCCCCGACCCGGGCTGATTCCTGCTTGGAGCACCAAAGAACCCAAGCCGAGTCGGGCGATCAGCGGTGGTGCCGACACCGGAAAGCGCACCAAGAGAGGCTGGCAGACACCCGCGGTGGACCTGCTGGCGCCGCCCGACACCCATCATGCCCCTGAAGCCGCCCTTCAAGAGATGGCGCGGCTGGTGGAAAGCACATTGGGCGATCACGGAGTGCGGGTCGAGGTTACCGAAGTGAAAGCCGGCCCCAGGATCGTGCGCTTTGGCTTGGTCCCAGGCTGGGTGCCCAAGCGGAGAGAATCAGGCCGTGGCGCCATCGGTCTAGACACAGGTGATGCCGACCCGTCGGCCCTGGAACGCAGCCGGGTTAAGGTCCAGAGCATATTGACCAGGGAAAAGGACATGGCCCTGGCTTTGAAGACGCCCTACCTGAGGATCGAGGCGCCGGTACCCGGCGAAGCCCTGGTGGGTTTGGAAGTGCCGAGCCCATCGCCCAGCAAGGTGCACCTGAGAGAGGTGATGGAGACCCCGGTCTTCACCAAGTTGGTCGCCAAAGGCGGCCTGCCCATAGCCTTGGGCCAGGACACTGGAGGCAGCCCCGTGGTATTGGACCTGGCCGCCTTGCCCCATATGCTGATCGCAGGCGCAACCGGCAGCGGCAAGAGCGTTTGTATCAACTCCATCGTGGCCTCATTCCTGCTCACTAAAACGCCGGAACAGTTGCGCATCCTCATGGTGGACCCCAAGCGGGTCGAGTTGACTCCTTTCAACGGGATCCCTCACCTGGTGGGACCGGTGATCGTCGATGTCGAAGAGGTTAACCCCGCCCTTCGGGGACTGATCCGGGAGATGCTGAATCGCTATAAGCTGATGGAAGAAGCCGGGGCCCGGAATATCGAGGGTTATAACAAACGGGCCAAAGAGAAGATGCCCTTCCTGGTTTTGATAGTCGACGAACTGGCCGACCTGATGATGGTTGGCGGGTTCGAAGTGGAACAGAACCTGGTGCGGCTGGCCCAACTGGGCCGGGCCACCGGGATCCACCTGGTGCTGGCCACCCAGAGGCCGTCGGTCAATGTGGTGACCGGTCTGCTCAAGGCCAACATACCGGCCCGGGCCGCCTTCGCCGTGGCATCCCAGGTCGACTCCAGAGTCATTCTTGACGCCGTTGGCGCGGAGAAGCTGTTGGGTAAAGGCGATATGTTGCTTTTGCACAACGAATCGCCCAAGCCTACCCGAGTCCAGGGCACTTTGGTATATGACCAGGAGATCGACCAAATAGTCGAGTTCTGGCTGGGCCAAGAAGGCCCACCGTTGGCCCCGATAAACGTGGGGAACCCGGATGAGGATGAGGATGATGACGATGTGGACGCCCACATCATGGAGGAGGCCAGGGAACTGGCCGCCAGGAATCCCCAACTGACCGGGTCATTTCTGGAGCGCCGGTTGAAGATTGGCGGCAGCAAGGCTGAAGAGGTCATGGAGTTATTGGCAGAAGAGGGCTTTTTCGACTCTCGATAGCAGGCCCCCTTACGCGCTGCGCCCGCGGCCAATTCCGAGACGCCGCCGCTATGCGGCGCCCAACTATTTTTCAACTACGGCTTGGTTTGTTATTATTGGCGTATACGGTGAGCCCAGGTTGAATAGATAGTTTTTGCTGATAGATCTTCATACCCATAGCTATCCCCACTCTGACGACAGTTTCATGAGCGTTGATGAATTGATCGAGGGCTCGAAGTCGTTGGGACTGGACGGCATATGCCTCACCGATCACGATACTTTCTGGACCGACGAGGAGATTCGGGACTTATCCAGCAAGCACGATTTCCTAGTCATGCCTGGCTGTGAGATCAACACCGAGGCCGGACACGTCTTGGTATTTGGACTAAGCGCCTACGAATTCGGCATGCATAGACCCGAATATCTGCAAGCATCGGTAGAGCAGGTAGAAGGCGTGATGATTGCGGCACATCCATACCGGCGGCGCTTTCTGGAAGAGCCCGCGGAACGGCCCGAGGCCAGGGAAGAGATGCTGGAGCGTGCCAGCGGTGACGGGTTCTTCCGGATGTGTCAGGGCATCGAAGCGCTGAACGGACGGGGCTTGGCGGTCCAGAACAAATTTTCCCTGGAGTTGGGCGGACGCCTGAGGACCAATATGACGGCCGGTAGCGACGCCCATAAAGTGGAACAGATCGGGACCGTGGCAACCGAATTCCACCGGCCGGTGGCCTGTCTGGATGACCTGATACGGGAGCTGCGGAAAGGGCGCTACCAGCCGGTGGACCTAAGGCAAAACAGCGCACCCGAAGCTTAAAAGAGACTGATTGGCGAATGACTGAACTACTCCGCATAGAAGACCTAACAGTGAGTTTCGGGACCTCCGCCGGAAGGGTAAAGGCCCTGAATAACGTGAGTCTCTCCCTGAACGAGGGCGAAGTTTTATGTATCGTGGGAGAAAGCGGCTCCGGCAAAAGCACCCTGGCGCTGTCGATCATGGGGCTTCTGCCGCACAACACGGAAATCTCCGACGGCCGGATCATGTACCGGGACATAGACCTGCTTCGGGCCGGGCCGGATACGATGCGCGACCTGAGAGGCCGGGAGATTTCGCTGGTGTTCCAGGACGCCCAGTCCGCGCTGAACCCCATCGAGGCCATCGGTCCGCAGTTGGAAGAAGTGATCCTAGCCCACAGTAGCGTCTCTCTCCGCGGCGCCAACAAAATGGCCCAGGACATGCTTTCTGAGATGGGAATGGCCGACCCCAAGCGAGTGATGGGCCAGTACCCATTCGCCCTGAGCGGTGGTATGTGTCAGCGGGTGATGATGGCCATGGCCCTGGTCATGCGCCCCAAATTGCTGATCGCCGACGAGCCTACTTCGGGATTGGACGTTACCCTTCAGGCGGAGATACTGCATCGAATCAGGGAATTGGTGAAGGAGCAGAACGCGTCGGTCCTGTTGATCACCCACGATATGGGGGTGGTTGCGGCCATGGCCAACACGGTGGGCGTACTCTACGCGGGAAACGTCGTGGAAACGGCCGATGTCGTTCCGCTGTTCCAACGCCCTCAACACCCTTACACCTGGTCGCTGTTGCAGGCGCTGCCGCGCCTGGACGACCCGGACAAGAGGATAGAGCCATTACCCGGCACCCCTCCAGACATGATTAAATTGCCTCCGGAATGCCCCTTCCTGCCCCGCTGCTTCAAAGCGCAGAACCAGTGCCGGACCGATCCCAAGCCCAATCTGGTTGAGATTGAAGGAAGGCACTCGGTCGCTTGCTACAATCCGGTGGTTCCCGCCGACGAAAACTAGACGGTTAGGATGTCGCGGCCAGAAGCGTCGAACATTACGAAGTTATCCAACTATCGACGAGCGGACTTCATCCGGAGACTACGTCGCCCACCAGTAATTCCAGGGCCAGATCGGGTTCCAGCCTCCCCCGTTTGATGGCCAGATCGGTCTCCAAAAGACGGTTGTACCGCCAGACGATCTCCGGCATGGAATGACGCCGGGCTTGCTCCGCGGTTTTCCGCACCACAAAGTCTGAAGACGTTCCCAGCCGTGCCTTCAACTCGCTCTGGGGCACTCCGCGGTCAATGGCATCCCTGGCCAAAGCCAGCAGGCGCAGTTGGCGTTCGACCATGCCGATGATTTGGGGAGCTTCTTTGCCATCCTCTTTCAACTGGTGCAACAGGCGCAGAGCCACGCCGGGGCGGCCGTCAATCATGGCATCGACCGCGACGAAGATGTTGGCCTCTCGGACCTGAGAGACTATCTCGCCCACGTCCGCCTCCTGTATCTCCCGCCCCGAGCAATAGAGGGCCAATTTCTCCAGTTCTTGGTCCAGGGTCCAGAGGTCGTTGCCCACCAAGTCGGTGATCGACCGGTTGGCCGATGGGCTGATGGATGAGCCTTTGGCTTCGACGGTAGACTTTACCCAACGGGCCAGCGCCTCGCCGGACGGAGCGGTCAACTCTTCCACCAGGGCCACGGGCCGTAGCAGGCGCAGCAGCGGGTTGTTTGCGCCCAAAGCGCCATCGGTGAACACCAGGACCGTGGAGTCCGGCATCTGAGGAATAGCGTCACCCAGCGCTTGCCATTGGCTGGCGACTCCCGAATCCGCGGAAGAAGAGCGCCGGCGTCCCCGGCCTTGGACCTCAGCCGTGCCCAGCAGCCCTTCAACTATCACCAGGCGGTAGTCGTCCATGAAGGGGAGGGCGTTACACATGGCCAGCAGTTCATCAGGCTTAACCTGCGACCCAACGACACGGTGCCGGTTGGCTTCCAGCACTTCCGATGCTCCCGCCTCGGTGATGAGCTCGTTCAGACGTCTGGGCACCAGGAAACTGTCGCCGTGAAGCAGGTGTACGGGCAATTCGGACTCCCCAAGTCAACGCAGGTCTGGCGGGCCGGATTATATCACCGGCCCCCTCGGCCCACGCCCGGCGATTAATGGATAGATTGTCACCATTTTTTCGGTGGCGGCGCTATCAGTTGTGTGGTCTAATGGTTCGGGCTTTGAAAAAAGCACTAAATACCCGATTCGGAGAGCCGATACAGATGAATTTTGCCCTTTTTTCTCATGTGCCCTGGCCAGAAGGGACCGACCCCAAGCAGGTCTACGACGACATCACGGAAGAGTTTCTGCTGGGAGAGGAACTGGGGTTTAAAAGCGCCTGGATCGCGGAACACCACTTTACCCGGTATGGACTGGGCGCTGCGCCGATGGTCCTCGCCAGCAACCTTTTGGCGAAGACCACTACCTTGAGGTTGGGGTTTGCCGTTCTGGTATCTCCGCTACATCTTCCGGCCAGGGTGGCTGAAGAGATAGCAACCCTGGATATATTGAGCGGGGGACGGGTTGATGTCGGGTTCGGCCGAGGCGCCGCCGGGTCTGAATACAAGGTGGCCAACGTCCCAGGAGAAGAAAGCCAGGCCCGGTTTCAAGAATCGATCACCATGATTCAGGGGCTCTGGACCAACAGGAATTATTCATTTGAGGGGCAACATTACAAGATCACCGGCGCCAACCTTGTCCCGGTGCCGGTCCAAAAGCCCCATCCGCCCATCTACATCGCGGCCACCCGCACAAAGGCGACCCAGGAATTCGTTGCCGGATCGGGGCATCCGCTGATCATCGGCGTGGTATTGGACACCGAGGACGCCGTAGCGCTCTGCCACACGATGGTCGATCTGGCTAAATCCAAGGGCAATAATATGGCCATGAGCCAGATACCCTTCTTCCGTTATTTCTACGTGGCCGAGACCGAAGAACAGGCCAGGGCCGACACCAAGGAGTCGCTGAACTGGAACATCGATATGATCCAGTGGCGCCGCACCTTTGATTTCGGCAGCGAAGTGTACGAGAAGATGGAAGACTTCCGCAAGACACGTACGGAGCTTCCGCCCAGCTACGATTCCTTGTACGAAAACCGGGCCTTCATCGGCAGCACTGACCAGATCATCGCCAAGATTAAAGCGCTGCAGGACCAAGGCATCGAACACTTTGGCTGTAACTTCTCCTTTGGCGGCATGCCTCAGGAAAAAGTGGTCAAGTCCATGCGATTATTCGCCAAAGAAGTGATGCCCGCGTTCAAGTAGGCAGCCTGTGGTTCGGCTACGGATGGGCCGGCAGACGCTCTCCGTGGAATCCGGAGCGGTCTTCGAATGACGTTCCGGGCTCAGGGTAGACTTGGCGGTAAAGGCCCCGGGTCCTGGCCTTGATGGTTTCATTGACCCGCAGGTAAAGCTCCGTTGGGTGGGCGTTCTGGTCCTTGTACATCTCGCTCTGCAGCGGGCTGCCGTATTCCATCTCCCAGATACACAGGTACTTGAGGGCGTTGTTGTTATTATCGCCTTCCAGCTTGAACCGGCGGGCGGAGACATAGCCGGGGATGGCCATGCGTTCCGGCAGATGCTGCTCGTTGTACCAGTTGTTGAACTCTGCTTCGTCTGCTTCATCCACTTCCATGGTCACCACCAACACGGTGTTGCCGATGTGCTGCGAGGGGGCGTCGCCATTCTTCTGCGCCATTGTTATCACCACGATTCTGTAGGATCCGAAGCCAGGCCAGAGGTAAATCACACCCATGAAAACCCGGCGCGCCGGCCGCTTGCCGGAGGTTGGGGGGTAGTATAACATTGGGCGTGGTTTTTCCCGGAAAAATTAGCGCTCAATGAGACCGGCAAGGGAATGGCATGAACCAAAAGGTCCGCCTCAAAGTTAACGGCACAGACCACGAATTGGACATCCCGGCCAGGCGTCTGCTGCTCGATTGCATCCGGTACGACATCGGCCTCACCGGCACCAAAGAGAGTTGCAGTGTTGGCGTTTGCGGCGCCTGCGCGGTGTTGGTCGACGGCGAGATGTACGCCTCATGCATCACCCTGGCCGCGGCGGTGGACGGCTCTGAGATCACCACCATTGAGGGCATCGCCGAGAACGGCAACCTTCATCCCGTGCAGCAGGCCTTCATCGACCACGGCGGTTTCCAGTGCGGCATCTGCACCCCCGGCCAAGTGATTGCCGCCATTTCACTTCTGGAAGAGAACCCTGATCCCACCGAAGACGAGATCAAACAATATATGATGGGCAACCTGTGCCGCTGCACCGGTTACTACGGCATCCTCAACTCCATCGCCGCCGCGGCGGAGGATATGAACAAGGCGGCCGGGAGCGGCGAATGATCGACTTCGAATACCACGCCCCAACCAGCTTGGACCAAGTGTTTGGGCTTTTGGACCAGTTTGGCGATGACGCCCGTATCATGGCCGGCGGCACCGCCCTAGTCATCCAGATGAAGCAGCGCTTGTCCCAGCCGTCTCACGTGATCGGATTGCGGCGGGTGGGCGATCTGGACGCCATCGAGTCCACACCCGAAGGACTGAGGATCGGCGCCCTCTGCACCCAGCGTCAGATAGAGAAAAGCCGATTGGTCGGGGAAGAACTACCCCTGGTGGCCGACACCTTCCGCAAGGTGGCGACTCCCCGGATCCGCAACATGGCCACCATCGGCGGCGGGCTGGTCAACGGCGATCCCAACCAGGACCCGCCACCCGCCTTGATCGCATTGGGAGCGTCTGCGGTGATGACCTCCAAGGGTGGAGACCGGGTGGTCCCGCTGGAAGACTTGTTCATAGATTACTACGAGACCGATGTGCAGCCGGGCGAGATTCTGACCAGTGTTCTGGTCCCCCACGCCCCGGCCGGCTCCGGCTCGGTTTACCTGAAGTTTCTGCCCCGCACCGCCGACGACTACGGCACCGTCACGGTGGCGGCGGTGGTCTCCAAAGAGCAAGACGGCACGTGTAAAGACGTCCGCATCGTTCTGGGCTCGGTGGGTGTCACGCCCATCAGAGCCAAACAGGCCGAAGACGCCCTGCGGGGGAAGCCGTTGACCGACGAGAATATCCGTGCCGCCGCGGCGTTGGTCAAAGACGCCGTCGATCCCTTGGAAGACTTCCGGGGGTCCGCCGAATACAAGACTGATATGGCCGAGGTCTTTGCCCGCCGCGCCGTGGAGCAGGCCATCGCCGCCATACCGGTGGGAAGTTAGCATCTTGAAAGTGGAGATTGTCTCGGTCGTTCCCGCCAGCCGTGAGGCCACCTGGGCATTGGTCATGGACATCCCCAGGGCCGCCTCTTGCATTCCAGGGATCAAAGATATCACCCCGGACGGTGAGAACCGGTACCAAGCCACGTTACAGGCGAGGGTCGGTCCCATGGGTATGAGCCTGAGCGGGACCATCACCGTTCTGTCCCAAGACGCCGACGCCGGTGAGGCCCATTTCCTGGTTGAAGCCAACGACCGGCGGGTAGGCGGTGGGGTCAAGACCAACATGACCATGAAAGTGACCGCCAAGTCGCCCAACGAGACCGAATTGGAGATCGTGGCCGACACCACTTTCATGGGCCGCCTGGGCGAACTGGGCCAGCCCATCATCCGCAGAAAGGCCCGCAACACTTTGGAAGAGTTCTCCAAAAACCTGAGTAAACTGCTGGCCTCTGGGTCCGAATAACTCGGTTTTCTCCGCTCCGTCAGTTGGGTTTCGTTGACACCAAATTCCAGAGGTTCTTATACTGTTGTAAAACGCTTTTCGCTATCCATGCTGGGATTTCGTGGCGCGTTTAATCTTGATCCTGAGGGCCAGCGCATCTGGCGTGGCCTGGAGGGCCTGTGTGCGGCATCGTTGGCTACGTCGGTGAACAAGAAGCCTGGCCCATCATTTTCGAGGGGCTGAGGCGGCTTGAGTACCGGGGCTACGACAGCGCCGGAATCGCCATCATCGGTCCCCAGGGCGACATCCAACTGCGCAAGACCGTTGGCAAAGTCAACGGCCTGGACGAATCCGGAGACCACCCCCTTGGTTCGGTGGGCCTGGGCCACACCCGCTGGGCCACTCACGGACGCCCCTCCTACGCGAATGCTCATCCCCATACCGACTGCGAACAGCGCATCGCCGTGGTCCACAACGGAATCGTTGAGAATTACTTGGAATTAAAGCGGCGGTTGGCGGACGCCGGACATGTATTCGAATCGGAAACCGACTCAGAAGTACTCACCCATCTGGTGGAAGAGGGCATGGACCGGGGCCTCAGCTTCCAAGAAGCGTTCCGGCGCATGGGCCGGATGGTGAAAGGATCACAGGCCATCTCCGCCGTTCTACAGGGTGATGGGGCCGAGATTTGCGCCCTCCGTTTGGGGCACGCCGGCGGCATAGTCGTAGCCCAAGCGGATGGCCAGGCGATGATCGGAAGCGATCTGCCGGCATTGTTGCCCCTCCTCCAGAGCGAGTCCAACATGGGCCAGGTGAGTTTCTTGGATACCGGTGAGATGGTGGTGGTTACCCGGGATGGAGTTGAGTACCAAGACCTGGAAGGCAACCATATCGACAAACAGCCCCGGATGGTCTCCCAGGAAGAGGTGCAGGTGGACAAAGCGGGCTACCGGCATTTCATGTTGAAAGAGATCATGGAGCAACCGCAGGCGGTGGCCAGCGCAATGCGGGAACGGGTCAATTTCGAGACCCGGCGGGTGGACCTTCCGGATTTCCCGCTCTCTTCCCAGGAGATAGCCGAACTGGACCGGGTGATACTGATCGGTTGCGGCACCAGCTTGCACGCCGCCCAAGTGGGCCGCCATCTCGTGGAACGCTACGGTGGCCTGCCTGCTGAGGCCGAGAGCGCATCAGAGTTCCGGTACCGCGACCCATACATCAGTCCCCGCACGTTGGTGGTGGCCATCGGCCAGTCTGGTGAAACAGCCGACACAGTTGCCGCCATGCAGATGGTGAAAGACAAGGGCGGAAGATTGGTCACGATCTGCAACGCCGAAGGCAGCCAGGCGTCCCGCATCGCCGACGGTTCCCTCTACATGCGGGCCGGCATCGAGATTGGCGTAGCCAGCACCAAGACTTTCTTGGCATCCCTGACCATATTGAATCTTTTGGCCATCTTCTTAGGCCAGTCCAGGGGGTTCTTGGACACCGCGAAGAGCCAAGAATTGGTGGACGGCTTGGCCCAGGCTCCCAGGTTGATCGGCGAATTGCTGGCCGACAGCGCGGTATACCAGCACCTGGCTCAGGAATATGTCGGCACCGATTATTTCTTGTTCTTGGGCCGCGGAGTGAACGCGCCGATCGCCTCCGAAGGGTCCCTGAAGCTCAAAGAAATTAGCTACGTTCACGCCGAGGCCTATCCGGCGGGCGAGATGAAGCATGGTCCCATCGCCCTCATCGACAACGACATGGTCACCGTTGCGTTAGCGCCGAAAGACTCCCTCTACGAGAAAGTCGTGAACAACGTGAGAGAGGTAAAGGCCCGTGACGGCCGCGTTTTGGCGGTGCTCACAGAAGGAGACACTCAGTTAGCTGCCGCCGTGGACCATGCCCTGTACATCCCGGAGGCCCCCGAGCATCTGATCCCGTTGCTCACCACGGTGCCGCTGCAGATGCTGGCCTATCACATCGCCCTCCTGCTGGACCGGGACGTGGACCAGCCGCGGAACCTGGCCAAGTCAGTGACCGTCGAATAGCTTCACGTTTTCAGCCCCTTCACCAGCCCTTTCTGCTGCTCAGGTCCAGTCCCCGCCACGCCGCAACGTCGTGTGCTTAATTTCGACGCCTGCCATCCCGATTTCGGCGCAGAAGCGGTTTGGTTTCTCCGTTGGCGTTATGATTGGGACGAAATCCTGCAATTTTGGTGGTTAGAGGATTGCAGTAATGCCGCTGCAGTGCAATCATATGATTAGCGGTAAGTGCGTGATTCAGCGCAATTTGCCGCCATAAATTCCGGCATATAAACAAGGATAAATCGTAGATGTATTCCAGGCTTGAACATCCCCCGGTTTCATACGAAGATTACCGTCCATTTCTGGACCCCGGGTTGGCCGACCAGTTGGCCGCCATCGCACAAGAAATGGGACAGCTACGGGTGTTGCACCTGAACAGTACCGCCACGGGCGGCGGGGTCGCTGAGATTCTTCAGTCCATGGTGCCCCTGGGGAACTCCCTGGGTATCGAGACCGAAAGGATCGTGATCAACCCGGACGCCGCGATGTTTTTCCAGGTCACCAAGAAAATCCATAACCTGCTCCAAGGCGCTGAGGGTGAACTCTCGACCGAGGAATTGGACACCTACTTCGGCTGTATCCAGAGGGTGGCCGACGATATGCGGTCCAAGGGCCTTACGGCCGATGTCTGGTTTGTACACGACCCCCAGCTGCTGCCGCTGGCCCGGTTCCTGCCCAAGAAAGAGGGTGAGACCTGGATCTGGATCTGCCACATCGACCTCACGACGCCCAACATGTCGGTGTTGGACGCCCTGATGCCCCTGACCCAGGACTACGACCAGCTGATCTTTTCACAGGCGGCTTACGTCCCCCAAGACCTGGGAGATAAGGTCCCGGTACTCATCGCGCCTCCGGCCATCGACCCGCTTACGATCAAGAATATCCCCATGGACCTACCCCAAGCCCAGAAAATGGTCCGTGCCATGGGGATCGACACCGATCGTCCACTTATCACTCAGGTCTCGCGTTTCGACCAGTGGAAAGACCCTTGGGGCGTGATCGACGCGTTCCGCATCGCCAAAGAATCGGTGCCGGGCCTGCAGTTGGCCCTCCTGGGGTTGAGCCAAGCCACCGACGACCCTGAGGGGGCGGCAGTCTTTAAGACCGTCGTTGACCACGCCGGCGGCGACCCGGATATCCACCTGTATTTCGACCCCCTGGAGATGCCCGCTTCGGTGGACGAGGTGGTGAATGCCGTCCAGGTCGTGTCCCAGGTCTTGATGCAGAAGTCCACCAGGGAAGGATTCGGTCTTACTGTCACAGAGGGCATGTGGAAGGGCAAGCCGGTCATCGGCGGCGACGCCGGCGGCATCCGCGTCCAGATCGATGACGGTGTCAGCGGTTTCCTGGTGTCATCGCCGGAGGAATGCGCCCAAAGACTGGTGGAATTGCTTCGAGACGAAGCGCTGAGCGCCCGCATCGGCGAAGCAGCCAAAGAGAGCGTGCGCCAAAGGTTCCTGCTGCCCCGGTTGGCCCTGGATTACCTGACTGTTGCCAGGACCCACGTTAACGGCCGGATACCCGCGGTGAGCGGAGACTAGTCCGCCGCTCTCGGTCACCCGACCTTGCAACTCCCTTGAGGGGCCGTCCGGCTCGCGGCGGTCTCCTTAGCCGCCCATCGCTTCCCCGCCTGGCATGTTGCCCGTTTGATGGTAGAGTAGAGTCTCATTCGTGGCCCCGAATCGCGTTGATTGCGCAGAGTTCGGATAGCCATAATCTCGTAAATACGCCCGGCAAGAAAGAATGGGATGACTCTTATCCGCGTCAAAGCCCCCGCCACCACCGCAAACCTGGGCCCTGGATATGATTGTCTGGGCCTGGCCATAGACGTCTGGAATACCCTTGAAGTGGAGATTGTCGACAGCGGTGAACCCGTGGTTGAGATTTCCGGTGAGGGCGCCGGAGAACTGGAAACCGGGCGAGACAACCTGGTTTACCGGTCCATGGAATTTTTGTTCCAGGATGCCGGGCAAGACATGCCCGCTGTCCGGATCCGGTGTGAAAACGCCATCCCTTTGGCCCGCGGCATGGGCAGCAGCGCCGCGGCAATCGCCGGGGGACTGGTGGCGGCCAACGCCATCTGTTCCCAGGATTACACGGCCAACGACTTGCTTGAGATGGCCGCGACCATCGAAGGTCATCCGGATAACGTTGCCGCCGCGATTATGGGCGGAATGCAGTTGGTCATCGTGGACCATACAGAGGATGGCCGGCGCCTCTTTACAGTGCCGGTGAACGTGCCTCCGGAGTTGCACGCCGTGGTTTTCGTACCCGACTTAAGAATATCCACCGAGGACGCACGGGCCGTTCTCCCGGAAATGGTATCGGTGGCCGACGCGGTGCATAACATGGGCCGCGTTGGGCTTCTGGTGGCCAGTATGGCCACAAATCATCCGGAATACCTGGCCATTGCCACCCAGGACCGGCTGCACCAGCCCTACCGGCAGCCGTTGTTCCCGGCCATGAAGGTAATCTTCAAAGCCGCCCTGGACGCGGGCGCGCTGGGGGTTTTCCTATCCGGTAGCGGCTCTACGGTGTTGGCCTTGACCAAGGGCCGCGAGATGACCGTGGCCTATGAGATGGCGGAAGCCGCCCGCCAGGCCAGCGTTGAGGGCAAAGTTAGCATTACCCAGCCCACGGTGCGCGGCGCTCATTTGATCGGCCAAGAATAGACATAGCATCATGCCATTAGTAGTCCATAAATACGGTGGGTCATCAATGGCCGACGCCGGGATGATACTGAACGTGGCCCGCCGCATCGCCGATGTGAGAAAACAAGGCACTGGCGTGGTGGCGGTGGTTTCAGCCATGGGCGACACCACCGACGGTCTCATCGATCTGGCCCACTCCGTTTCAGACCAACCGCGTCCCCGGGAGTTGGACCTGCTGCTCTCCACCGGCGAGTTGGTGTCCTGCACGCTGTTGACCATGGCCCTGGCAGACCTGGGCCAAGAAGCGGTGAGCCTCACCGGCTCCCAAGCGGGGATCCACACGGACACCAGCCACGGACGGGCCCGGATCCACCGTGTGGACACGGTCCGGATGCTGAAAGAACTGAAAGAGGGCCGAATCGTCGTGGTGGCGGGATTCCAAGGAATCACCGAGGATGAAGACGTAACTACCCTTGGCAGGGGTGGCTCGGACACGACAGCGGTGGCGCTGGCGGCGGCCTTGGAGGCGGACCGTTGCGAGGTATATACCGATGTCGATGGCATCTACACCGCCGACCCTAAGATCGTCCCGGAGGCCCGCAAGTTGAGCGAGATAAGCTACGATGAGATGCTGGAGTTGGCCAACTACGGGGCGAAGATGCACCCCAGATCCATCGAGTTGGGTGCGGTCTACAATATTCCGATATACGTGGCCTCCAGCTTCAACCAAACCCCTGGGACCTTGATACACGGCAACGCGGACAAGAGAGAGATGGAAGATAGAATCAAAGTAACGGGGATCGCCTGCACGACCAACGTGGCCAAGATAACCGTGCGTGGCGTTCCGGACCGCCCCGGTGTGGCGGCCGCCCTGTTCGAACCTCTGGCCCAGTCCGCGATCAGCGTGGACACTATCATCCAGAACACCAGTGAGGACCGGACCACGGACATCAGCTTCACCGTCAGCGGCCACGATCTTAAGGCGGCACTGGCCAAGGTCGAAGAATTGACCGAGGAGATCGGATTTGCCGCTCTGATCAGCGAAGCGGACCTGGCGGCGGTGAGCATCGTCGGTTCAGGGATGCAGCACACTCCGGGCTACGCGTCACGCATGTTCCGTGTGCTGGCCGACGGCAACGTAAACATCGACATGATTACTACCTCTGAGATTCGCATCTCGTGCATCATCAGGGAAGAACAAGCCCAAGAAGCTGTTCGACTGCTCCACCGGGGATTTCAATTGGACGAGCTAGACCCGGTGAACGAGCCAGAGACCAAATAATCCAGCCCATGAGATGCCGGCGCACCGGTCCCCCAGTCCGCCTTTGGTCCTAAGGGAGTAGGCCCTTGACTCAGCCGTTCCTATCAATCGTGATTCCCACGTTCAACGAAGAAGCTCGGATCGCGGGAACCCTCTCCCAGGTGATCGAGTACCTCGCGAGTCAGGATTACCAGTGGGAGGTAGTGGTGGCCGATGACGGCAGCACGGACCACACAGCCCAACTGGTGGGCCGTGTGATCGCAGAACATAGCAACGTACGTGTACTGCGCCTGCCCCACCGGGGCAAAGGCTGGGCGGTGAAGAACGGCATGCTGGCGGCGGAAGGTGATTACCGGTTGCTTTGCGACGCTGACCTATCAGTCCCCATCGAGCAGGTGGAACGGTTATTGCCTTTGTTCGAACCCGGTCCTGGTGGGGCCGGTTCCGACATCGTGCTGGGCTCTCGGGAGGCTCCCGGCGCGGCCCGCATCGGGGAACCGGCGCGCCGTCACTTCATGGGCCGGGTCTTTAACCACCTTGTGAGCCTTCTGGCTGTGCCGGGCTTGGCCGATACCCAATGTGGGTTCAAATGTTACCGCGGAGAGGTGGCCCAGAACCTGTTTCCACGGCTGACCGTGGACGGGTTCGCTTTTGACGTTGAACTGTTGCATCTGGCACGCAAACTGGGGCTTACATACTCCGAGGTTGGCGTGGACTGGTATTACCGGTCCCAAAGCAAAGTCCGGCCCATTCAGGACTCATTGGCCATGACGCTGGACCTGCTAAAGATTCGCTGGCGCCACCGAAATCCGGTGTGACACTGTCTTCGTATTGGTCCCTAAAACCAGGCTGCATCGGCCCAGATGCGCCCTCAGATTGGGGATGTTGGCTACAAGTTGGTGGGAATTTCGATATTTTACGTGTATTAGGGCTTGACCTTTGGCGAGGCGATAGTGTAATTACTAGTTAGAACCTAGGCATGAAACGAGCCTCGTTAAGCGTCGACCACGATGTCGATAATAGGGTTCGGCAATCAATATCATCTCATGCCAGCATAAAAGGCTTGTAGGGCTTGCCCAACTGTGATGTGGCCCCTATCTGGGGGTCCGGTCAACCGGAATGCAGCACCGGACAGGAGACGGGATGGATTCGGAAGCTATACGCACACCCGGCAGCATCAGGCTGAAACGGGACCTCAGCCGCGAGGCGGTAGATCTGGCCCTGCAGGGCGAGTGGGAACGGGCCACCGAAGTTAACAAGGCAATCTTGGAATTGTTCTCCGACGATGTCGAGGCGATGAACCGCCTGGTAAAAGCGCTGATCGAGTTGGGCAACTACTTGGACGCTCGCGCCGTCTTGAACCAGGTCTGCGAAGCGGCCCCCTACAACAACATCGCCAAAAAGAACCGGGCGCGGCTCGACCAATTGACCGCAGACCCCGACTCCCGGCGTCCAGGTTCCTCGAAACAATCCAAGAAGACCGCTGGAGCGCCGCAGATCTTCATTGAAGAGAGCGGTAAATCTGGGACCACCATCCTGCGAAACACCAATGGCAACAAGGCGGTGGTCCACATTTCTCCCAGCGACCAGGTAACGCTCTCCCGCGACAAGAACACGGTTACCGTCAGAACGTTGGATGGGCAGCTACTGGGTCAGGTGGAGCCCAAACTGGGCAATAGGCTGGCCCGGTTGATCGATGGAGGAAACAAATACACCGCCGCAGTGGTGACGGTTAACGACCAGGGTGTCTCCGTTATCATCCGGGAGACATTCAAACACCGAAGCCTCCAGAACGTGTGCTCCTTTCCGCCCAAGGCCAAGGAAAATGACCGGGTGTTCCTGAACGAGACGGTGGTGCGGTTCATGCGGGAGGAGGAAGGGGACGATGATGAAGACGAAGAAGAAAACATCATCGATGAAGAGGAAATGGATACCGGCTGGTCTGAGGACGAGTAACCCCGTTTCGTAGCCCTTGGTCCTTGGCTGAACCTCTGGGCGAACCCCTGCTTTTTACCGGTTTGAGCTTGAATCATTGCAGGTTCCAGATATTGATCACGCCATTTTCGTCCCCGATCCACACCTGCAACGAGAGTATCTGGTTGTTGCCTGCATCGTCGGTGGCCGTCACGTTGTAGACGTCTTTAACCGAGACCAATGCCGCGGGCCAAGTGTATCTGTCCTCGGAGAATGATCCGCCGCCGAAGTCAACAAGAAGGTCGCTCCAGTAATCCCCTTTGGTGATGGCCGCGGTTGTCGAGAATTTCAGGGTTTTGGACGTTCCGGATGCCAGGGGGACGTTTGGATTAAATTTCCAGGTAACCCGTTGGCGGTCGACCTGGTTTTCATGATGAAGTTGGTCCGGGATGTCCGTGATGTCACCGGAAGGGCTGGTGGAGACGTAGGAAAAGCCCACCGGCAGCAGATCGATGAATTCCTTCAGCGTCAGGTCTTCGGTGCCGATGTTTTCTATCTTGATGGTGAAGCCGATGTCGAACGTGTAGGTATAGGGAGCAGTGGTGGTGTCTGTTGATGCCAAGACCGCGGAGTCCACGGACTTGGTCACCACAACCGCTTCGCCGGCGCATAGACCGGAGATCGCGCCGATCTGAACGATGGCCGTTTTGCCGCTCCTGGTTTTGGTCCCACCGGGCCCGACCTCGATCTCGTTGCAATAGGTGCCCGGGAGTACGCTGGTGACGGCTGTGAAGGTCAAGATGACCCCCGCGCCCGGCTGAATGGACGTTCCCGGAGGCATGTCCCACACGATCTCATCGTCCTCGGGGTCGGGGCAGGGACCTTCCTTTGGGACGATGTCTTGAGCCGCCGTTCCCGGCAGCGTCAACCGGTTCGCCGGACCGTTGCAGTCGTAAGAGAACCCGGGCGGCAGCATATCTTCGATCTGGGTGAGCGTGGTGGCGGTATTGTCCCGGTTGACCACTGTGATCGTGTAGGTGACCGAGGCACCTGCGCTGGGATTGGGGTCTGACACTTTCTTGGACGTCTGGAAGTCCCTGTTGCCGTATGCCGAAAGGGGCGGGATGAGGGCCAAAGGATCTCCGATCGGGTCGGAGGTTGAACCGGGTGGCAGGACCGATTGTTGGGCAACGGTAATGGTGATATTTCTACCGCAGGGCTCCACGGTTTCCGTGGATGTGGCGCCTGTAGGGTCGCTGGGGTCCACGTTGGCCGTCAGCCAATCGGCCCAACGCGTTTCGTCCAGTATCAGGTAATTGAGGTATTCCTGCACCGCCAGGCCGCAGTACTGACGGTGTGTGATGTCGGTTTTCACCCGGGCGTCGATGCTGGTGTTTTGGGCGAGGTTAAGCGACCCAGTGATCAAGGGCACCGAGAAAAGCAGAAACCCCAAGGCGGTGAGTATTGCTATCCCGCCTCGTTGGTCTCTTTCTGCCCGATGGACCCTACGGTAGACCTTGTCGATGATGGACCCGATCAAGAGAGTTTCCTCACGTAGGTGATCAGGTCCAGATTATCGGTGGAATCGCGGTCCCCAAGAACGTCCATGTTCAATCGAAGCGTACTCCCGCACAGGGTGAAGCTGATTGAATTTGCAACCACTCTGGAGGCCATGACCAACGGTGTTCCATTGCTGTCGAAGTCCCGGCGCAGTTCGTCTCCTGTGACGCTGTAAACCACGTTGTGAGTGGCGCCGGATTGGTCGGTCCAGGTAAGGGTAATTTGCTGGACCGTGGGGCTGGGCGTACAGGTCAGACGAGTAGCGCCGCCGGCGTCCAAAACGTCCGTTGCGTTCAACGCGTCGCCCGCAAACCAGCTGCCCGCGTGGCGGACCTCTCTGACCGCTTTTACATCGTCGGTCCAGAACCGCTGTATCGAGAGCACCTGAAACATTCCGGACCCAAATATGCCCACAACCACAGTT
Source organism: Chloroflexota bacterium (assembly GCA_022562475.1). GTDB lineage: Bacteria > Chloroflexota > Dehalococcoidia > Lucifugimonadales > UBA3495 > UBA9611. Next base: position 604 of record JADFPD010000007.1, on the reverse strand, counting down.
AAGATACTGATGGAGACGAGCAGTTCGACGAGGGTGAACCCCCGCGATGAGGCCAGCATGTTACGGATCTTCTTCATCGATCACGGCCCCGAACGCAGGGACTCTAGGACGAGAATGCTCTGCCCGTCTCTGGTGACCGTCACCACCACTTTTTCGATGGATCCGGTAAACCCGTCATTGGCAAGATACGTCTGCGCGGCGGCGCTTACGGCAAAACCGGTGGGGATGCTGAGATTTAGGCCTACGTCATCGGCGACGGAGGCGTAGCTGCCGGGCGGGACCACGTACGCCAGCGACAATACGTACTCCATCTGATTACGGGCCAGGTTCTCGGCCACGGCGCTGGCTTTCACTCGGTCGCTGGAGATGTGGGCCGCGCTCACGCCCAACAGGACTGCTGTTCCCGCGGATGAAAACATCGCAAGAGCGATCACCGTCTCCATCAAGGTTAACCCTAGCGAGCCGGAGATGGCCGGTCGGAAACGGTCTGCCAGTTTTTTCGTAGACCGATTGATGAGTGTTGAAAATCGGGTCATCAAGGACTTCCGGGGCGATGCGAGTCATGTTCAGAACGGAGGGCCTGTAAGCAAATCGCCAGGAGCCA
>JADFPD010000101.1 GCA_022562475.1 Chloroflexota bacterium | reverse complement strand
GGCAACGAAGAAGTCGTAAAAGTGGCGGGAGAGGAATCGGGCCGTGGCCGGCTGCCGGCAGAGAATCTCAATGATGTCCTCGCCGTTGAAATTGCCGGTGTGGCCCAAGAATGTCTTTTCTCCCTCGTCATGGTCTTCAGGGTTGTAGACAAAGGTTGAAGTGTAGCGTCCGTAGGGCTGGGCGGGGATGCCATTGGCGATCGTCCAGCCGGTGAAAGCCCGGGCGCACTCCTTCACGTCGTCTTCGGAGTAGTTGAATTCCCCATCCATGCCCACACCCAAAGAGAATAATTCCAGCAACTCCCGCCCATAGTTCTCGTTGATCGCGCCTTTGTGGCTCAGACAGTTGTCCAAGAAGTAGACCATAGCTGGGTCTTTGGAAATCTCGATCAGCAGGTCCTTGAAGCTGCCCATTCCGCAACGGCGGAGCATTTCCCATTCAGCGTGAGAGGCGACTTGGCTCTGTGTCTTGCTGTCGGCGGTGCATAAGATGCCATGCCAGAAGAGAATCATTTTCTCTTCCAACTGGCTCTTCGAGTTGATCATCCGAAAGGCGATGTATTCAGGGACGCATCGGATGAAGTGATTCCACTCGATGAAGTACCGTTCCGCCAGGTCCAGGTCCATGCCGTGGGAATGGTCGTCGGGATGCAGCAACTCCTCCACGGTTTCTTCATAGCCCTTAGCCGCGCGGGCTTCCAGCTCATGGTATTGAGCGCCGAACCCGGCACGCCGCATCAGATGACCCATCAAAGCGATGTCGTTTTCTGGCATCCTTTTTTCTCCAAGGTGTTTGCGCACCAAATATTAGGGCCTATAGTATCATTTCGGAAATTGCTGATTCAAGCTTTCGCGAGGCCAATCAGGCAAACCGGCCAGCAAGAATAACACTTGGGCGCAAGCCAAGCCTGGTCCCGGGCCAGTCCGGCTGATTGTCGGTCTTCATTATAATACCAGGACTAGGCGTCACGCGGGTTTTCTTGCCCCAGCCCGAAAACAAACATAACCAGAGGAACCGATCGATGGCGGAATCTCTTCTCGACGCTGCGAAAAACTTAGTCCCATTGATTAGAGCAAATCTGGACCGAATAGATTCAGAAAGCCAGCTCCCCTCCGAATTGGCCGAGGCCATGGCCCAAAAAGGTCTTTTTAGCCTGTACGTGCCCCGGTCCCTGGGAGGCCCGGAATCAGACCCAATCACGGCTTTCCACGTGGTGGAGGAGATCTCCAGCGTGGACGGCTCAACCGGCTGGTGTTCTTTCAATGGCACTGCGCTTACGGCCGCGGTCTCCCGGATAACTGTCGCCGCGGCCAAAGAGTTGTTCGGAGACCCGCCCGACGTTAGAGGCTCGGGCTCGGCGCGGTCAGGCGGGACCGCCACGGTGGTTTCAGGCGGCTATTCGGTGTCCGGCCGCTGGAATTATCTAAGCGGCTTAGACCACGCCAAATGTTTGTTCTTGAACTGCGATCTGGTCGACGACAACGGCCCGGTTTTCTCCGGCGACGGCGTTCCTGTGAGCCGCGTGGCGATCGTTCCGCTGGAAGCCGGCACTGTCCATCAGAATTGGACGACAATGGGCATGAGGGGGACCGCCAGCAACGATGCCGAGTTCATCGACCTATTCGTGCCCGCCAGCCACACCTACTCGCGCACGGAACCGGCGGTCCACAAAAATCCTCTATATAACCCTCAAACAGCCATCCTCTGCAGTTGGACCCTAGCCGCGGCCAACGCCCTGGGAATGGCCCGGGGAGCGATGGAGGCCTTCATGCAGTTGGCGGCCGCGGGCTCGACGACTTCCACGACTCTATTACGCGACCGCACCACCGTTCAGACCACGGTCGGAGAGTGCGAGGCCATGATCGGCGCTGGAAGAAGTTACGTGTTGAGCGCGGTCGGGGCGATGTGGGAATCGCAAGTAACGCGGTCCCCAGACTTGATGGACAAAGCGGTCCACGCTAGATTGTCCATCGCCCACGCCATCCGCCAGTCGGTGAAAGCCGTGGACATGCTGTTCTACGCCGCGGGGACGGGCGCCATTCACCGGTCCAACGGATTGGAGAGATTCTTCAGAGACCTGCACGTGAGCGGGCAGCACATATCCGGGCTGCACTCCAACTTCGAACTCGCCGGGCAACTGCTGCTGGGGGCGACGCCCAATGCGGCAACCTATAGCTAGGTTTTTCGGCGATCACGATCAATGACCGATTCTGCACCGAGGAAAGACAATGCTGTTTCTTGTGATTAGCACGCCGGCGCCGACCCGTCCGTCGGAGGTCCGCGAGGCGCGAAGGAATTTTTGGCCGTGGGCCGAGGACAAGCTGGCCCGCGGCATCGCCCGGTCGTTCTACCCCCGTAGCGGCCGGGGTGCGGTGGCGGTGTTCGATGTGGATTCCCATGAAACGCTGCACCGCTTGCTCAACGAATGGGCGGAAGCCATCCCCGCAGAATTCGCGCTCTACCCACTGATGGAGCCTGAATCCATAGCCGCGTACCTCGCCGAAGAACCCGGAGGCTGATTCCGATTGACCGTGTAAGGCGCGTGTGCTGTAATTCCATCTGTCCCGCCCCTCGTATGATGCGAATCCGATCCTGATGAGCAACCGGAGACCAGATGAAGTTACTAACCTACGAAACAGAATCAGGACTCCGCTGTGGAGTCCTGCAAGATGGCCAGGTGGTGGACGTCAGTGCCCTGTTGGGCATCGGTAGCCACCCCCTGCGTGACGTGCGGGCGCTGCTGGAACTGAGGGACTCGCCGATCGACCGGGTGCGGGACGCCCTGGAGAAAGACACCTCCGCTGAGAGACTGCCATTGGCGGATGCCAAGCTTCGAGCTCCGATAATCCAACCCCCCACGGTGCGCGATTTCATCGTCTACGAAGAACACGCCAGCAATCAGGGGACCCGCGAACCCAATGAGGTCTGGTACCGGATGCCGGTTTTCTACTTCTCGAACCCCCTTTGCATCTACGGTCCGGACGCCCAGATACCATTCCCATCCGCCTCAACGCAATTCGACTATGAACTTGAGATCGGCTGCGTGATCGGGAAGGAGGGCACGAACATCTCCGCGGCGGACGCTTTTGATTACATCGCCGGCTTCACGCTGTTCAACGACTGGAGCGCCCGGGACCTGCAGGTGGACGAGATGGCCTTCGGCCTGGGGCCGGCCAAAGGCAAGGACACCGCGTCGTCCATCGGCCCCTGGCTGGTGACCACCGATGAACTGGCCCCCTACCTCAAGGATGGCCGGCTGCACCTGAAATGCGAGGTCAGGGTAAACGGCGACCATTGGCTGAAGGACGGCGCCGCCGGGGATGCCTACTTCACCTTTGGGGATATGGTGGAACGGGCTTCCAAGGACAGCCGTATCGTGCCTGGCGACGTGATCGGCAGCGGGACAGTCGGCGGCGGTTCCATCCGGGAGGCCATCCGCAAAGGCTACGGGAAAGCCCGTTTCCTGGTACCCGGAGATGTCGTCGAGCATGAGGTGGAAGCCATCGGCATACTGCGCGGCACCATCGGCCCCAAACCCAAGATTGACTCCAGCTACCGCTACCAGGTCAAGAACCCGGCCCCGGTGCCGGAGGCCGGGATATCCAAGGACTACAAATACCAGCGCTGACGGCTACAACCGGATTGGTGCGACGGTTGGCGGCTGCGCTGCGGATAACCCAAAAAAAGATGACAAATGACGGGCGGACCGATGGTGGCCTACGACCCAGAAAATAAATGTGAGATCAGCGTTAAAGAACTGGAGTACCAGGACGGCTTGGCCGTCCGGGTCTACCAGCCCGAGGGAGCAGGTCCGTTTCCCGCGTTGGTCGACGTTCACGGCGGCGTCTGGACCGGCGGGGACCGGACCGGAAATGAAGTCATGGACCGGGCCCTGGCCGCCAGCGGCATCGTCGTCGCGGCCGTCGACTTTCGGCAGGCGCCGGACCATCCCTATCCCGCACAAGTTGCGGACGTCAATCTCGCCACCCGTTGGCTGAAATCCCGGGCAGCCGATTTCCACGCCGACCCCCAAGCTGTGGGCGGGATCGGGGGTTCCAGCGGCGGCCACACGGTGCTGTTGAGCGCGATGAGACCCCATCACCCTGCTTACAACCCTATCGGCCTGGCGGGCTCAGATGCGGACGCCACCCTGAAATTCCTGCTGCTGGGATGGCCGATCGTCGACCCATATGCCCGGTACAGGTTCGTCCAAGACGCGGGAAACGACAGAATAGTTCGGCTATCTGAAGGGTATTTCCTGACCACCGATGCAATGAAAGAAGGCTCCCCTTTCCAGATACTGCAGCGGGGTGAAAAGGCGGTCTTGCCGCCCACGCTTATCGTTCAGGGGACCGCCGACAATAACCTGCCGGTCCCGGTGACGAAGCAATTCGTAACGGCCTACCGGGAGGCCGGCGGCGACATCGATTTGGAGATGTTCCCCGGTATGGCCCACATGTTCGGCAACACCCCCGGCCCGGAATCAGACCGGGCGATCGCGCTCATGAAGAAATTCGTGGCACGTTGCCTTGCCCAAGGCCGGTAGGCCTACTCCAACCGGCGTATCTTGGGCAGCGCGATGGCGGCGGCGATGCTAACCCCGGCCAGCACGGCGCCGTTCACCAGCAGCGCGCCTTGCGCCCCAATGGCCGTGGCCAGGCCGCCCACTCCCAGGTGGCCCACCGGAGCGACGCCGATGCTTAAGACCCATGAGCCCATGGCCCGCCCCCGCTGTTCGTCGGGCACGTTGGCCTGCAGCAACGTCTTGTAAAGGGTGTCCACCGACATTGCGCAGGCGTTGACTGCCGCCAGCACTATGATGAAATATACCAAGGCCGATGACAGAGAAAACCCCATCAACCCCAGACCGAAGGCGGTGGCGATTATGAACATCAGCAGCCCTTTTCGGCGGTAGTCTCGCAGGTTGGCCAGCAGCGCCAGGCCCAGCAATCCTCCGCCCTGCCTAACTGCGGTCAGGTACCCCAGACCCGCCGGGCCAACGTGCAGCACCTCCTTGGCGAACACGGGCAGCAGGGTCATATGTGTGAACCCAAAAATCTCGGTGATGGACGTCAAGCACATGAGGACCAAGACCAACCGGTTCTCTCTGAGGAACCTGACGTATCCGGCTAGGTTATGCAGCACAGACTCTTTTTGCGGCTGTGTGGTCCTGGTCGATCGGCCGATGACCAGCAGCACCGAAGCAGAACCCAGGTAACTGACCCCGACACCCAAGTATTGCCATCCGGGCCCCACCAGCTCGATCAACGCTCCGGAGATGATCGCCCCGGCGACGCCGCCCGCCTGCATCGCCATCTGGTTCAGGGACAGCCCGTTCAGCGCATGCTCCGGGCCGACTATGTCGTAGGTGTAGGCGTTCCTGGTGGTCAGCGTGAAGGCGAACACGCAACCGCCGGCCGCGACTAGGACTATCACGGCCCAGATACGTGGGTCTCCGGCCAGGAGCACCGTGGCCATGACCGCCGCGATGGCCACTCCGCCCAGGGCGCTGAAGAGCAGGAAAAGCCGCCGTTCCAGCCAGTCAGCCATCGCCCCGGATAGTATCCCCAGGAAGAAAAATGGCGCCATGCGGGCGGCGGCCGCCACTCCCACCATGAAGGCCGAGCCGGTGATGTCGAACACCAGCCAGCCGACTGCCACGCTTTCCATCCCCGTGCCCATGGAATAAAACAGGGTGGACGCCCAGAACAGTCTGAAGTCCCGGAAGCGCAGGGACGAAGCCCAGGCGCGCGAGGACACGGATCGGGGGATCAAATCGCCGTTCCCTGCCACCCCAGCCTGCTATATACTCGCCATTGTCCCCAGGCGTTCTGAGCGTTGGACGCGCCCGCGCTTTGCAATGCCGCCAACCGTGAGGAGCCGAAAGCCGTCATGAAGTTCGCCATATTTCTCCCGGCATCTTGGACCGACAAGGACGCGGTCCACCAGAGCCGGATCTACGGAGAGGTCCTGGAACAGGTCCGATACGCCGAAGAATTGGGGTTCGATTCGGTCTGGATCGCCGAGCACCATTCCAGCCGTTACGGGATATTTCCCTCATTGATGCCCATCCTGTCACATATCGCCGCCCAGACCAAGACCATCAGGCTGGGCGCCGGGGTCAGCGTTCTACCGTTTCATAATCCGATCCGCTTGGCTGAAGAAACGGCCATGGTGGACTTGCTCAGCAACGGCCGGTTGAATCTCGGGGTCGGACGCGGTTCGGCCGACTACGAGTACGGGAACTTCAAGATAGATTTCGACTCGCGGGACGATCGATTTCGAGAGGTGCTGGACATCATTTTGGGATTGTGGACCACTGAAGACTTCACCTACCACGGCGAATATTATCAAGTGGACGGGATCACGATTGCTCCGCGTCCGCTGCAGAAACCCCACCCACCGGTGCACGTGGCCGTTTCCCGGACCGCCGCCAGCATCGACATCGCGGTCGCGCGGGACATGCCGATCTTAACCACCTACTTCACGCCTGTGGACGACACGTTGGCGCTGATGCGCCTTTATTCCGAACGGTGCGCTGCCGCTGGCAAGGTGTCCCAGATGGCTGAGATGCCTTTCTTCCGCTTTATATACCTGTCCGAAGATGAGAAGGAGGCCAATGAATACCCCCAAAAGGCCATAACCTGGGTGCGGGACCTTAGCACCTACCGGCGCACGATCACAAAGGGCGATGAGATCCACGTGGACCTGGACCATTGGAAGAAGGACCGGGGGGAGGAACCGCGGAGTTACCAGTCGGAATTGGCCAACAACTACTTCTGCACGCCGGACCAGTGCGTCGACCGCATCGCCGAGTTGCAAAGCCAGCACGGCATCAGCTACTTTGGGGCCAACTTCGCCTTCGGCAGCATGGAGCACGCCAAGGTCATGGCGTCCATGAAGCTGTTCGCCGCAGAAGTCATGCCCAAGTTCAAATAATCCGGTCTTAAATGGATGTGATGCTCAGGTCCGGTCAGACCCAGTAAACCCGGTTGCACCGGCCGCCACCCAGTCGGCGACCCTTTCGCCGATCATGATCGCGGTGGCGTTGGTGTTGGCCCTGGTCACTTGAGGGATGACCGACGCATCGGCCACCCATAGTCCGGCGACACCCCTCACCCGGCAATGCTGGTCCACCACCGCCATGGGGTCCGAGTCCGGCCCGATCTTGCAGGTGCCCGACACATGGCGCGAAGTGCCGACGGTCTCCCTGATCCACCGGTCAAGGGTCGCGTCGTCGGTCAGCGCCTCGTCAGTCGGCGAGGTCCGTCCGTCCACCGTGTCTCTGTAGGCGTCGGATTCCAATATCGTGGCGGCCAGACGCACCGCCCCCCGCATGCGGCGGATGTCGTTGTCGTTGTGGAAGTAGCGGTAGTCGAAAGCCGGCTGCACCGTGGGGTCGGCCGAGGCCAACCGGAGCCAGCCGGCGCCATCGGGGAGTTCCAGGGCGCAGGCTATCCGAGCCGTTCCGCTGGGCAGCATCTCTCCGGTCACCACGTTGAAGATGCCCAAGGTCTGCAGCATGACGTCGTTGGACTGGGAGGGCGGCTCGGAGGTCACCCGCAGGCCGAAGCGCAGCGCGCCCGCGTTTGATGCCAGCTCAACACCCTCTTTGACCTTGAAAGTCACGGACGATTGGGGATGGTTCCAGAGTTGCGCGCCCACGCCGGGCAAATCTTTCACCACCGGGACGCCGTGCTGGTCCAATTGGTCCTTGGGTCCGATGCCGGACAGCATCAGTATGTGGGGCGATTTCAGCGCCCCGGCGCACAGGACGACAGAATCCGATTCGATACGGAATATCTCGCCTCCGCTCTCCACTTCGACGCCGGCCGTCGTGGAACCATCCAGCAGTACGCGGCGGACGAAGACGCTGCCTCTGATGGTCAGGTTGAGATAGTGGCGCATGGGGGTCAGGTGGGTGAGGTTGGTGCTCATCCTGACGCCGTTGCGGTTGTTCATGGGAAGGGCGCCGATGCCCGACGGGTTAGGGCCGTTCATGTCCTCGTTGTACTTGTACCCCATCTCCAGGCAGGCATCGTGAAAAGATTTCTGGATCGCCGGCCAGGGTTCCTTCTCACGGCGGACGATGGGCAGGGGGCCCTCGGTGCCGTGGAAGTCGTCGCGGATGTCAAAGTCGGTCTCAGCCTTCCGGAAATAAGGCAATACCTTTGGGTAGGTCCACTCATCGTTGCCCCAAGACGCCCAATTCTCGAAGTCTTCGGGCAGGCCCCTCAGATACAACTGTCCGTTGATGGAGCCGGACCCGCCGATCACCTTGCCCTGGGCCACGTTGATCTCGCCCCGTTCCGGATTGATGGTGCCCCGCAGTGACCAGGAGATGAGCGAGTCTTCCGCTTCGCCGGCGGACGAGCCGCCGTCGCGGACAGCATCGGGCAGCGTTTCCGGGTCAGGGTAGTCTTGGCCCGCCTCCAACAGCAGCACCGACCGGCCGGCGTCCTCGGCCAACCGGGCAGCCACCACCGAGCCGGCGGACCCGCCGCCGACCACGATCACGTCGTACTTCATTGGGATGCTCTCCAGCTATCTATATATTAATTCACGCCACAGTGTACCGCTCGTCCTGAGCTCCGTCGCAGGGCGTGCATAAGTCATGCTACCGGTGGGAATCACTTCCCAGAGGGAGTGGTTCGATGGGCTCACCACGAACGGATTCGGCAATCTCGGTTTGCCAGATCAAACCCTAGGCGTCCGCAAGCTCTTCAAATGACAGCTCCGGCATGCCTGCGGTCCAGGTAGGGTCGCGCAGTTCCAGCCGGTTGCCGCTGGGGTCGAAGAAATACAACTCCCGGCCCGTGAAGAAGCCCTGGGCCCGGTGAATGATCTGATCGACATGGACCTTGCGCTCTCGGAACAGCTTGCAAGCCTGCACCAGGGTCTCCGGACTAACGGTGAAGGAATGATGGACCTGTTCTTCGGAGTTTTTCGCGACGTCCACCGGATTGGTCCGTTCACAGAGCAAGATGCTGTGGTCGGCCACTTTGTAGCAGGTCATCCTTGAGTTACCCAGGCGGCCCACATGCTCCAGGCCCAGGAAATCGCCGTAGAACTCCTCGGATTCCTCGAGGTTGTTCACCGGTATCGACCAGTGTGTCACGCCTTCAATGTTCAGCAGTCCCATGTTTGCCTCCAAAACCGCTATGAGTCTAGATACTGGAAACTCGCTTCCAAATTATCGAACACGGCAGCGTCCGAGGGTATCTCCATGATCGCCGCTCCGGCGTAGCCCTTGGCGTCTAAGATATCCCGCATCCGGTGGCAATCAAGGTCGCCTTCGTCCACCCTTGAAACTGTCTCGCCATTCCGCATCTGCTTGAAGTGGACGATCTTGATCATGTCCAAAGGCAGCGCATCCAGTTCCGCCAATGGGTCGGAGTCCGGGAAACGGCGCAGTTGGTTGGTCGGGTCGGGGCAGAGGCCCAGGCCCTGACCGGCAGATTCCGGCACCATGCTCCGCACCTGCTCAACCAGCATGGCCATGTTGCGGATGGGCAGCGACGAGTTCTCCATGGACATGATCACGCCCTGCCGCGCGGCCTCCGTGGCCAGGTCCGCCAGACCCAGGGCCTCTTCCGGGATGTCGCTGGGGGACTCCCAAGGCCCATCCAAGGGTGATGGGTCCACCACCCGGAGGTGGGGCTGGGCGCCGCCGACCAGTTTGGCTCCGGCCAGCGCCGCTTGGAACATCTCGCCTGCCGGGTCGACCCTCTGGGTTAGGCAGGGCAGCGCCATGGCCAGGTCGAATGTCAGGTTTGGGTAGGCTTCAACAACCTCTTGCAATTTATCCAGGTTGGGCCGCCAGTCTTCTCCGGCCCCATCCTCGCATTCCCCCAGACAGGTCTGCCGCAGCTCGATGTGCTTGGCGCCCTTTTCGGCCGCCACGCCCACCAACTCCATGACCGTGCGCGAAGGCAATTGCTCCCGCCACGAGTTGGTTATCGCCCCGAAGATCATGATGCTCTCCTTTATCTTGAAGGGGGTCCTAGACCAGGACGCCGAACCCGGATACGGTGCAGATCTCGATGCGGTTGCCGTCCAGGTCGTTCAGGTAGAAGGCCCTTTGACCGTCGTTCCTAGTCTGGATGTCGGTAGTCTCGATGCCCTTGGTGGCGAAATATTCGTATGACGCCTCGATCTCATCTACTTCAAAGGCCGTGTGATGGGACGGCGCCGAAGGGGCGTCCGCGTTTTCGATGATGTGGATCATGGCCCCGCTGGGCAATTGCAGCCAATAGAGGTGGTCGCTGTCGACCATCTTCGGGATCTGCCCCACGCCCAGGATGTCCTGATACCACTTCAGGGCCGCCTCTTTGTCTTTAACGTTGTAGGTGATGTGGTTGATGTTCTTCAGCCGGATGTTGTCTGCGAGCATCGGTAACTCCAAGTCTTGAGATTCGAGCCGGATTTACGCCCACTATAATAGTCCGGCCGGCGCAGAAACGGAACACTGGGCAGGAATCGATCGCGGGAGGCTGGACTAACGGTGGACGCTGCACCCGCCACAACGTTAATATTCCTCCAACGCTGGCGGTCAGCGGTCGGACGCTGGCAGGAGATTCAGGCATGAAGGCATCCTATTTCGGCTCGATGGGCTATTCGGAGCGGAACAAGCTCCCCGCTATCTGGCCGACTCCTCCGGTCTACACCGACAGCCAGACCTCGGTGCAGAGCTACCAAGACGGCATGGAAGAATGCGAATTCGCCGAGGAGATGGGCTTCGAGTGGATCAGCTTTTCCGAGCACCACTACTCGGGCCGGATCCCCACCGGCACCCCTTCCATCATGGCCGCGGCGGTGGCCGAACGGTGCAAGAAAGTCACGATCGCCTTGTTGGGGCACCTGCTGCCGCTGAACAACCCGGTGCGCATCGCGGAAGAGGTGGCCCTGCTGGATAACCTGACTAACGGCCGCGTCGTCGCCGGATTCCTCCGCGGCACACCCAACGAGGACCAGGTCTACAGCGTGAATCCGGCGGAGGGCCGGGGCCGTCTGCTGGAGGGAATGGACCTGATATTAAAGGCGTTGACCGAGCCCCAACCCTTCTCCTGGGAAGGGCGCTACTACCAATTCCGCACGATTGCTGTCTGGCCCCGTCCGGTGCAGCAGCCGCTGCCGCCGGTGGTGGTCGGCACCAGAAGCGACGACACCATCCGGTACGCCGCGGAGCACAGACTGGGTCTGGGGGTGTCCTTCCTGCCCGTCGACCAGACCGCGGTGATAACCGACAAGTACCGCGCCTGGTGCGAGGAGGCAGGCTGGACGCCCGGCCCGGACAATATCGTCTACCGGGGCAGCATCTACCTGGCCGAGACCGACGAACTGGCCAACGATTGGTTGGACAACCTGACCCGCTCTAGGCCCGGACCCAACATACCGTTGCGGCGGACGGTTGCCGAGGCGATACAAGCAGCCCGCTCCGGCACTAATTTCGACCTGCGGGGCTTGGTGGCCGGCAGTCCGGAGGGTGACGTAGTTGGCAACTCATTGGGGATCAACTTTTTGGGCGGACCCGACACCGTGGCCAAACAGATAAAGGAGTTTCACGACCGGTGCGGCGTGGGCGTGATCGATCTGCCTTTCCAGCAGAACACGGTGGACCACCGGGGCGTCATGAAGGAGATAGAAATTTTCGGGAAGAGAGTCATACCCCAGATCAGAGAGTTCTGATCATGGCATTCGAAGAAAGACAAGTTGAGGCGGGCGGCTTCAGCATCCGGTATTGGGAGGCTGGGCAAGGCCGGCCGGTGGTCATGTTGGACTGCACCGGCTGGCGGGGCACGATAGTCCACGACGCCCTGGCCGAGAAATACCAGGTCTTTTCCCTGGAGCTTCCCGGTGCCGGAGACTCTCCTGCCAACACTGCTTCCCAGTCCGTTGGCGACCTTGCCGCGACAATTGCCAAGGCGGCCTCCGCGCTCACATCCGAGCGGTACACCCTCATCGGCACGTCGTTCGGCGCCCACGTCGCCCTTTGGCAGGCGATTCAGTCCCCGGACCAGGTGGAGGCTCTCATCCTGGTCTCGCCCACGGCCATCCTCCCTCAAGAGCTTCCGGCCGGCGCCACCGCCCAGGATGTCCATCAAATGATGTTCGCCCACCCGGAGAACGCCGAAAAGCATGCGCCATCGCCCCCGGAGATATTCGCCAAAGAATCGGAATTGGCGCGGAGGCTGAACTCGGGAGTCCATGACGGCGAGGCCGAGGCCAAACTTGGGGATATCCACTGCCCCACGTTGGCGGTCTTTGGACAAGAGGACCGTTTGGTCTCCCTCGAAGCCCCCAGGGTCTACCGGGAGAAGATACCCAACTGCAACATCGCCTTGGTCTACGACGCCGGGCACTGCATCATCGGAGACCGTCCGGAAGCCCTGCTAAACACGGTCCTCGATTACGCCGAACACTGGGAGACCTTCATAGTCGGCCACCAAACAGGCATCATCAACCCTTAGCCGTCTCTGCCTCGATCGTTTGCACACAGGTAGGGGCACGGCATGCCGTGCCCCTACCTCGTCATTCCGGCGAAAGCCGGGAGGTGGATTCACATTTGAAGTGCAACACTTCATTCCAGAATACCTCGGCTGGAGTACGAAAGCCGAGGCACTTACG
>JADFPD010000100.1 GCA_022562475.1 Chloroflexota bacterium | reverse complement strand
CGGTCCAAACCCGCCGCCGTCTAGGGTCTGACCCCGCCAATCATCGTTTCCAGGTTTTCCGCCTGGAGCTGCCCGTCAGATTCAACCGGCATATCTCTGTATCCCCCCTTGGACATAGCCCTCAGCATCAGGCAAGGCCGATACTTTTCGCGAGAGAGCTTCGGGTAGAAATTCTTTGGTGCTCAGGAAGTACTCCGGGTATACGGGCAGCCTGGGTCTAAGTTGGAACCCGGCTGCCTCGGTCTTTCTTTTCAATTCATTCAAAGCCGGCCACGGGGCCTCGGGGTTGACGAAATCGATGGTCAATGGCGATACGCCGCCCCAATCGTTGATTCCGGCATCCAGATATATCTGGTAGTCCTTGGCGCTCAGATTGGGCGGTACCTGAAGATTCGCGTCCGGCCCAAGAATCAACCGGGCCACCGCCACAGTCCACAGGAACTCTCCCGTCTCCGCATCGGGGGCATCCCCCATCGCCGTGTCCGGTTTGGCCCGGAAGTTTTGGATAATCACTTCCTGTACATGGCCGTACCGGGCGTGCAGCTTCGCGATCGCCAGCAGGGACTCGATGCGGTCCCGGCGGCTCTCGCCGATACCGATGAGGATACCAGTGGTGAAAGGCACCCGCAACTGCCCGGCCAATTCTATCGTACGCAGCCGCACCCTAGGGCGTTTGCTGGGGGCGAACTCGTGGGGCCCTCCCTGAGCGTACAACGCCTTACTGGTGCTCTCCAGCATCAGGCCCATGGACGGATTGAACGGCTGCAGGGCTTCGATCTCCCGGCGGGCCATGGTGCCGGGATTGGCGTGGGGGAGCATATCGGTTTCTTCAAACACCAGCCGGCACACATACGCCAGGTATTCCAGCGTAGTCTTAAACCCCCGGTGCTCCAGCCACTCCTTGGCCTCCGGATAGCGTTGCTCCGGACGTTCTCCCAGGGTGAAAAGCGCTTCGGTGCAACCCAGCGTGGCCCCGGCATTGGCCACATCCAGCACCTGCTCCGGTGTCATGAAGAGGTCTTTGCCGGCCTGTCGTGGGTCTTTGCGAAAAGTGCAGTACCCGCAGAAATCCCGGCACAGATGAGTCAGCGGAATGAATACCTTGGGCGAGAAGGTGACGGTGCTGCCCTTGCCCTGATCGCGCATGGCCGAAGCGGCGGCGCAGATCTCATGGATGGCATCCGTACCGGCGGGAATAAATGAAAGTGCGTCGGACTCGGACAAGGGGATACCCGCGCTTACATTGGCGATAATCTCCCTGAGAGGGGCGGCCAACTTGGAGCCGCTACCAGTAAGCAGAGTTGCCTCGCCAGAGGGGACGGTAACCGTCAAATGAACTCCATCCTTCCGCGGAAGGCCCAGCCTGCCTCCGGTAAACCGGTAGACAGGGAACAATATCGCACTATTTTAGACCGTTGGGACTGAGCGGGCAATAAGGGGGAAGGTGGCGGGGACCGAAATAGCCTGGCCAGAGTCCGGGAACCGTCTCAGAAACCGTTGAGGCGCCCTTGGTCGGTGTGGTCCGTGGTGGCGTAGGGCCTACCCAAGTGCTCATGAGCGCGGCGGGTGGCAACCCGGCCCCGGGGCGTCCGTTCCAGGAATCCCAGTTGCAGCAGGAACGGCTCCCAAACGTCCATGATGGTGTCCGAATCCTCGTTCAATGACGCCGCCAAGGTCTCCAGTCCGACGGGGCCGCCGTCGAACTTGTCGATAATAGTAGTCAGCAGCCGGTGGTCTGAGCCGTCCAAGCCCAGTTCGTCCACGTTGAGTTGTTCCAGCGCGGCCCGGGCCACTGCGCCGTCGATCCGGTTGTCGGCCTTGACCAGCGCATAGTCCCGAGTGCGTTTCAGCAGCCGGTTGGCCACTCTCGGCGTACCTCTGGAGCGAGAGGCGATCAGGTCCATGCCTTCGCTTTCGGTTTCCATCTCCAAGATGCGGGCGGAACGGTCGACTATGATCCTCATATCCTCAGGTTCATAGTAGTCCAGACGGCAGACCAAACCGAAGCGGTCGCGGAGGGGGGCGCTCACCATGGAGTACCGTGTTGTGGCGCCCACGAGGGTGAACGGGCTGATCCGGAGGTTAACGCTGCGTGCGGCCAGTCCCTTGCCGACCATCCAGGAGAGAAAAAAATCCTCCATGGCTGAGTACAGGACCTCTTCTACCACCCGGTTCAACCGGTGCACTTCGTCGATGAAGAGGACGTCGCCGGGCTGGAGGCTGGTCAGGATGGCGGCCATATCGCCGGCCCGCTCCACGGCGGGGCCGGACGTTACCCGGATAGCCACGTCCATCTCGACGGCGATGATGTTGGCCAAGGTGGTTTTGCCGAGGCCCGGAGGGCCGTAGATGATGATGTGGTCCAGAGGTTCTTGACGTATCTTGGCGGCCTGGATGGAGATGGAGAGGTTCTCTTTGGTGTTGGCCTGCCCGACGAAATCCTCCAGCCGCTTGGGCCGCAAAGACACTTCTTGGTCTTCTTGTTGGAGGTCGCCGGAAACCAAACGTTCGGCCATTCTATACTCCCCTCACCACCGATCAATCGGGGTAAACCCAGCCGCCCAATGGCCCACGAATCGCCCCAACCATTGTAGCGGGGCGCCAGCAGTAATGGTCAAGAACCGCCTGTCATGTATTTACTCGACATACTTGCGGAAAACCAGGCAGGCGTTCTGTCCGCCGAAGCCAAATGCGTTGGAAAGCGCCACCTGGACATCCGCGGCCCTGGCCTGGTTGGGCACGTAGTCCAGATCGCAATCCGGGTCCGGGTCATCATAATTGACTGTTGGGTGGATCATCGCCTCGGTGATGGTTTTCACGCAGACGGCGGCGTCCAATGACCCGGCAGCCCCAAGGGAGTGGCCGATCATGGACTTGGTTGAGCTTATGGGAATCTTGTAGGCCAGGTCGCCGAACAACCGTTTGATGGCAACCGTCTCCAGGGCGTCGTTCAACGGCGTGGAGGTGCCGTGGGCATTGATGTAGTCCACCTGGTCAAGCGGCACCTGGGCATCGGCCAATGCCATGCGCATCGCCTCCGCGGCGCTGATACCGGACTCCTCCGGCTGCACCGGATGCCCGGCGTCGCTGGTGGAGCCGAATCCCGCCAACTCCACTAGGATATTCGCGCCCCGGGACAGAGCGTGCTCCAGACTCTCCAGGACCATTATCACCGAACCTTCGGAAGGGATAAAACCGTCCCGGCCCAGATCGAAGGGGCGGCTGGCCTTGTGGGGTTCGTCGTTCCTGGTGCTGAGGGCCCGCATCACCGCGAACCCGGACAGCCCCAGCAGGCTGATCCCGGCTTCGGTGCCTCCCGCGATCATGACGTCGGCCGTGCCGCGCCGGATGACCGCCAACGCCTCGCCCATCGCCTGATTGGACGCGGCGCAGGCGGTGGTGGCGGTGGAATTGTAGCCGTGCGCCCCGACGTACCGGCTCACGGCGGCGGCGGCCATATTAGGCAGGATCATGGGGAAGAAGAAGGGTGACATCCGCATCCCGCCGCGGTCGGCTAGGATCCGGCAGTTCTCCTCCAAGGTCGGAAAGCCTCCGTTGCCGTTCCCCAGCAGCACTCCCACCCGGTATGGGTCGTCTTTGGATATGTCGTAGGCGGCGGACTCGACGGCCTGAAGAGCCGCGGCGACGGCCAATTGGGTGAAGCGGGCCATCCTCCGGCCTTCTTTGTTTCCGATGTAGGTGTTTGGGTCGAAGCCGGATACCTCTCCGGAGATCTGGCAGGGATAACCTTCCGGGTCGCAGAGGGTCATGGGGCCGATGCCCGACGTTCCCGCGGTCAGGTTCTTCCAATATTCCTCGGGGGTCTCGCCCAGTGGGGTCATTGCCCCCATTCCGGTGATTACTACCCTAACCCGCTCATCTGACACTCGAGACGCTCCTGTTTTTTCGTTTCATTCCACCCATCCCTATATACCTCGAGTTCCTGGCTTGGGCAATTCCGGATATAACTCGGGCTCTATCCCCAAGGCCGCTTCCCGGACCTCGGCGGTGAGAAACAGCGAGCCGGTCGCCAGTACCAGGTCGTCTTTCCCGGCGCAGTCCATCGCCATCTCAAGGGCTGCGGCTGGAGTTGAGGCCTGTGAGGCTTTCTTCCCCGTGTCGTTAAATAGGTCCGCCACCTCCCCCGGCGTCATCGAACGAGGATGGCGGGAGGCTGTCGCGAATACGGCATCCGCCTTTTCGCCCAGGGTCTGTGCCATAACTTCCACGTTCTTGTCCCTGGTGAACCCGGCCACCAGAATGAGCCGGTCATGGTCCAGATATTTTGGCAACGTCTTTAAAAGGCTCTCGATTGAGTATACGTTGTGTGCGCCATCGGCCACCAAGAGCGGAGAACGCGATAATACCTCCATCCGGCAAGGCCAGCTAACGCGTTCGAAACCCACTTCCATC
The DNA here is from genome assembly GCA_022562475.1 of Chloroflexota bacterium. Taxonomy (GTDB): domain Bacteria; phylum Chloroflexota; class Dehalococcoidia; order Lucifugimonadales; family UBA3495; genus UBA9611. The sequence continues at coordinate 8,345 of JADFPD010000100.1, read as the reverse complement.
GCCTTGGCTGGAATATCTATGCCCTGGCTGCCCAGAGCCTCCAGAGCGGCAACGGCCGATGCCGCATTCTCCAGTTGGTGCGCACCCAAAAGTGGCATATACAGGTCGTATTCGCCTTTGAGGCCTCTGACCGTAAAACGCTGGCCGTCCGTCCCCCAGCTACCTTCCTCCCAGGTTACGTCTCGGCCGACCAGTATGGTCGCGGCTTCTTTCTCCTGGCAGGCAGCCAAGATCGGCGATAGCGCTTCAGGAGATTGGGGGGCGATCACGACGGTCGCCCCGGGCTTGATTATGCCCGCCTTATCGGCGGCGATCTCCCCGACGGAATCTCCCAATACGGCCATGTGGTCCAGGCTGATCGAGGTGATGACGCAGACTCCGGCATCCAGCACGTTTGTGGCGTCCAGACGGCCGCCCAGCCCCACCTCTATCACCTGCACATCGGTCCTTTCCTGGGCAAAGCATTGGAAGGCCATGCCGGTCAGGAATTCAAACAGAGTCAACGGCCCCGCGCCGGCGTCATTTGCGAGTTCTTCATGGAGCGGCCACAAGCCCTCCACCAGCGCGGCGAACCCTTCCTCCGAGATGGGTTCCGAGTTGCGTCTGATCCGTTCCCGGAATGCGTGGAGATGGGGCGATGAGTAGAAACCGGTGCTGAACCCTGCTGCGTGGATGGCCGCGTCGCATAGAGCTGCCGTGCTGCCCTTGCCCTTGGTCCCCGCGATGTGGACCGCCGGCATCTGATTTTGCGGACTGCCCAACCGGCCCAGCAAAGCCTCTATCCTGCCGAGGTCGTAGATGGCTTTCTGGCGAGGTCCCGTGGCCCTGGTTCTTTCGTGGTCGACCAAGGTCAGAAGTCGGGTGATTGACTGGCGGTAGTCCACTTGGCTCCTAATCGCAGGCGAGTCCTTCCGCGGAAGGATAGAGAGATATTCTCATCTTTAGTCGAACGAGATTTAGTGGTCGCGGATGTGGCGGGGCATCGACCCCAATAGCATCTGGATCCCATCGGCCACGCCCACCGAGTTCACGAAGTCAATGTTACCTTCCATGGGCCGGGGGGTAAACCCAAAAACCCTTTCCACCTCGCCGACCTCGGCAACGCTGCGGATGCCCAGCATCTTGATCTGGTCCGTGGTGATGGGCGGTCTGGGCATGAACCCTTGGCTGAGGGCGGCGACGGCGTACATGGGCCACGTTGGCAGATGGAACCGCAGCCGCCGCTTGCCCATGGCTTTGGCCACCTCGGAAACCAAATCGTTATAACTCATGCGGTCGGCCCCGCCTAGGTCCAAGGTCTGGCCCTTCAGGTCTTCCCGGCCCAGGGTTATGCCGATGCAGCGCGCCAGGTCGTCCGCGGCCAAAGGATGATACCGGTTCTTCCCAGACCCGATCACGGGTACCAAAGGGAACAACCGCACCAGCCCAGCCAGAGCGTTCACAAACTCGTCGCCTTCACCAAACAGCACAGAGGGTCTAAATATGGTGTAAGGGATACCGCCGTTGATGACTTCTTGTTCGCCCAGCCACTTGGTGTAGAGATAGGGATAGGACCGGTCGTTGGCGGCGCCGATGACGCTCACATGCAGGAAATGGCGGGCCCCGCCCTCCTTGGCCGCCGACAGAACGTTGGCCGTGCCTTCCCGGTGCACATCCTCGAATGATTCACGGCGGCGGGGGCGGATGATTCCCACCAAGTGCACCACTGCTTCAACGTCATAGAAGGCGTTGCTCAACGATACCGGGTCCCGGATACTGCCGTACTGGACTTCGACTTCCCGGTGGGAGAACATCCTCTCTTTTCCGGGAGTGTGGACCAGACAACGCACTTCGTGGCCGCGTTCCAGCAATTCGTGGACCACTCGCCGGCCAAGGAATCCGGTGGCGCCGGTTACCAAAACAACCAAATCAATCACTCCGCCAGCCGAATCTGCCGCCGGTGGCTAGGATGCGAGTTTCAAACCCAACGGTGGCAAATCCCTCCGGCCCATGTCAAGGGTCTCGCCTCCGTAGTATCGGCCGCAACCAATTTATAGATCGAACGGCACGACCGGTATGTCTTCCTGGCCACCCTTTTGTCACATAGAATGACAATCTTTAGTCGAATACCAGGTCAAGCCGCAGTAGGAATGAATGCTGGAGTAGAATGTCTGCGGTGCACGGCAAACCAGAAGAATAGGGGGAAAAGATGGCGGACCTGGACCTGCGTTTCGGCGCTGGACTGGCGTTGGGGGTCGGCGAGACCGCCCGGCAAGCCCGTTGGATGGAAGAATTGGGCTACGATTATTTCTCGGCCGGAGAACACTTCATGCGCGGAGACCCTCCGGGCCCGACCCACGCGGCGCTGCCCGTGCTGGCGGTAGCCGCCGGCGCAACCGACGAACTGCGCATCCTCTCCTCCATCATCTTGACCCCCTTCTACCATCCTTTGGTGTTGGCCCGGATGACCGCCACCTTGGACGCGGCTTCCGGTGGCCGGCTGACCCTTGGCGTCGGCGTTGGCGGTGAGTTTCCGGTGGAATTCGAAGCCGCCGGTCTCCAGGTGAACCAACGGGGACGGCGGACCGACGAGTGTTTGGAGGTGATGCGTAAGCTTTGGACCGGCGAGCGGGTGACTTTCGCCGGGCGTCATTTTCAACTGACCGATGCGATGATCAATCCCACGCCCGTCCAGCAGCCCAACCTACCGGTGTGGGTATCGGGAAGACGTGATGCCGCCATGGCCCGGGCCGCCAAATTCGGGGACGGATGGATGCCCTATTTCTACGACGCATCCAGATACCGCGACAGCGTCGAGAAGATCAAGGGCTTCGCCGCCGAGGCTGGAAGGGACCTGTCCCAGTTTCAATGGGCCCACTTTCCTTACATCGCCATCTATCCCACCGAACAACAGGCGGCCGAAGTGGCCGCGGAACAGCTTGGCGGGCGTTACCTCTACGGAGGAGAGTTCCTGGACATAGTCCGGAAGTATTGTTTGTTGGGCACCGTGGAGAACTGCATCCAGCAGCTCCAGGAATACATCGATGCGGGCGCCAGGCACATCGTCTTCAGCATCAGTTGTCCCCGGGAAGACCGTGAGCGGCATCTTGAGGTCATCGCCAAAGAACTCGTCCCCCATTTCCGCGGCCGCTAGACCACGGCTCGTGGGTGGATTGCGCCGATACTTGGGCGCTCATGTTGGAGACGACCGGCCGATTATCGGCATTATGACATTTGTGTCTTTCTGGCGTAGAATGGGCAGGTGCTTCGGTAGCGCTGGCCAGTCTTGGGCGGTGACTAAGCTGATTTCCACTCTGCGCTCCCAGGAAAACAGGGTGGCCCAGGTAGGGGAATCCGTTATTCTCGCTTCGTGTTGTCCTGTATAATCATTCGAGAGCCGGCGCCGGGCGACAGTGGCTTTAACCTTGGCCTGCCATGGTCCATCGGGTAGTCAGGCCCCCAAGCAAAAATTTTAATCAGCACTTGAAGAACGGCGTATAGCGGCGCTTGGCCGTCACCAGTAGGAGCCAGAATGTCTCGAATAAAACGGGTGGTGCTGTTTCAACCAGCGTCAGCCGGTGGAAACTTTGAATACGTTGCCATACCCAGGCAGGGAATGCTCTTCCTCTCGGGCGCCTTAGCCCAATGGGAAGGTCCGAATATCTATGAGCGGGAGATATGGTTCGAAGACCGCTGCGGCCTCATGGACCCGGATAAAGACCTGGAAGGCGTCGATATCTTCATGGTCACGGCGCTGATCAACGAAGCCCCCCGTGGGTACGAGATCGCCAGGTTGGCCAAGCAATTCCATCCCGACCTCATAACCATCGGCGGCGGCCCTCAGATGAGCCCCCTTGCCGAGGAAGCCTTCAACTACGGCGACTTCGATGTGATCGTCCAGCGCGAAGGCGAAGACATAATCGGCCAGTTGTCAGACGTGCTTTTGGAGCACCGCGGCAGCGACCGGGACGAATATCTCGCCAAGATCCCCGGCATCAGCTACCGGAAGGACGGCGGCATCGTCCAGACCAGCCGCCAGGGACTGATCAACCCCGACTTTGTGGAACTGCCCGATTTCCGCTCAATAAAGGACCTTACCTCCGCCAATCCCATGGTAGGAGCGGTGATTGAAACCATCCGAGGCTGCACTGAAAAGTGCACCTATTGTCAGGTCATTCAACAATTCCTGGGATACCGGATGATCTCACGGGAGACCGAGTTCAAGCGGCTGGCCCAACTCCGTGAATTGGCTGCCGACGGCCTGGTCCACACCTCGAGAAACGGAAGTTTCCAGATATTTATCTCCGACGACCTCCATGCGCCGCCCCTGCGGGCAGTCAAGTTCCGTGACGAGCGCCTGGCCCGGCTGCAGGGCTGGAAAGGCCACACCGAAGGCATGAACATGATCTGCCAGGTGCGGGCCGAAGTCGGCCAAGACCCAGAGTTGATCTCCGCCATGCAAGACGCCAACATAAAGATGGTCTACGTGGGCGTGGAATCGGATAACGCCGAGAACCTGATCGCAATAAACAAACGGCAGGAACCCGGCCAGATGCACAAAGACCTGCAGTACATCAACGAAGCGGGTCTCACCGTTGTCGCCATGACCATCATCGGCCTGCCCTTCGACACCAAAGAGAGCATCATGGACCTGGCGGATTGGGTAGTCACGGTGAGCAAGTACCAGACGGTCAATTTCCTGACTCCGTTGCCCGCGACCTCGAATTGGGACTCATTGGTCCCACTGGATGAGAACGGCGACTTGCTGGCTGAAGGTGCGATGCGGCCCTACCACCTATATACGGGACGCCAGTTGGTCCATCACGACAAGCGTTGGACCATGCAGGAAAGCAGGGACCTGTTCGACCAGTTTTCCGCCAAGCTGAATCCGGTTGACGATGTCTACCGGCGCGTATTTAGGATCCTGCGGACCTACAAACTGCGTCTCGCGGCCACCAGCCGGGACATGAGCGACACGCTGGCCACCAAGTTGAGCGACGCCACCGAAGCTCTTCGGAACTGGTCCGACACTGCGTCGTTAACAAGACTGGAATTCGGAGAAAACATCACCGAACGAGTGAGCGCACTTGTCGATCAGATCCGCGAGGTGTCACAGCCTTTGGCCAACGCCAGGAAAGAGGCGACGGACGCGATCGGCAGCCGGGTCAACGAGTTATCTGATTCTCTGACACTGCTGACCGGCCCGTCCAACAACCTGGAACTGGCCTTGAACATATCAGGGCGCATCACCGAGCTTACTGAACTCATCGACGATACCGTGACTGTATCGACCAAGGGGGGCGCTAAGAAATAGCGGTCTCTTGAGTCGTTCCGGTTCCAGGCCCGGTTTTCAGGTCCTCTTTCAACTGCTCAGTAACGGGTTAATCGTGTCTAACTGTGATTCATGAAGTCCCATAACCGGGACTTTACGTGAGTGTAGCGGCTGGGGAATATATGAGTGGAAATCACCGGGTTATGATTACCGGAATGGGAATCATAAGCCCCCTTGGTCTGAACGTGGCAACCACTTGGGACGGCATCGTAAACGGCCGGTCTGGAGTGGACTTCATCACCGCCTTCGACTCGGAGGGCTTCGACACCCGTTTTGCCGCCGAGGTCAAAGGCTTTGACCCGGAGAGTTACCTCGACCGCAAAGATGCCAGGCGGATGGACCGCTTTGCCCAGTTTGCCGCGGTCGCGGCCCAGCAAGCTTGCCGCCAAGCCGGTCTGGAGCCGGGAGGCGTCGATCCATACCGGGTTGGAGTGATCATCGGCAGCGGCATCGGCGGTATCGGAACCCTCTCCCAGCAACACGAGATACTCCTAGCCCGCGGCCCCAAGCGCGTCAGTCCGTTCCTCATTCCCATGATGCTGGGCGACATGGCCTCGGCCCAGGTCTCAATGGTCACCGGCTCCATGGGCGCGAATTATTGCGCGGTCTCGTCCTGCTCCAGCGGCGCCGACGCCCTGGGACAGGCTTGGGCCATGATCCGGCGGGGGCAGGAGGACATCGTCTTGGCCGGCGGCAGTGAAGCGCCGGTTGTGCCCGTCGCGGTGGCCGGCTTCAATGCCCTGAGAGCCCTCTCCAGGTTCAACGAAGACCCCACCAAGGCAAGCCGTCCCTTCGACATTCAACGCGACGGTTTCGTCATGGGTGAGGGAGCGGCCGTGTTGGTCGTGGAGAGCGAAGAAAGCGCCAACCGGCGGGGTATCCCAGCCCTGGCGGAAATCTTGGGCTACGCCGCCACCTCCGACGCGTATCACCTGACTGAGCCGATGGCAAGCGGCGAGAGCGCAGCGAGGGCGATCAGTAAAGCGCTGGAAGAAGCCGGCGTTGACCCCTCCGAGGTCGATTACGTTAACGCCCATGGCACTTCCACGCCGCTCAATGACCGTCATGAGACCATGGCCATCAAGGTCGCGCTTGGCGAGGACGCCTACCGTGTGCCCCTCAGTTCCACCAAGTCCATGACCGGCCATCTCCTGGGTTCCGGCGGAGCGTTGGAAGCCTGTTTCTGCGTCTTGGCCATGGAGCACAGCATCATCCCTCCCACTATCAATCTGAACGAGCCCGACCCCGACTGCGACTTGGATTACACGCCCAACCAAGCCCGCTCTCAGGAACTCAACGTCACATTGAGCAATTCTTTCGGTTTTGGCGGCCACAATTCAGTGTTGGTCTTTGGCAAAGCCGGCATGGCTAGCTAGACAATGACCACCGGAGGCGGGGAATACCCATGGTCTCTGCCGTCCGCCGTAGAAACTGACGCGCTCTCCGGACACGTGCCGCCGGCCATAGCACAGGTGCTGGCTCGGCGAGGCATCGACACACCCCAGAAACTAAGCGCCCTCCTCGACCCGCCCCACAGGCTCCCCTACGACCCGTTGCGCATCACAGGCATGGACATTGCGCTAAAGCGTCTGTATGCCGCCGTGAACAACGGGGAACGAGTTGGCGTATTCGGCGACTTTGACGTGGACGGCGTCACCGGGACCGCCATCATCTTCGAGGGTCTTACTTCGTTGGGAGTGCCTGTTACGCCATATCTGCCTCACCGAGTCGATGAGGGCCACGGCCTGTCCAATGCGGCAATCGATTCTCTGGCCGCCCAAGGCGTGACCTTGATCGTGACTGTAGACACCGGCATCACATCCTTCGCGGAGGTGGACTACGCCAAGTCCCTGGGGATCGACGTGATAATCACCGACCACCATCTGCCCCACGACGGCGTTCCCAACGCGGTCGCGTCATTAAACCCGAAGTTGCCCGGCGGCGACTACCCATTCTTCGACCTATGCGGGGCCGGCATCGGGTTCAAGTTGGTCCAGGGACTGTTCGAGTATTATGGTCAACCCTGGGATCCCGGCCTGCTGGAATTGGCGGCCCTGGGAACCATCGCTGACTTGGTGCCGCTGCTCGATGAGAACCGCTACCTGGTGCGGGAAGGTCTTCGGGAATTGGCCAAAACCCGCCGTCCCGGACTTCGCGCCCTGTACAGTTCGGCTAGGGTGGACCCGGACGAGATCACTGCCGAGACCGTGTCCTTCCAGATCGCTCCCAGGCTGAATTCAGCCGGGCGCATGGGCGACCCCATGGACAGCTTCAAACTTCTCACCACCACCTCCCCCGAGGAGGCCGGCGCGCTGACCCGCAAGCTGGAATCCTTGAACATGGAACGGCGGGCCGCTTCCGAAGAAGCGTACGTAATAGCCGATCAGTTGGTCGCGGAGATGGGCGAACTTCCATCCTTGCTGGTGATCTCCGACGCGAGGTTCCAGAGGGGCGTCTCCGGTCTGATCGCGGGACGCCTGGTGGACCGCTACCGGCGCCCGGCCGTGGTGATCGCGGTGGAGGGCGAATTCAGCGTCGCCAGTGGGCGGAGTATCCCTGAATTCAACATCGTGGCGGCGATCGAGTCCTGTGAAGACCTCCTGGTGCGATTCGGCGGCCATTCCCAGGCCGCCGGGCTCACGATCCCAACTGAAGACATCCCCCAGCTTAAATCACGTCTGGAGGCCTATAGCGCCCGGTCCCTTGAGACTCAGGGACTGGAGCGGAAGGTGGAGATAGATGCCCTCATCAACCTGGAAGAATTAGACGAGGTGATGATTCGCTGGATCAACGACCTTGAACCCTATGGCCCCGGCAATCCGAGGCCGGTGTTCGGCAGCATGGGCGTCAGGGTATTGGAAACCTTCCACATGGGCCGGGAACAGCAGCATCTTAGGCTAAGGGTTGAGATGAACGGCGCCGAATTCACGGCGCTGGCCTTCAATCAAGCGGAAAAATGGCAGCCCAACACCGAATTCGTCGACCTGGTCTTCACCGTCATGAACGATTCGTTCCGGGGCAAAGGGGCCATCGC
>JADFPD010000099.1 GCA_022562475.1 Chloroflexota bacterium | reverse complement strand
GCAAAAGCAGCGGTGATAAACGGTGGTTGAGGGACCCAAAAACAGGGAATGATCTTGGCGATGGGACGAGGCCAACCCTTTGACACCCGCCCCGAAAAAGTACGCTTTACTTGACTAGCCGGACCTGTGAATACCGAGTCCAGAATGCCCGCGATCGGTGGGCTTATGCTTTTTGGGCAACGATAACAAGTTTACGTGCCGTGTTGTCATAGGGACCTCCCTCGAGGTCACCGTACGTTTTAACACTTTGGAATCCTGCCTCACGCATGAGGGCGGCCAGTTCCGTGGCCGCAAACAAGCGATGGGTGAAGGACCATTCTTCTCTCTGGCCCGAAGTAATCTTGATCCAACGCACGTCCATCCGTCCCCAATCCTCCGCTGGGCGCCTCTCTTGCAGGAAGAGGGAGCCCTCTATTTCAGACCAATCCCGCTCTTGAAAGATGCGCGCCAGCACCTCTTTTCCGATCGTTTGCAGCACCAAGATTCCTCCCGGTAGCAATGAGGCGTGGATATTGCGAATCACTTGCAGGTCGTCCGCCGGGTCCTCGAAGTAGCCGAAAGAAGTGTTTAAATTCAGTGCCATGTCAAAGGAATTTGGCTGCCGGAACGCACGCATGTCCTGCCGGAGGAACTCGATGGTCAACCCTTCCTCGCGGGCTTGCTGGCGTGCCTGGTCCAGAAACTTGACCGTCCTGTCCACTCCGGTCACGCTGAACCCTCGGCGGGCTAGTTCCAATGCGTGCCTTCCCATGCCACAGCAAAGGTCTAAGACACGGGCGGAAGGTGCGACGCTTGTAAGCGACAGGATAGCGTCTACTTCGACAGCGGCTTGCTCCAAGCTCGCTGGTCTGGACAAGAATGGCCCCACCATCGACTCCCAAACGGCATCTGGCAACTCCCATGGTAGCTCTGCGCTGTCCATATTCGTCTCCGTTAGAAAGGTCTCGCTAACCCGCTGCCACCGTCTCGAATGTTGGTAAAATCCGTCAAATCGCCGCAAGCAACTCTGCGCAAGTAATCGCTTCATTCCAAACTTGACCGCTATCTTCGAAACTCCACCATGCCGATAGCACCGCCTGGGCCAGCGACCACCCCACGATCCGCTCCCGGTCGAATCCCAACTCATCGGCGAATTGGTCCACGCACCGGGCCAATAGCCTTTCAGGTTTCGGCCCGGGAAACAGGCGGTTGCGCACAAAAGCGCCCACTTCGTATTCCGCCTCTCCGACCACTCCCTTGGGGTCGATCGCCAGCCAGGGCTCTCTCTCCGCGGACAAGATATTTCCATGGTGCAGGTCTCCGTGAAGCAGCACCGGCGCACTCATGGAGCCAATGAGCTCGGAAAAGAGCGCCTCGGCTCTTTCAAGCAAAAGCGCCGGGATGGGACCGGTTGCCCCTGGAAAGCGCTCTCTTAGTCGGGCTAGTCCCGAAGCCCAGACCGAGACTGTGGGAAACCGGTTATCGGAAGGCGGCGGCTTCCGAATCTGCTTCATCACCTGGACCGCGATCGAGGTAGCTTGCTCATCATCAGGAACAATCGAGAGCAAAGCACCCGGCTTGAGCCTCTCCAACAACATAGCCCCTACGGCAGGGTCCCCCTCCAGCAGTCTGACCATCCCGCCGCCGTCGTAAATACGCAGCGCTTCCATCTCAGCCGTGAATTCTTGATGCGGGACCCCCAGTTTCAACACAGCTTCTGTTCCATCGGCGCGGGTTACGGGAGCCACGTAGTTGTACGACAGCAGAGGGAACTGGGGCAACACCTGAAGCGACCAACGCCGTTCGCACTCAGCGATGGTCTCGGCAAGACGGCTTAGCCAGTCGGCGCCGGCGTCTGCGTGGACATCGATTACTCTCTGGCTGAACCCATCAGGGACTCGTTGCATTTGTATCTTTAGTCCTGTTTAGGTCCGTGGGCAGGATATTATCATGGCATTTGGCGCCCTTCGCCCAACGTCGGCTATACGGTATCGGACTTCCCCGGAATCGAGACCCTCGGCCAGCGCCTTATGCAGCTAGGACATACAATAGGGCAGATCTCGCGAAACGAGGTGTAGGGTGCCAGAACCTATCATAATCGTCAATTACAACTCGGAGTGGCCGAGGAAGTACGAAAAGACCGCGGCCAAAATCCTCGGCGCTATTGGGGATAAGGGCGTGGCAGTGGAGCACATCGGAAGCACCGCTGTCCCAGGATTGGGGGCCAAGCCAATCATAGATATCATGGTCGCCGTAGGCCTAATATCGGATGCGCATGAATGCATACTACCTCTTCGATCCATCGGCTATGAATACACGCCGTACCCAGATTTTCCACAGAGGTTATTTTTTCGTGATGGTTCTATGGGAGCAGGTCCCCATCACCTACACGTGACGGAGTTAACGAGCAGCTTTTGGGAGGAAAAATTATTGTTTCGGGATTTCCTTCGGGCCCATGCGGAGGTGGCCCATGAATACTTCATTTTAAAAACGCAGTTGGCCGTGAGGTATGGCGCAGACCGTGAAAAGTACGAGCCATATACGGAGGCCAAGACATCTTTTATAGAATCTGTGTTAGCCAGGGCCCGTGTCGAAAATCAATCATAGTGAAGTACTCGGGGGCGCGCTATCCACCGCGGCCCAACCGGGAACCCCCTCGTCCCATTAATCCTTTTGCCCGGCGGGTAGGGCAACTGGGAACCCAGCCTTGTGTTCGTAGCCAGGCTCGGCGATAATGGGGCCAATATTTGCCCGGGCTGTTTCACGCCTATTCCGGTGATTGGGAAGTCCACCAAGGACGAAGATGCCAAGAAGACCGGCGCACCCGGGTTTCTTGGGCGTTATTGCGCATGGTTTGGGTTGTCCGCTAGAAATACCGGATACCAAAAGCGATTCGAAAGGGAGGGTCCCAGCCAATGGTAGACCTCAGACGTGCGGCCGCCATCGTTGGCGTGCACGAGCACATCACCCGGTACGCGCCGGACAAGAGCGAACAACAGATCCAGGGCGAGAGCATCATCAAGGCCCTGGAAGATGCCGGCCTGGAGAAGAAAGACGTGGACGGCCTGTTCTGCGCTTCCATGTCAGTCCGTAGCAGCGGCATAAACCTGGCCGACTACCTGAACATGTATCCCAAGATGATCGACAACACCACCGTGGGCGGCGGTTCCTTCGAATTCCATCTCTCCCACGCGCTTAACGCCATCTACGCTGGCCGCATCAACTGCGCCGTCATCACCTACGCCACCCTGGCCCGCTCGGGCGGCGTGTCGGTGGGCACCGGCGGCATCAGCCGGCAGGGCCATCCGCGTCTCGACCCCTCCCCAGACAGCTTTGAAGAGCTCTACGGCCTAACCACGGTCGGCCTATATGCCATGATCGCCCAGCGGCACATGCATCTTTACGGGACGACCTCCGAGCAGCTGGCCGAGATCGCGGTCACGATGCGCCGTCACGCTTCCTTGAACCCCGAAGCATTGTTCCGCGACCCCATCACCGTGGACGACGTGATGCGCTCCCCGGTGGTCTCCTCTCCGCTGCACCGCAACGATTGCTGCGTCATCACCGACGGCGGCGGCGCGGTGGTGGTGGCCTCCCCGGAAGTGGCCCGCAACTGCAAGCAGAAGCCGGTGTGGATACTGGGCGCGGGAGAAGCGGTGGCCCATCAGGGCGCCGGCAAACGCGATCTGATGTACATCGCCGCCAAACAGAGCCACGGACCGGCCTTCGAGATGGCCGGCGTCACCCAGAAAGATATCGACATGGCCATGATCTATGACTCGTTCACGATCACGGTGTTGGAGACCCTGGAAGACCTTGGCTTCTGCGAGAAGGGAGAGGGCGGCCAGTTCGTGCTCAACGGACGTATCGGCCTGGGCGGCGAATTGCCCATCAACACCGACGGCGGCGGCCTGTCCTCCAACCACCCCGGCATGCGGGGACTATTCTTGTTGCTGGAGGCCACCCGGCAGCTCCGGCACGAATTTGAGGGGACGGAGCGGCAGGTGCCGGATTGCAAGATAGCGCTGTGCCACGGCACCGGCGGGGCCCTGGGCTCCCGTCACAGCGGCGGCACAGTCATCCTGGCGAGGGATTAGATAATGACCACTTGGAACAAACCCCTGCCCACGGTGATCGGCGAGACCAAGACCTTCTGGGACATGTGCCGCCGGGGCGTCCTGCTGATTCAGAAGTGCGATAGTTGCAACGAATTCCAGTGGTATCCCCGGGGCATCTGCGCCAACTGCTGGTCCAACGACATCAAGTGGATACCCTCTTCAGGAAGAGGTACGGTCTGGACCTTCACCGTGACCAACCAGAACCGGACCCAAGGCTTCGACACCGGGCCCTACGTGCTGGCCTTGGTGGAACTGGATGAGGGGGTGCGCATGTTCACCAACATCGTAGACTGCGACCCCAAGGACGTATCCATCGGCATGGCGGTGGAAGTAACCTTCCAACGCGCCACCGACCAGATATCCATACCCTTCTTCAAGCCGGCGTCTTAAAGGCGAATTGAGGCCAGGAAAAACGTCGGGGCATCCCAGTCATCGGGATGCCCCGACGTTGTTTTGGAATAGCTGACTTACTGAGGAAAGTGTTTTGACGGTCCGTAGGGGCGGGTTTCAAACAGGCCCTGTTTTGGTCCAACGGCCTCGGGCTTGGAGCCCAGTCACCATTTCATGCAAGAACATTCCTGCGTTAGACCAGGGCAGGTCAGAGACCCGCCCCTACATGGATTTTTCGCTGCAATCGCGTCCCGGTCAAACGGGACCGGCCTACGGATCAACCCTCCTGGGCCTGGACCCGTAATTCCTCTGACTTGTCCTGGTCGGCTTGGGCTAATTCAGGTTGGTCGTCAAATACGTAGACCAGAGCGCGCTGGCCGTAGTAATGATCGGCCAGCGGGTCACACTCGATCGCCCGAGTCAGGTCGGCGATGGCATCGTCGAACTTCCCCACTTCGAACCAGGAACAGCCCCGGTTGTAGTAGGCGTCGGCGAACTCCGGGTCCAATTCCAGGGCCTTGTTGTAGTCTTCTATCGCCTTCCCGTACACGCCGTTACGGCTGAACCGGTTCCCCCGGTCCAAGAACCCGGCGGGGTCGGTGGGTTCCTCTAGATGTCTGCGTTCAAATGGCATTGGTTGCTAGATTCCTTTTCTTACCGTTCGTCCTGAGCCTGTCGATGGACCGCGTTGCGACTGATTTGGTTTCCCAGGAGATTTAGCCCGCGCCCTAATCCTCCCCATTGCGAGGGAGAGGGGACTTTGCGTTACCGCCGCTCGCTACATCACAGAGCGCACCAGCCCGCCATCCACCAGGATGGTGGTGCCGGTGATGTAGGTGGACTTGTCCGAGGCTAAGAAGGCCACCAGGTTGGCCAGTTCCACGGGCTCTCCCGCCCGGCCCAGGGCAGTCTCCTTGGCTCGGATTGCCAGGCCCTCCTCTACACTGATGCCCAACTCTTTGGCCCGGGAAGCGACGTTGGAGAGCATGCGCTCACTGAGGATCGACCCGGGGCAAACGTTGTTGACCAGGATGCCGTCCCGGCCAACTTCGTCGGCCAGGCTCTTGGCGTAGGCGATGACCCCCATGCGCGTGGCGCCGGAAAGCGCCAGGTTGGGGATGGGGTTGTAGACCGTGCTGGCCAGTATGTTTATGATGCGCCCGCCGCCCCGCGCTTTCAGGTGGGGGATGCTCTCCCGGCACATGCGGCCAAAGTAGAACAGCGACCGGTTGACCGCGGTCTCCCACTGCTCTTCGGTTGCTTCGACAGCCCGGGCCAGGGGCGGCCCTCCGGAGTTATTGACCAAGATGTCCAGCCCGCCGAAGCGTTCGACCGTGGCCGAGATCAGGCCGGTGATCGACTCCAGTTTGTCCAGGTCGGCGGCGTAGGGCATGACCTCGGCGCCGGTGGACTTGCGGATCTCATCGGCCGCCTTCTCCAGGTCGGCGCTGGTGCGGCTGCAGATGGTTACCTTGGCGCCCTCCTCCGCCAGCACCTGGGCGCAGGCCCGGCCTAGTCCCTTGCTGGCCCCGCCGACGATGGCAACCTTGTCTTTCAGTCCCAAGTCCATGTTTTGTCCTCTCTATCCCCGGTTTACCGGGAATATCCATTTGATCTAAGTCTGCCTGCCGGAGGCAGCAACGAGAATTATATCAGGCGCGGGCCCGTAGCTGGCCCATGCTATACTCGAAACCCGTCTCCACGAGGCGAAATCCAGTGTAACCGGTTGTGTTTTGCAGCTTTGGGACGATGCCTTGGCCGAAGAGATCGAACAGCATGCGGTCGAGATCGCCCGTGGCGCGGGACGCATCTTGGCCGGGCATTTCGGACGGCCGATCGAGGTCGAGTTCAAAGACGAACACGAACGAGACCCGGTAACCGCCGCCGATAAAGAAGCCCAAGAATACCTGGCCGCCGAGATCGCCAAGCGGTTCCCCGACCACGGCATATTGGGAGAAGAAGGCACCAAGGAAGAGAAGGAGTCCGAGGAACCGGCCAAGGATATCCTTTGGGTGCTGGACCCGCTGGACGGCACCACCAACTTCATGAACGGACTGCCTGTATTCGCGTCGTCCATCGGGGTGCTGTACCGGGGCTGGCCCATGGCCGCCGCGCTCTATGTGCCCTGGCCCAACCCGGAGGGCGGGTTCGTGCTCCATTGCCGCAAGGGCGGGGGCTGCTTCGCCGATGACGAGGCTGTTTCAGTCCATGAGTCGGACGAACCCGTGCCCAGCCGCCTGATCGGAGTGCCCGGCTACTTCGGTGTGGGCCAGGGGTTCACCGGAAAATTGGCCGGCAAGGCCGGGGAAGTGCGCACCACCGGCAGCATCGCCTACGAACTGGCCATGACGGCCCGGGGCGTGCTGCAATACGCCATGTTCGGCGCTCCCAGGCTCTGGGACATGGCTGCGGGGGTCTTGGCGGTGATCGAGGCGGGCGGCACGGTGATGACCCGCTTTCGGGGCGAGCGGCGCTGGCATCCGATGGAGTGTCTGGTGCCAAGTTGGGAAGAGAAAACCCCCACCATGAAAGAGCTTCGGGGTTGGACGGCCCCATTGGTGGCCGGCAACCGGAAAGTGGCGCCGATGATAGCGGAGAACGTGAAACGCAGGTTCAGCCTATCGTCCCAGTTCCGGAAGTTGACCCGGCCTCTGCGCAGGCGCAAGAAGAAGTCTGAAACCCACCGGTAGGGACACGGCATGCCGCGCCCCTACGCCGCATAGACCTTGTTTGTAGTTGAAGATCAGCCCTATGCCGAGTCCGGCTCCCAGCCCCAGGGACGGGGGCCCCACCCGGCTTCGTAGATCTCGCCCTTCTTGATGGCCATCACGGGGATAACGGCCTTGTCGCTCTTCTTGCCGTCGCCGAGGATGTCATAGACCATCCAGTCGCCGTCTTTGATCTCCAGGACCGATAGATCGGCCTGCTTACCGATGGCCAAGGTGCCCAGGCGGTCGTCCACCGCCACGGCCTTGGCCGGGTTCTCGGTGGACATGGTCACCACCTGATCGAAGGTGAAACCCATTGCCAGGAACCTGGTCATCATTTCAGTCATGCTGTGGACGGTGATCTGGCGGCCCGGCACGGTCAGATCGGTGCTGATGCAGTGGGGCAGCACTCCCTGGTCCAAGACCTTTTGCGCCACGTCGAAGGTGAAGTTCATCCGGCCGTGGGCGGTGTCCAGCCAAACCCCCCGGTCATGGGCTTCTTTGGCCTCGGGGACCAGTTTTCCGTTGCTGTCCAGGACGCCGCCGGGGTTGCCGGTGAAGTAGTGAGTGACGATGTCTCCCTTGTCCAGGATGGGCAGCAGCTCGCGGATCACATTGGCGTCGTAACGCTTCAGGGTGTCGCCGATGTGGACCATGAGGGGCACTCCGGCCTCCACCGCCGCCCGTTTGGCCATCTTGGGCATCTCCATACCCATGATCTCCAGGGCGGGAGACACCATCCGGGCCTTTACGCCGGTGATGACTCCATTGCTGTCCTTGATGGTCTGAATAGTCTTGTCAAGATTGATGCTTTCGGGACTGAAGATGTCCGGGTTGGTGGCCAGGCCGGTCCGGCAGATGTGCAGGAAGCAGATGATCTCCGTGGCGGCGTTGGGGATGATGTGGGCCGGGAACCCCCAGAAGGTGTCGCAGCCGGAGCTTCCCGCGTCCACCAGGGTGGTGACTCCGGCCCGGACGCCGCCGATGTCCGGGTCAACGCCATTGTCGGTGACGCCGGAGTAGACGTGGGTGTGGATGTCGATCAGTCCTGGGGTGACGACCTTGCCCTTAACCTCGACAACCCGTTTGGCTTCTTCGGCGGGGATGTCCACGGCGATCTTGGCGATCTTGCCGTCCTCGATGGCGACATCGCTTATGCCGTGGAGGTTCTGGGACGGATCTACGACCGTGCCGCCTTTCACGATAAGGTCATACATGGGGAAGTGAGCCTCCTAGAAACGCTGTTTCAACATGAAGTTTACATAACGCAATTGGATGATCGGGCCAGACGGCAAATTATACTGCGAATCTAGTGGGAAGGAGATACGTAGTGGTAGGGGAAGGGGCCGCATTCGCCGAACGGTGGAATCGTCCCTTTGGTATCCCTATTTGAACAGGTCGCCTACGGATTGGCCCTTGTGGATGCGGTAGATGGCCTCGCCCAGCAGCGGCGCGACGGACAGGACGGTGAATTTGCCGTTTTGTTTCTCGGACGACATGGGGATAGTATCGGCCACCACCACCTCTTTGAAGTGGCTCTTGGCCATCAGCTCGGACGCGTTCCGGGAAAGCACCGGATGGGTCACGCAGGCGTAAACCTCTTTCACGCCCTCTTCGGACAGCGCCCTGGCGGCGTTGATGATGGTCCCACCGGTGTCTATCTCATCGTCGAAGGTCAGAGCAATCTTGCCTTTGACGTCGCCGATCACGTTCATGGTCTCGTTGGCGTCGTTATTGCTTGTCCGGCGCTTCTCGATGATGGCCAACGGGGCGCCGAGGCGCTCGGCCATATCGCGGGCCTTCTTGCTTATGCCGATATCCACCGCCACCACCACCAGGTCTTGGAGTTCCTTCGCGGCGAAATACTCAGCCATGATCGGCAGAGTGGTCAGTTCATCCACGGGGATATTGAAGAACCCTTGGATCTGGCCGGCGTGCAGGTCGACAGTCAAAAGGCGGTCGGCGCCGGCGGCGGTGAGTAGGTCGGCCACCAACCGGGCGGTGATGGGGACGCGGGGTTGGTCTTTCTTATCGGTGCGTCCGTAGCCGTAATAGGGGACCACGGCGGTGATCCGGCCCGCCGATGCCCGTTTGCAGGCATCGATCATGATCAACAGTTCCATCAGGTTATCGTTGACCGGGTAGCAGGTGGGTTGGACTATGAAGACGTCGCGCTGGCGTATGTTCTCGTGGATCCGCACGAATGTGTTGTCGTTGGCGAACTTGAAGACCTCCGCCTGCCCCACGGGTATATCCAGATACTCGCACACTGACTGGGTTAGCTTCGGGTGCCCGTTTCCGGTGAAGACCTTTAGCTCGTCGAGGATCGGGTTCATTTAGCGGCCCTCGTAAAATGGTTTTCGTGATTCCCGGATCGCCCTGGTCCCCTCCCCGTGGTCGTAGGAGGTCAACGTGATTGTCTCCGCCGTGGCGGCCATCTTCAAGGCCGTTTCCAGGTCAAACTCAAGACCTTTGTAGAGCATAAGCTTGGAGAGGCGGATCGCGATGGGAGGGCCGGCGGCAATCTTCCGCGCCATCTCCATTGTAGTCGACTCCAATTCATCCTCGTCAACCAGGCGGTTCAAGAAGCCCAGACGGTAGCCTTCGTCGGCCTCCATGAAGTCGCCGGTGAACAGCATTTCCGCCGCTTTGCCCATGCTGCCCAGAGCCCGAGGGTAGAGCCAGGTGCCGCCAAAGCCCGGGAATAGGCCGATGCGGACGTAGGCGACCATGAACCGGGCCTTCGGGGATGCTATTCGGATGTCGCAGGCGCAGGCTATATCGAACCCGGCCCCCACGGCGGTGCCGTTGATCATGGCGATCACCGGTTTCTCCATGCGCTGCATCCCCAGGATAACTCTCTGGGCCGCACTGAAACTGCGGCGGATGTCGTCGGTGTTTTCCGAAACCCACTTGCCGGGGTCGCTGCCGCCCTGGAGGGCGTCGAGGTCGCCGCCGGCGCAGAAGGCTTCTCCGGCGCCCGTGATCACCAGGACCCGGATATCGTCGTCTGCCGCCACATCGTCGATGGCCTGACCCATCTCGTCGGTGGCGGCATCGTTGAGGGCGTTCCGACGTTCGGGCCTGTTGATCGTCAACCTGGCGATGTGTTCGGCCGGGTCTTTGTCTAGAATTATGTGCTGGTAATCGGCCATGGTTCTACAGGGAAAGGGCTGGAGAAAGGGCGATTATAGCATAGGGCATTTGCTTCGGCCGGAAGCCGCCCCTGACGCGCCGGGGCATGGAATCGGACCTGGAAAAGCCGGCGCCGGCGGACCACGGCCAGGCTTGCACACATATAAAAATGTCGGCGCATACGCTATTATTGACTGAATCCAGGATTGCAGCCGGACCTTACCGGGCTGCGCGGCGCTTGATACCGGGTGTGGGCTGGTCCCTCGCCGGGTCCAACGTAGGAGGATATGACGTGGAGGTCTTGCTCAGTTCGCCCAGGGGATTTTGCGCCGGGGTAGTTCGGGCCATCGACGTGGTCGATATCTGTCTCAGGAAGTATGGGCCGCCGGTCTACGTCAAGCACCAGATCGTCCACAATCCCTACGTTGTAAATGATCTGGAGCGCCGGGGCGCCATAACCGTGGAGGAATTGGATGAGGTCCCCGAGGGGTCGCTGGTGATATTTTCGGCCCACGGCTCCCCGCCCGAAGACTTCGAGAAGGCCAAAGCCCGTAAGTTAATCGTCATCGACGCAGTCTGCCCGCTGGTCACCAAGGTACATAACGAGGCCAAGAAATATCACCGCGAGGGCAAGAAAGTGATACTGGTGGGTCACCGGGGCCATCAGGAGGTCCGGGGCACCATGGGCCAGGTGGAAATGACCCTATTCGACGACAATTCCGATAACGAACTCTCCGACTGGGACTCCGATCAGGAAGTGGCGGTGCTGACACAGACCACTCTGTCGGTGGGCGACACAGCCCAAGCCATAGAATCCATCAGAGAAAAGTTTCCGGATGCTGTGATCCGTAATGACATCTGTTACGCCACCACCAACCGGCAGGACGCGGTCAAAAAGATGGCCGGCAGCGTTGACCTGGTGCTGGTGATCGGAGCGGAGAACAGTTCCAACTGCAACCGGCTCAGGGAAGTTGCCGAGTCTCTGGGCGTGCCATCCTACCTGATCAACGGTCCGGAAGAGATCGACCCGTCATGGCTGGACGGCAAAGAGAAGGTGGGCATCACATCCGGCGCCTCGACGCCAGAGGTGCTGGTGGAGAGTGTGATCGCAAAATTAGCCCCCGAAAAGGTGACCATGCTGTCCGGAGTTGACGAAGACATCACATTCAGTCTGCCCAAGCAACTCCGCTAGATATGCATTATTCGCGGTCGACCCGCCCTGGTCACCTCGCGCCGTAAGCTGATGGCCCCCCTGCCCCAAGAAGACCACTCCCCCCAGGACGGGGCTGCGTCCGCCCAGCCATCTATCTTGCGGCGGGTCTTGTCTCTGCCGGCCATCATATCTTTGGTGCTGGCCGCCCTATTTCTGGTCTTCATCGTCACCCGGTTCGATATCGACTTGAGCGCGACGTGGGACCGAGTGACCGGTTCCAACCCCTGGTATCTGGCACTGGCATTCGTTGTGCACTACACCACCTTCCTCTTCCGTGGGGCCCGTTGGAGGTTGTTGTTGCAGAACACCGCTGCTGCCGGCGATTCGGTTCCGGGGGTGCTCTACTGTAGCCAATTGGTGCTTCTGGGTTGGTTCGCCAATTCGGTCGGCTGGCTCCGGCTGGGTGACGCGTACCGCGCCTACCTCTACCGGGACGAGCAGGGGGGCTCGTTCTCCCGGACCATCGGCACCATCTTGGCGGAACGGGCAATGGACACAGTATTGGTGGCGCTGTTGATGCTGGCCGCCGTGCCGTTTCTGCTGGACCGCGGCAACAGCGTGACCTGGGTGGTCCTGGGCTTGGCCGTGTCCTTGGTCGTGGGGCTGGCGGTCATCTTGGTGGCCATGACCTGGGCCAAAGGACTACTAGTGCGGCGGATGCCCGCTTGGTTGGCCGTCCGCTACGAGCGGTTTCACCAGGGCACCATGGGCAGCTTCCAGCGCCTGCCCATGGCCACGGTCTTGGGCCTGCTCGGCTGGGCGGCCGAGATCGCCAGGATGTACCTGGTTGTTCAGGCGTTGGGGTTCGACATAAATTTCGCTTTGGTTGTGTTTTTGACCCTGGCCAATTCACTGCTCAGCTTGGCGCCGACTCCGGGCGGAGTAGGCGCCGTGGAGTCGGGCGTCGGCGGTCTGGCGGTGCGCCTGTCCAGCCTGAGCGCCACCGCGGCCGCTGCTCTGGTCCTGATCGACCGGGCCATAACCTATCTCAGCGTGATCGTCTTGGGAGTGGCGCTGTTTGTGGTGCGTCAGGCCCTTTGGCGTCCCCGGACGGCCGATCTCAATCAGGCGGAGAACATCTAAGCCAGGGCCTAAAACCATGCTGTACACCGCCAGTTTCTATCATCCGGAGCATTGGCAGGGGAAACCGTACCGAATCTCCAGGGCCCACCCCCGCGGCCAGACCACCCGCTGGGATGTCCAGCCCTATCTGTATCCCTCTCGCGTACTGCTGACCGAGTACCGGGATGGAAATTTGGATTTCGCCGGCCTCACTGATCGTTACCGGGAGGAACTCCAGGCCAAATATAACTGGGAGGCGGATTTTCAGGACTGGTTGGGTTCACTCAAGCCGGAAGAGGACTTTACGCTATTGTGCTTCGAGCCGGAAGGGGAGCCTTGCCACCGGAGGGTGGCCGCCGCGTGGTTGTTGGAGAAAATGCCGGAGTTGGGTCCGGGACAGATTCGTTAGTCGCAGTTCAGGGCCGGCGGGTCTACCACTCAGACCGGGCGGGGCGGGACATCAGTTCAGCCATTGCTTTTTGCGGGGAAAGGCCGTCGAACAGCACACGCGACGCCATCTCGGCGATGGGCATCTCCACACCCAGCTCTTGCGCCAGGACCAAAGCGGCCTGAGTGGCGTTCACCCCTTCAGCCACGTTGTCCATGGATTCGCGTATCTCCGCCCAAGAGCGGCCCTTGGCCAGTTGTTCGCCCACGTACCGGTTGCGGCTGAGGCGGCTGGAACAGGTGG
>JADFPD010000098.1 GCA_022562475.1 Chloroflexota bacterium | reverse complement strand
TCTTGATCTTGGTCGCGGTTGCTGTCCGCATCGGCTCCTGAGGTTCATCCGTTGCGCCCTCAGTTTCCCCTTCCGTCCCGGTAGCGCTGCCACTCTCCGTGGCGCCTTCAGTTTCCCCTTCGGCGCCTGAACTCGATGCCTCTAATTCTCCTCCTCCGGATGCGGGCTCTACATCCACCGGTTTAGCTTCTTTTTCCAGCAGGCCGGCCATGCGGCTGCCGATCAGTTCTTCAGTCAGGTCAAATTCCTCTGGGACGGCGATCTCCACCGTACCGAACTGCATCTCCACCAACATGGTCCCGGCTTCCAAGTCGATGCTTACGATGTTGCCGACGATGCCCCGCCGCACAAGTTGGCCAGCGGGGACGGGTCTATCCGCCGGACGGCCTCGCTCCGTGTTACATGATTGGACCAGAGACGGCGCCGCGCCTGAGCTCGCCTGAGCGCTGGTAAACGTGCCCGCCGCAATGAGGACAGCCACCAGTGGCGCTGCCAGGAATCTGTTGATGCCTAATAATCCGACCATATCTAGGAATCTCCCTAAATCTACGGCGAATAGATTATAACTAGGATTTCGACAACTTCCTCGCCGGAGGCGAGTCTCGATATGACGTCAATGATGTTGGGGCCCTCTTCCAACTGCAAACTCACCCGGAAGCGGCCGTCCTCGTCAACTTCGGCGAATGTATCGTTCACGCTCACCACCGAATCCAGCCGCGTCCGGCCGATGACCACATATGTTTCCTCGGCTACGATCGCCTCCAGGGTTACAGGCGCTTCGATGTCCAGAAACATCGCGCCCAATGGGTCAGGTGTGGCCGGGGGAAGCGGCGTGGCTGTTGGAAGCGGCGTGGCTGTCGGGAGCGGCGTGGCCGTGGGCGCCCGTGTTGGGAGGGCGGTTGGCGCCGGCGTAGCCGGGGGTTCCGAGGTCGGTGACACGCCTGCCGGCAGCGGCGCTTCCTCGGCTTGGTCCAGATCTTCGCCTGCCTGCCGCACTAGAAGTTTGACCACCGGCTTGATCAGCGGGTCCATCCTTCCTCTGAGAACGACGGATTTCGCCGCGTCGAAGTCCAGAGTAACCACGGTGGTCTCGCCTTCGACCAATTCAAAGGACCCGGCGAATCTCAATTTGCCGCTGGGCACGGTCGCATTCCGGTCCTCGCCGTTCACAGTAACCATGGCGTCGGTGACTTCCAAGCGGACCTGGTTATACCGTCCCGGTTCAAGGACAGCGCTTCCCAGCACGGATTCAATGCCGGTCAATTCGACGAGATCGAAGGTCTGAGGCTCCGAGATAACGGTCTGCCATCCACCTGCGGTCTCCCCCGTGGACCTGTTGACCTCTACATCTTTCACTGTAAGCAGAATCTTGGTCACGCCATCCGGCGGGGCGTCGGTTACCCGAATCTCCAATGTGGCTTCTTGAGTCTGTACTTCGGTGGGCGCAGGGACGGTCGTCGCCCTCGGGGTAGTGGTCGATGCTGGTCCGCCGGAAACGTCTGAGTCTCCACCGCAGGCCAAGATGAGCATCAACCCGATCAAAACACCAATGGTGGAGATTGCCCTCATAATTGGATGGTCTCCTCATCGTAAGACCGGTTTTCCTCAGTCCTCATTAATAACTTACCCTTCTAATTCATAATTCACGATCTACAATTTATCACAACCCATTTATCGAACACGTGAGAATCCGGTAAGGGTTCAGTTTCCTTGGCTCTGTTCACGGAGCGAAACTGGAACGTGCCTGAGCGCCCCAGCGGCCATTTATCCTGGTCATGATCCACAGCGCCTGGTGGGTTAGCAGCGGCATGTCATCCTTGTCGTAGCGGGTCCATTGGATGTACAGATGGACTTTGTCTTCAGAACTGTGCAGCACCTCGACCGAGTCCAGGACCGTGTGGTGCCACGAATCTCCCGCCCTGGCGGCGAAACCTTTTAGGTAGTCTCTCTCCAGGTCTTCCCGGGTGTTATGTATGGCTACGCCGTTGCCGGATATGCGCACGTGGGGCACATGCATGGTGTCGTACAGCGCCTGGTTGTCCCCAGCGTTGAGTGCGGCCATGAAAGCCTCCAACGCTTGAATCGCCCCCGCCTCGCTGGCTGCCCAAGAGCTTTGGGTCATGAATGCCCCTCCGAATATTTATCAAGTCCACGGACCGGCCCCGAAAACACAGACTTCCAGGACCATTATGTACCTGGAAGTCTAGTGCCATGACAAGCCGGCGGCTTGGGAGGGAGTCTCGTTAGAAACGATCAGAGTCCTGGGTCTGGCCGTCCAGACTATTGCCAAACCCCCGCCGCTGCATCCGCCCCCAGGCGGTTTTCCCCCGGAGGTAATCTAGGCAGCCGGAGGCCCGCCACCACAGGTTTAACTGGCGGTACCCAAGGTTTTCGGCGAATCCCGCGGCAATCATCTTTAAGAGTTCCGTGGTTTTTAGATGACGCCGGAAGGATACCTCCTCTAATAATACAGAGCCGGTGGTTAGAACCGAGCCAAAAAGGACCGTGATCGTCATGAACAGCCCGAAGAACGCCAGATCTATGTACCCCAGCGCGAGGCTGGCGATGGCGAGAACGAGGGCCGCTATCTCCAGCACGGGGGCGAACATCTCAAATATGAAGAAATAGGGGACGCCGATCATCCCGATGGTGCCGAATTTCGGATTGAAGAACATTTTTCGATGGAGCATCAGGCTTTCGATCAACCCTCGTTGCCACCTGTTGCGCTGCCTCCCCAACATCGCGAGCGACTCAGGAACTTCGGTCCAGCACACGGGGTCGGGCAGAAATTGCATCTCGTATTTCCGCCCGGCTTCAAGGAGATGGCGGTGCATCCTGACCACCAATTCCACGTCCTCCCCCACACTGCCGGCCCGGTAGCCTCCCACCTCCACGACCACGTCTTTCCTGAAAACGCCAAAGGCCCCCGAGATGATGAGCAGGCTGTTCAAGGCGCTCCAGCCGGCCCTGCCAAAGAGGAACGCCCGCAGGTATTCAACGGTCTGGATCAGCGGGAGATACCGGCCCGCCAGGCCTACTTTGGTGACCTGGCCCGACGCTATCTCGCATCCATTGGCGACCCGCACTATCCCTCCCACCGCCACGGTGGTCTCGGGCTTCTCCATGAAAGGCCGGACGACCTTCAACAACGCCTCGCCTTCGATCAACGAGTCTGCGTCGGTGGAACAGATCAGCGGATAGCTAGAAACATTGATTCCCGCGTTCAGGGCGTCGGCTTTACCGCCGTTGTATTTGTCCAGGACCACGAGGTTGGGATGTTCGAGAGATCGGTAGATTCCCAGGACCTTTTCCGACGGTAGCCTCGTTTCCAGGTCCAAGGGCACCGGTTGCAACATGAATGCCGTTTTCAGTGTCGCCAGCGTCCCGTCTTGGGAGCCGTCGTTTACGACGACAACCTCAAATTTAGGGTACTTCAGCATCAATAATGACCTGACGCTTTGCTCGATGGTGGCCGCTTCGTCAAAGGCCGGCGCCAGCACTGACACGCCCGGAGTCAAGGGAGACTGGATCATTTGGCGCCAACGCTCGTGACCGGTCTGTCTTCGATATTTCTTGATCGAGAAGTATGAAATGATCAGCAAGCAAAGATATGAGGCGTTGATGAAACCGAAGTACCCCAACATGAACAGGTTGATACCGAAGATTACGTCGGTCACTACCGCGGTACTTAGCCGATCACCGGTATACCTAAGCGGTCCAGTTCGATCACGTGGGCAACCGTCCGTTGTGCTTGCGCCGTGCCGGATTCGAAGGCGGCCTGTAGTCGGTCCTTTCCGGCGGGGCCCAAGCGGCAAAGGGATACCGCCGCGTTACGCCTGACCTGCCAATCGGGGTCATCTAGCGCCTGCTGAAGATATTCCACGGTTTCCACCGAGCCCAGTCCTCCCAACGCCCGGGCGGCTTCAGCGCGCACCAGACACTCTTTATCCGCGAGCAGACCGTTCAGCGTTCCCACAGCAGAATCGTGGCCGATGATGCCCAACGCTTGTGCTACCGCGGTCCGCACTCGGAGATCTGTATCATCCGCCAGAGCTTGCAGAAGCTCGACCCCGGCGAGGATCCGCAGGTGCCCACAAAGCTCAACGTACAGCTTCCGGCTCATCGGGCTCTGGCCGCCGGCCAATCTGCGTAGAATCTCGGATTCTATCTTCGGCCCCATGCTCACCAGAATCTCCAATATCTTCGCGGGGGTCCACTGGTCCCCGTCTTCCAAGGCGTCCAGCAGCACCCCCAGCCCTTCAGCGGTACCCAGCCGGCCCAGGGACGTGACGGCGGCCAGCCGAACATCCTCATTGACGTCTTTCGCCGCGTCGATCAGCGGCCGGACAGCGTCCTGGCTAGCCATGTTGCCCAGATTGACCGCAGCCTCCAAACGTCGCCACCATCCTCTTGATTTTAGGGCGCCGATCTCCTGCTCAACGAAGCCCAGCCGCAGAAAAACATCGGTCATATGTTCCTTGTCGATTCCCTTCAGTTGCTCGGACTGCTGCAACAGTTTCTCGCGGACGAACGTGCGGTCCCCGGCATCGACCGCTTGTTGCAGGCGTCCAATATCGGTTGGGTCCACGAGAAGGCCAAGGATGTGGCGTTCGTAATCTTTTAGTCTGGCCTCAGATCTCTTGGCATAAAAATTTCTCGCCAGGCGTTCGATGAGCAAACTGAACACTGCCAAGACCACGATGGCCTGGAGTAGTGCAATCGCAGCTATGGCGGCGAACATTCTGCCGGTCCCGGACTATCTACCGGCATATAGACCGGTCACTTGGCCGATGCCAAGGCCCGGTCGATCCGTGCGATCAATTCAGGGAAGCTAAAGGGTTTGGTGATGTAGTCGAATGCCCCATGCTCAAGGCCAGCGACGATATCCTTTTCTTGGCCTTTAGCCGACAATATGATCACCGGAATGCTGCTGGTGCCATCGTCTTCCTTCAGCTTGCGGAGGACCTGGAAGCCGCCCATCACAGGCATCATTACATCCAACAGGACCAGGTCAGGGCGAATGGAGTCCACCAGCGCCAGGGCCTGCTCGCCGTTGGTAGCCAACGAAATTTCATGCCCCAATGTATTGAGGCGAAATTCCAGCATCTTGTAGATATAGGGTTCGTCTTCGGTTACTAATATTCTCGCCAAAATAGAGTCGGCCGCCTTTTAAGATTTTTTCACCGCCGCCGTGCGGTTTGTCCCGGCATCGGATCCGGCCATCGCCTGCTGACTAGTTACTTAGAATAGATTCAATCTCTTCATGCAGCCTGGATAGACCCTCAGCTTTAGGCACAAAGTCTACCGCGCCCAACGATAGCGCCCTTACCTTGACGCCATCTTTCTCCAGGCCACTCAACACGATCACCGGAATTTTCGCCGTGTCCGGCTTGCGCTTCATCTCGGTGAGAGTTTCGAACCCGTCAACTTCGGGCATCTTTAGGTCCAATACAACCAAGTCCGGCGGCTCAATCTCGATGAAATCCAACACATCTTGCCCATTGTGGACAACCGATGGGCTGAATCCCCTTTGTTCCAACTGGAACCGGAGCGTCTCCGCCAACACTTCATCATCGTCGGCGATCAATACTTTCTTGGCAGAGCCGCTCAGCAACCGGCTGACACTTTCCAACATCTCTTCCACCGTAAACGGCTTGGAGATAAATTGGTTGGCCCCGAATTCGATGCCCAGGTTTTGGTCTTCTACGATGGACAAAATTAGGATCGGGATGTCCTTCGTTGCGGGGTCGCCTTTGATCAATTTGATGGCGTCGTAGCCATCCAAGACCGGCATCAGGACGTCCATGGTGATCAGGTCGGGACGGTGTTCCCGGGCCAGGTCTATCGCCGCTCCACCGTTTTCGGCTTCAAGAACAAGGTATCCGTGGCTGGTGAGCTCGTGGTGCAGTAATCGGCGCACATTTGCTTCGTCGTCCACCACCAGGATGGTCTTTTGCCGAGTGGACCGCGCCGCGGAGAAACCATCGACATCGGCCGCCGACTCTACAGCCGCACCGCCTTGATGGGCCGGAATGGCAAAGGTGAACACGCTCCCCTTGCCGGGTTCGCTTTCGCACCAGATCTTGCCGTCATAATGGCCCACGATCTCTTTGCAGATCGGCAGCCCTAGCCCGGTGCCCCGATGCACATCCGGTGGAAAATCCCCCACCTGCTTAAATTTTAGGAATATCTTCTCCAAGTCCCCAGGGTCCATGCCGACGCCGTTATCGGATACTTTGATCTCGATGGTGGGACCGCCGTCACCGATGGGCCCAACCTCCATGGCGGATACCTGGACCGAACCGCCATCGGGTGTGAATTTGATTGCGTTGCTCAAAAGGTTATTCAGCACCTGAACGATCTTGTCTTTATCGCACCAAACGCCCGGCAGACCGGGGTCCAATTCGACCGTAACCCCGATATTTTTTCGCATGGCCAATGTCTGCACGCTGGAGACCGCCGTGGCGACGATATCAGGCATGAAACACCGCCCGTCGTCCCATCGCTCCTGGCCCGCATCCATCCGGGCCAGGTCTAATACATCATTGATGAGACGCGTCAGGCGGTCGCATTCGGAGTTGATAATCGTGAGGAACTCTTCGTGAATCTGCTCATTGACGCCCTCCCCGTCCAACAAGATCTCAGCCGAACCCTTGATCGCCGTCAGCGGGGTCCTAAGTTCATGGGAGACAGAAGAAAGGAAGTTATCCTTAAGCTCGTCCAGTTGCTGAAGCTCAGCGTAGGCTTTCTCCAGGCTTTCGGTGTATTGGTCGATCTCGCTTTCCAACTTCTTCCGTTCGGAGATATCGCGCACGATTCCTGTGAACAGCCTTCGGTCGGCAAGTTGCACTTCGTTCACGGCGATGTCCATGGGAAACGTTGTCCCGTCTTGACGGCGTCCTTCGGCCTCGCGGTCGATGCTTGTCGCCGTTTGGTCTCCGGTCCCCATAAATTGGCCTAGATGGCCGTTTCCTTTATATTTGTCAGGCTCCGCCATCAAAACTTTTACGTTTTCACCGATTATCTCAACGGCCGAGTAGGCAAATAGATTCTCGGCGGCCGAGTTGAACGACTGAATCGTCCCTTCCTCATCCATGGTGATGATTCCATCAACCGTCGCATCCAAGATCGCACGGACACCCGCCTCGCTTCCTTGAAGGCGCGTCTCGATCTGCTTGCGCACGGCGACCTCTTCCACCAATCGTTGGTTTGCCTGCGAAAGCTCCTGAGTGCGCAGCCCGACCAGCCGCTCTACCGTGGCTGTTCGGCCCAGCGCCGCCATGATGTAGGCCAGCAGCAACCCGGTGAGCAACAGACCACCGGCCAACAGCGTCCAGGGTTGCCACGCCGAAAGGCCATCGCGAGACTGAACGACCACGAACCCTGAGATGGACAAGATCAGTCCAAGTCCCAAGACGGACGATAGAAAAATAAATTGCCGCTTGCTATATAAGAAGCTCAATGGGATGGTCCATCTGATTCGACTTCAAAGAATCGTTGAGGCGAAAGGCCTTCGGACACGGAAATTCGCGCTCCTAGGCATCAATCGACGTACTTTGATGGTCTCATCAGTCGCATACCCGGTAAAGCCGCATCGATCTACCCGCTAAAACGCACCGAGTTCCAGGCTCTGCACCGGACCGGATATTGGGGCGGCAATCACTACCGCCCCGCAAGCACCGCGGAGAGGCAAAGACGATTCCGGCCACGGCAACGAAATAGAATGGGATGATCGGACTTAAGAGGCCAACCGATGCAGTTGGGGGCTGACAAGCCGGTCAACTGGAGTGGCCGGCACGCAGAATTCGTTCAAATTCAGGGTTATTCTTGCAACAAAGCGCAATCCGCCAGAGTTTAGGCGGTACCAAAGGTTGACATCAACAAACGCGATATACTATATTTCGTCACACGATTAAATGTAATCCGATTTCTATCTACCCAGATATAGGTCCCACTACTTAACATTACGATCAGATACAAGCCGAATAGCTATAATCCCACAAGCAAATAAGTAAGATTGACACAGCCCGAGTTGGTCTTGTGCCGGAGGGCTACCGCGGAATCCTAGCCGTTTTGAATTCTGGAGGTTCTGAGATGATGTTCCGTAGTTTCAAGAAGCCTGGTTTCATTCTATTCTCGTCCTTGATGTTGGGGCTCTTCTTCTTGGTGGCCTGCGGGTCGTCGGCAACGGCGACACCCGAGGCGGCCTCGACAAGTCCGGCGGCCACCTCCGCGCCTAGCGCCACTAGCGCGCCGAGTGCGTCGAGCGCGTCGAGCGCCACCGCCGTGCCAAGTGGCGCAGCGCCCACTGCAGTGCCGGTGGCAACGGCGGCGCCTGTTGCGGCTGCAAAACCGGCGGGTACCATCTCAGTGGGCGAGAAGGAGCTGGGAACCTTCCAAGGTCATCCCGCATTGGCGGTTAACCCCGCCCTCTTCGTGCAGCAGACGGCTCCCATTTCCGAGGGCTTGATCACGATCAACATCGACAAAGAGGTCCAGGCCATGCTGGCCAAGTCCTGGGCCATCTCGGCAGACTTCAAAACCTGGACCTTCAAGCTGCAAGAGGGGGTACAGTTCCACAAGGGCTACGGCGAGATGACCGCCGAAGATGTGATCTGGTCGTACCGAGATGGGTGGGCCGAAAACCCCTTACACGCCAGGACGCCCGACTTCATCACTTTCTGGAAGGCTGAGGGCGGAAAGGTAACGGCGGTCGACAAGTACACCGTTGAGGTCTTCACCGGCGGGGCGCTCTCGGAGTTGGTGGTGCTGGAGAACTGGATGGCGAAGACACCGTCCGGCTCCTCCAACTGGGTGACCAGCAAGAAGCAGTCCGACGAGATTGGAATGGAGGCGGCCAACCGGGACATCGCCGGCACGGGGCCTTGGGAGATGATAGAGCACCGTGATAACGAGATATGGCGCATGGCCGCGGTGGAGGACCACTGGCGCCAGACACCGGCCTTCGCCGAGTTAGTCTTCCGGGAGATACCCGAGGAGTCGTCTCGCATCGCCGGATTCCAGACCGGCGCGTTGGACACCTTCCTGATGGCCTTCGACACCATACCTGAGGTTGAGAAGGTAGAAGGCGCCAAGTTGATGGCGATGCCCGGCGCTATTGACTACGGCATCAACTTCTACGGCGGCTACTATGCGGAAGCATCGGACCCAGCGATAGAGAATCGGTCTTCCTACGACCCCGAGGTCCCGTGGATCTCAAGCAATCACGACCTAGACTCCCCTGAATGGGAAAATGCCCGCAAGATCCGGGAGGCCCTGGCCATCGCCATCGATCGAGAAACCATCATAGCCACGCTCCTCAGGGGTTTTGCTGAGCCCATTCCAATATGGCTATCGAAATGGGAGGTAACGCTACCGGGCCGGCAATGGCCCTTCGACCCTGACCGGGCCCGGTCGCTTCTCGCCGAGGCCGGTTACCCCAACGGCTTCGGCATCACGCTCACACCGTCCCTGCGGGGCGCACCCGCCGAGGTGGAGGCCTGTAGCGCGGTGGCCCAGATGTGGGGCGACATCGGCATGGACGTAAAATTGCAGAGCCTCCCCTATTCCACGCTCCGGCCGACCATGGTGGCCCGCACCTACCAGGGAGCCACCTGCCATGCCGCCGGCGCACGGGTAGTAACGGCCGGCTCCCAACCCCTATTGACCATGGCCGCCGCTTGGAACCCGGGGGCGACCCACCCATTCATGGAAGAAATAATGCCCAGGATGAACGCCGCCGTTGACCCGAATGTGCTGCATGCCCTGGAAATTGAGCTCGCTGAATTCGTATTCGATAATGCCCTCACCTACATCGGGCTCTATAGCGTAGGCGCGATCTGGCCGGTGGGCCCTAAGATCGAGGAGTGGAAAGCCCACGTGAAGTTCACCGACCTTAGAAACATCAACGGCTACGAGTTCATCAAGCCCAGGTAGGAGCGTTACTAGCCGGGCAAGATAGGCAAGTGGCCGGTAGACTCCAGAGATTAGATCTCGCTGATTGGGGCTGGGCGCACTGCTCTGGCAGTGTGCCCAGCCCAGGCTTGCAATAGGGCCCCATTATTGGCCAGCCGGCATGATCGGAGATGTACGGGAATGCAAAAGTTCTTAGTGCGGCGCTTCTTCATTTCAATTATCACGGTATTGATAGTGTCCGTGATTATCTTCATCATGAGCCGGGCCGCCGGCGACCCCCGGGCCATGCTGCTGGACGACTACTCCACCATGGAGGACTGGGACCGCATGGGGGCGGCATTGGGCCTGGACAAGCCCTACTACCAGCAGTACGGCATCTTCATCAAAGACGCCCTGAAAGGTGAATTCGGTCAGTCGATCAAGCAAGGCCGCCCGGCGATGCATATCGTGATTGAGCGCCTTCCCGCCACCCTGCAATTGGCGGCGGCCTCGTTCGCCTTATCCCTCCTCATCGGAGTTCCCCTAGGCATATTGGCCGCGGTAAAGCGGGGCACCATGATCGACCTGTTTGGCCGAGGTGTGGCCCTCGTCGGCCAGTCCGCGCCGCCGTTCTGGCTGGGCATCATGCTCATGTTTTTCTTCTCTGTGCATCTGGGCTGGGTCCCCCCATTCGGACGTGACGACCCGAAAGGCATCATCCTCCCGGCAATAACATTGGGCTGGTTCTACGCAGCCGCCAACCTCCGCCTCATCCGTTCCGCCATGTTGGACGTGCTCGACTCTGAGTACATCAAATTGGCCCGGGCCAAAGGCGTGTCCAGCCAATCCGTGATCGTGAAACACGCATTAAGAAATGCCATCATACCGGCTTTGACTTTCGCCGGCGTAACGCTGGGAGCTCTGGTCACAGGCTCCTTGGTGGTGGAAACGGTGTTTGCCTGGCCCGGACTCGGCAAGCTCGCCGTGGATGCGCTATTCGCCCTCGACTATGCTGTCCTCCAGGCGGTGGTGATCGTA
The DNA here is from genome assembly GCA_022562475.1 of Chloroflexota bacterium. GTDB lineage: Bacteria > Chloroflexota > Dehalococcoidia > Lucifugimonadales > UBA3495 > UBA9611. The sequence goes on along the minus strand of JADFPD010000098.1, from coordinate 2,380 downwards.
TTCACCCTTTTGTATGTGGCCGCCTCTTTCACGGTGGACGTGCTATACGCCTTCATAGACCCGCGTATCCGGTACACCTAAGGCCGAGGAGCAAAGCGTAGATGGCGAATCAAGATTTTGCTGATGTCCTTGTAGCCGGAAGGCCGCGCCTGATCAGCTTGCCCGGTGTCTGGCGAGCAATCCGCACCTGGCCCATCATTCCGGTCTTCCTATTGTCCCTGGTGGTCATATCAGGCGTGGCGGCGCCCTGGATCGCTCCCCACGACCCAGACCGTGGGATCCTGCAAGAACGGAACCTGCCCCCCTTCTGGTCTGGGGATGAAACCACATTCAAGACCGTTGCCGAAACTGTCGGCTTGGAAGTACAGGGTAAATTTATTGCCTTGAGGCTTGCCCGGCAGATCGACCCACAAGCGGCCGTCGGGGATTCGATCGAAGTGGTCATCCGGCCCGCAGGCAGCACCAAATACCTGCTGGGCACCGACCAGTTGGGCCGGGACCTACTTTCCCGGGTGATTTACGGCGCCCGCATCTCCCTTATAGTGGCGCTGATAACTCTCGTGGTTGGCGGAGTCATTGGGGTGACGCTGGGGCTGATGGCCGGCTGGTACGGCGGCTGGACGGACGAGATCATAATGCGACTCGTCGATGTCATGCTTTCTTTGCCACTGATACTGGTGGCATTGGTGTTGGTGGTGGCTCTAGGTCAGTCTTTCAGCGTTATCGTTACCGTGCTCTGCCTATTCATCTGGCCGAGATTCGCCCGCCAAGTGAGGGGCGAAGTGCTCACCCTTAAGACGAAAGACTACGTGGCCTTGGCCAAGGTATCCGGGGCCTCAACGCCACGGATCCTGTTGATCCACATATTCCCGGGCACGATCAACACCCTGATAGTGGTGGCGACGTTGCAGGTGGGGATAGTGATTCTTCTGGAGTCTGTGTTGAGTTTCTTGGGGGCCGGTGTCCCCCCGCCAACCGCCGCCTGGGGCTCAATGGTGGCGGATGGGCGGGACAGGTTGGCCGGGTTCTGGTGGATCGCCACCTTCCCTGGACTGGCGATAATGCTCACGGTGATGTCGCTGAACCTATTCGGCGACTGGCTCAGGGACAAACTGGACCCGCGGCTTCGCCAGATGCGGTAGAGCCGCTCACGCGGCTATCGGCCTAGGCTAATAGAAGATAGGCTCCAGACTCACGTTGGGTCTGGGGCCTATCTTTTGGACCATGTAAGCATCACCCGTACAATTCCCGGCGGGTCTCGTCCAGGAGGGCCCGCTCCTCGACGCTCAATTCGGGGAATCCCGGCGCCTTCGGCCGGATACCGCCGGTGAAGTTTGGCGGCCGTTTCTCCAAGAACGCCTTCCGTCCTTCGTCGCCGTCGGTGGTGAGCTGAGTGAGCAGGGTGTTGAAGAGCGTCTGGACGCGCCAGGCTTCGGACACCGGGATATCCCGGAACCTGATGGCGAACTCCTTCATCATGCGGACGGCCACGGGAGGCATTTCCGAGATGCGATTCGCGATCTCCTCGGCTCGGGGCATTAACCGGTCATGAGGCACGACCTCGTTGATCAGGTTGATCCTCAGGGCCTCTTTGGCGTCAAAGGCTTCGTCCGTTAGCAGTATCCTCATGGCGTCGGCATGGGAGATCTGCCGCGTCAGGTAGCTCGCTCCCGGCCCGTTCCCGACCCAACCCTGGCTCAGCAGCGCGAATTTGAACTGGGCGTGCTCTTCGGAAGCGATGCGAATGTCCGTTGAGGTGAGCATCAGGTAGAAACCGGCGCCCGCGGCCCAGCCGTTGATCGCGCCGATAACCGGCTTCCAGATCTGGGGATAGTGATCGCCCAGACTCCCGTCGGCCCCGAACTTGGCCCCGTTGACGGTCCCAGCCAGCGGCCAAAAGATGTTTTCGGTCCGTATCCGGTCCAAGTCCTCTTCGGATACGCCCGGCGGCGGCGCCAGGTTATGGCCGGCGCAGAAGTGCCGGTCGCCCGTGCCGGTCAGAATCGTCACGCGGACATCCCAGTCCTCCCAGATGTTTTTCCACACCTCGGCGATCTCATCGGACGTCTGATGGTCAAGGATGTTGCCCTTATCAGGATTGTCGATGGTGACATATGCGATATGGCCTTTTTTCTCGTAAATGATGCCCATGTCTGACCTCCCATGTGGCCCATGCGGATTTGTGTTAAAAAGCGCGGCGAGCCGCTCAGTAAATGATCTGTTCTTCGACCAGCCGGTCAACCTCCAGGACGGACAGGCCCAACAATTCTTGATAGACGTAGGCGTTGTGTTGGCCCAGCACCGGCGCCGCGGTGAGGCGGGGCTCTTGTTCGCCATCGAAACGCCAAGGAAGGCCCGGCAGGTCCCTCAATTCCCCATC
>JADFPD010000097.1 GCA_022562475.1 Chloroflexota bacterium | reverse complement strand
CTTCTGACTCCTTTCTAGGTGGGGTAAATCTATACCCTGCACCAGGAGTCCAAACACCCCATCCCTCTCATGTTTTTATCCCCCTTAAAGTGTCCCATTATCGCTGAACGCCTACAGGTCGGCACTTTCGTGGCTGGGAATAACACGTATCTGCTAGAGATTGACGGCGTGAAGTTTGTCACGGCGATTTGCTATGACCTTATAGCTCAACCTCCTGGGGGAGGTTTATTCCTCGGTGCAATGCTACAAGATGCCCGAGCAGAGTTTGGGGACATTAACTACCTGTTGGTGCCGCAGTGCAACCTAGCCCCTAAGGACGGCAATTTCCAGCGTGCTGTCGTCGATTTGTATCACGATCCTCAAGTCCAGAGCCAAATTCTCAGAGTCGTGAGTCCAAACGTTGCCCATCAGGAGTTCAATGGAGAAACGAAATTGGCAGGCCAGAGTTGGTTTGTCACGTGTCCATTCGGGAGTAGTCTGCCGCGATTGGGCATTTGGGAAAGAAGCCTGCCATCGGAGCAAAAAGACCCTAAGACTGGAGAACTCATCCCGGACGTACCGTCGTTGGGCCATTTCGCACAGCGGCTGAGGCTATCGGCGCCCGGTGAATGGCTGCTGCATCTTAAAGTGCCTCCCGCAGAGCATCTGATTCGGGAGAGCGGTCCAAATGTTCCACTAGTCCCTCACGACGGCAGAGTAATGGAATGGATCGATGGCGACTGGCGGCAAAAAGATCCCAGTGAATTTGAGCGGGATTGCTTGTTCGCTGAGAGTCTTCCGGGCTTAAAACTGCTGGTGGAACTTCCAGAATGGCTCAAGTCAAATTATGGCGGGATGAATACCTATAGTCCGTCCTACGAAGAATTTGTTGAGCACGCGGTAATTCTTCCAAAAAATGACAGGGATACCGCTCATAGATTGTTGGGAGAGTCGAAAGACATATGGATAAGAGGACCTAAGGCGAGTGGCAAGACAGTTTTTGGCTTAGGAATCGCTTTGGAATGGATGGAGCGCAACAACGGTCGCTGTTTATTCTACGATCTTACGGATATAGGTGCGAGTGAGCTCGAATTCTCAAGCTTAATAAGTCAGGATATTTCCTGGTTTGCAACTCAGGTACAGCAGCCCCTCCTAATACTGCTTGACAACGTCCACATTGCGGATGGGGCTGCCTTCAAGACCTTGGTTAAGATTCAGGAGATGCGGAGTACTGGTGGTCAAATTCAAGCTGTTCTGCTCGGACAATTCCTCGAATCAACTGTCACAGAGAGGAAAACGCTACAAGATGTCGAATCCCTGGCGAGGATTAATTTGAAGGTTGCACCAGAGGCATTTATCTGTGTGGCCAAACGACTTGCTAAAAGAATAGGTATGGAACACGACATTGGTACTCAATTAGCCTCGGATTGGCTTTCTGTTTGCGGTGGAGACCTCGTTATTTTTTCCGCTACATTTGATCCGTTGAATCCTGAAGCAATTTCCAAGAGTTCCATTGCCACACATGTCCGGCAACGATACTTAACAACATCGGATCGAGAACCTGGAGGTCGCTCCGCATTTCTGGAACTGTGCGTATTAGGCAGTTTAGATATGGGTGCTAATGATACGGAAATCTGGGAAGAAGGAGTGGAGTCGTTGTTCCCTGCTCTTGTAACTGACGGGGCGATTTTGCGTGTTACTGAAAAAAGGGCTAATCCCCTAGAGCACTGCCGATTGTTCCATTCCAGTATGGGGGAGCTGATTCTTCAAGTTCAATGCAATTTCTCTGAAGTCGAGTATCAACAATTGCGGTTGGAGAAATTGCTCGAACTAAGTCGGAAAGTTCCTCGATTATTTTCGTTAATTGATGACCGGCTCCGGTCAAGTTCGTATTCTAACGAGGACGTATTTCTTGCCTGGCAAAAGCTTGTAAAAAACACCGACGGTTTGATAGAACGCGCAATTTGTCATTCGCCCCATCGGACAATTCACGCGGTCCGTTCGTCGGAATATTCATGGTCATGGGAGCGCCTGTGTAGCCTTACTGCTTCAGAGGGCTACAACGTTCTGGTCGAGCGATTGCCGCAAACCCCGGCGGATTTAATTGTATTGTTCCTGAAAACGCTGGATGAACAGGGGCTGCAGGATGCTAGTAAGGCCTTGGTCGGACAATTGTTGGACAGCGAAGAATTCACGGTACGGCTGACTCAAATACCGGTAGACCTTGTTGTGATTTTCTTAAAATACCTGAATGAACAAGGAATGTCCGAATCTAGCAATAATCTACTAACGGGGCTGCTGAATAACGAAGATTTCAACTCTCGATTGGCGCGAACTTCGGTGGAAACAATTGTGTTCTTCTTGAAATACTTGAACCATGAAGGTTTTCAAGAAGCAAGCATTAATCTGCTAACTGGACTTCTACTTAACGAAGAATTGGAGTTACGGCTGGCCCGATCCTCCGTGGTAGAAATTATGACATTTTTGAAGTACCTGCAACAACAAGAGTTGCTGGTTGCTAACGAAGGCTTAATTAATGATTTGCTGAATAATGAAGAATTTAGGTCAAGGTTGAAACGGACGTCAGTGGACTTGGTCGTTCGTTTCCTTAAATATTTGGATAGGCAAAATTTGTCGGATTCTAGTGTTGACTTACTAAGGGAACTTCTAGGTCAAGATGAGTTCAAGCTGCTGTTAGACCGAACATCCGCAAATCATGTGGTTGTGTTTCTGAAATACTTGGATCAACAAGGGTTGTCCGAGGCCGCCAAGAACCTACAACAAGAACTGCGAGAGAATGAAGAAATTGCGTCTCATATTGCTAGTTTGCCGTGGAACCCTGCGCTAGAGTTTCTGAGATACCGTAATGAATTAGGTGATGGATTGGCGGGCGAACAGTTGATTGTAGAATTTGTCGAAGCGGACGAGTTCGCGAAGGTTTTCTACGATTTGCCGCCCTACGACCAAGCACCATTAATTGAATTCTTGACAGATCGGGAAGATAAGAAAACTGCTCAAGAATTGATTGACAAATCATGGGGTCAGATAGATGACGAGTTATTTGTTCAACGACTCGGTCGGTGGAAGCCATATGCATTTTCTCGATTACAAAAATCGATTAGCGAATCGCAGCTAACTCTGCCTCCAGAGCGTTGGGCTGAGATGACGAAGAAAGTGTATGGAAATTCATACACACCAGTAGCTCCGGATTCAGAATATCCCCAAGAAATAATACTTGCGATGCCGATGACTCAACTTGTGATTCTATTCTCAGATCTTTCAATCTTGGAACCGCGTCCTAAGCACAAGATGAATTGCATCATGATGAGCATTACATCGAATGAGGAGAGATTTCATAGTTGGATCCGCGGGCTACTTGACGAGGAAAAAGAATTGTTCAAAGAAATGATTGTTGGCCTGCATTTGCGAGTACCTCCTGCTGGTTGGGCAATTCTGTCTGGAATTGAAGACGAAAAATCAGCCTAGCTCCGGTTAGAAAGCGACTGGGCCCCACCTTATGTACCCGTGCCGTTCACTTCTTGGTTCAAACGAAGAAATTGCGGAAGCGGTTGCCTTTCATCATTGCCACCTAAATGTCGGTGAAGCCGGCTTCTTCCAGCAGTTCCCGCCCATTTTGTTCCCCTCCCCCCACATGTTCCCTAATCCACAGGTTCGTCTAGTGCCCGATGCTGGTCATCAGGCCGAGGATGGAATCATTCAGGACTCCAACCATCTTATCTTCGAATGCTCCCGCTTTGTCCTGATCAATTTCTCCAGTAGATATCGGTACCTCAGGGGCCGCAGATTCGTTCGGCGAGTTAAGCAAAATTCGAGAGTCGCCGCAATGGCGAGTATCGATCAGGAGATGGGGCGATTGTTTCAATGGCGCCATGTTTCGGAGTCCGCAGCAGTACCCGGATGTCACCCGAGGTGAAGCGAAGTGCCTGCCAAGGTCAAGATTGGCAGATTCTTCGTCGGCCTTCGGCGCTCCTCAGAATGACAGTTTTGAGGCGAGTTCGAATCTCGGAGGAAGAGACTATGATGCTGGCGGTCTGGGGAACTAGCCGCCAGGCGAAAACAGCCGGAATACCTCGGCGAACTTGGAAATATCGACAATCACTCTCACCCTCACGTTCGTGCCTTCCTGACGGACGCCTAGGTCTTCGAATTCTTGGGACCGCTTTTCGATTTCCAGAGCCTCGATGGCTTGCTCCATGGCGGACGTGGCCTGGCTTTGGCCGGTGAAGCCGATCAGGGAGTGAAAGACCACCAGATCGCCGGGCAAGATGTCGGCGGTAACCACCACGCCGGCGCAGCCGGGCAGCCCCCGAACACCGTTGAACAGCGGCAAGGTTTCGCATTGGGACAGCGCCCCGGCCGCGAATCCCGAAGGAACATCTTCCAACAGGCCGGTGAGCCCCGGCGCGTCCAACAGTGAGGCGGCGCGGCCGTCGAAGGCATCCAGCGAGGCCTCGGTCAGCGCTCTTGCTTCTGTGGGTATGAGACCCTGGCCCGATGCCGCAACTCCGGTGGTCGCATCCGCCGTCGCCATCGCCAGAACGGTTCCCAAGACGTTGATTTCCCAAACATCGTGGCCTTCGTAGGGCGTGGGGCCGCCGCCTCCCAGTTGTAGGCCGAAGCCGCTCGCCAGGCGGAGCATATCTCCGATGGCGAAGTCGCTCTGGAAGGGTGTGACTAAGTTGCGGGTCTGAAAGTCCGCGGCCACAGCGAGGGCGCTGACCAGACCAGTGGCGATGGACGGCAGCGCCACGTCCATACCTAGGACATCGGGGTTGATGATGGCGCCGAGACTTTCGTTTGACCGCAGGAATTCCAGGTCCAGGTAAACCACGGAACTGAAGCTCTCCGGGACCAAGGATAGCAGCTTGGTTAGTTCGGCCAGCCGCTCCGGGTCGGCGGGCGGCACTACTGCATCGGCGAAATCTTCGTAGGGTATGGCAGTGGGAGCGGGGGTAGGCGTTGGCGCGGCGGTTGGTTCAGCGGTGGGCTCCGGAACGGCCGTGGCGGGTGTCGTTTCCGCTGAGCAGGCGGCCAGAAAGAAGACCGCCAACACCATCGCCAATGCGGCGGCGGCGCGTTTCTTGGTGCAGGAAGACAAGGTCCTAACTCTTGGCGGCGGCAGTGCGTTCTTCTTTAACGTGCGCCAGGTATTCCCGCATGTCCAGCACCTGCACGGCGTTGGTGGTGCCCGAAACCCCTGGTGAGAAGCCGTGTACGATGGTCACCACGTCAGTCTCTTCGATGGTCCCGCCATCCAGACCTGCCTGGATAACCGAAGCCACCAGCCCGGCGACATCCCCCTGTGGCGGGATGACGCCTCCGGGACGGATACCCCAACCCATGCACAGCTTTTGAAGCACGGCCGCATCATGGGAAAAAGCCAGGATGTCGGCGTCGGGCCGGAACCTGGCCAGCTCGAAGGCGGCCCGTCCGGTGCTGGTCACCACCACCGGTTTGGAACCCAAAGACTGGACCAGTCGCGCCGCCGCGGAAGTGATGGCCTGGGTCCGGTCTCTGGAGCCCAGATTGCTGAAGTAGGGGTATATGGTCTCGGTTTCCTTTATCGTGGCATCGGCCATCTTGTAGGCTTCCAGGGGGTACTGGCCGACCGCCGTCTCATCGGAAAGCATGATGGCGTCGCAACCGTCTAGGACCGCGTTGGTCACGTCGGAAATCTCCGCCCTGGTCGGCGCTGGGGCGACCACCATTGACCAGAGCATCTGAGTGGCGATGACCGAGACTTTGCCCATCTCGTTGGATTTTTTCACCAGTTGCTTCTGGACGATCGGCACCCGCTCCATGGGAATCTCCACGCCCAGGTCACCCCTGGCCACCATTATGCCGTCCACCTCAGGGAGGATTGAGTCGATGTTGTCGACGCCCTCTCCACGCTCCAGCTTGGCCATGACCAAGGCTTTGCTGCCGGCGGCGTTCAGGTGTTCTCTGGCGTAGAGGATATCTTCGGCTGTTCTCACGAACGACAGGCCGACCCAATCGACCCCATGCTCGACGCCGAATAGGAGGGCGATCTTGTCCCGTTCGGTCAACACCGGGTCGTCGATGGGCACACCGGGAAGATTCACTCCTTTGAATGACGAGACGATACCGGAAGACTGCACGGTGGCTTCAACCCTGGAGGGGCTGGCCGTCGTGACCGTCAGGCGGACCGTGCCATCGGCGATGAAGATGTCTTGGCCCGGCTCGATGTTCCTAAAAACCGCCGGCTGAGGAAAGGGCAGTACGCCCGGTTCTTTGGTCTCCGCCTCCGGGACCAGGCTCACAGTGTCGCCGGGGTTCAGCAGCACCGGTTCTTTCAGAGTTCCCAGGCGCAGCTTGATGCCGCCCAGGTCTTGGAGAATGGCCACCGGCCGTCCGTGTTTCTTGGAAAGCCTCCGGACGTTTGCGATCACCTCCGCGTGTTCGTCCAACGTTCCGTGGGAGAAATTCAGGCGGGCGCAGTCGATGCCAAGGCCGATGAGTTGGTCTAACATGGCCGGGTCACTGGAGGCGGGGCCGATGGTGACTATGATCTTGGTTTTGCGCATGATAGCTGCCTCGTTTCGTTTGGGCGGGACCCAAGATATAGGCCCAAAGTGCCGCAACCGGACCTTTAAATTTGCGCTTGATGAAAATATAACAGACCGGCAAGTATTCTACGAACCGGCAGCCACCAGAGGTTCGCATCAAAAATAGACGCCCCGATCGACCGGGGCGTCTATATTGCTACCTAAAAGCTAAAAGCAGACTGCTGAGAGCAGCTAGCTGCTTCTTCCGTTGCCTCTGCTGGCGTCGAACCGGTCGGTGGCGGCTTTGATCCCGGCATAGCGGTTCTGCTGCAGTGCCTCCCGGCGCTCGCTGGCCCAATCCCTGGAGATCTGGATACCTTCCAGACTGCCCTGGAAATGGGGCATCACGTAGCGCGCCAGGAGTTCGTAGCTGCGGTGGATCTTGTCCCGGGGGGCCCAGTCCTCGACCCGTATCATGAACTTGCCGAAGCCGCCGGTGATCTCCTGGAGCCGCTCGATCCCGGCGATGCAGTCGTCGGGAGTGCCGACGATCCACTGGTTGTGGTCAACCATGTAGTCCACGATCTGGTCGCGGGGTACATCGGGCACCGGGTTGCCCAAAGTTTGGCCAAAATACTCGGTGACCAACCTGGCGCTGCTCTCGCGAATGTCTTTCATCGCCTGCTCTTTGGTTTCAGCCAGGTGCATGCCCATGACCACGCCCCAGTCCTCCCGGTGCATGGTCTTGCCGTGCTCGGCCGCCGTCTCCTCAGCGATGGCCCAGAGTTCGGCCAAGGATGTCTTGCGGATGGTGTCCCTGGGCACGCTCAACGAAAGGATCGAGGCCCCGTGTTTCCCGGCCAGGGTGACGCCGGCAGGCGATTCCACCGAGGCCACGGCCACGGGGACGATGGGGTCTTGGTAAGGCCGCAGTTGGAGCACGGCATCGTTCATCTCGAACCAGTCGGTCTTGATGGTGAAGGGCTCGGAGTCGGACATGAGCCGCATGATGGCGTCCAACGACTCTTCCATCATCGCCCGTTGTCTCTCGGGCTTGATGCCCAGCATCAAGGCGTCTGAAGCAAGGGCGCCGGGGCCGCACCCCAGGATCACTCGGCCCCTGGTCAGATGGTCCAGTAGGACCATGCGGTTGGCCACCATGAAGGGATGATGGTAGGGAAGGCTGGTCACGCCGGTGCCCAAGCGGATGTGGCGGGTGCGTTCGGCGGCGGTGGCCATGAACAATTCGGGCGACGCGATGGTCTCCCATCCGGCGCTGTGGTGCTCGCCGATATAGGCCTCGTCGAAGCCCAGAACGTCCAACCATTGAAGGAGCTCCAAGTCCCGTTCCAAAGCCAGGGTGGGGTTTTCGCCCACGCGGTGGAAGGGAGCCATGAAGACACCGAATTTCATGCGTTTGGGGAATGCCATGCTTACGTCCTCCGTGGGTGTCGCAAAACGTCATGGAGACGTCTGGAGCGGTTTGGTCCGCGAGGCAATTACGCTCATGGGCCTTCCGGACGGGGAAGGCCGGCAGCCGAGGATATTCTAACACGCAGCCTGATCGACCGACGGGTTAGTGAGTATCGGCGCCGCCGCGGGGCTTGCCTCGATATTGCCGTTCTGAGGAGCGCTACCGGCGCGTCGGGGAAGGATCTTCCGGTCATCGCCCGGCGGACTCTTCGCTACGCTCAGGGTGTCGTGTGGGGCCGGGTCCAAGTTAGGCTCCGGCCAGGCTCCGGGTAACGGGCCGGCCAAGTGACACCAACTGAACAAACGTGGTATCGTTGCTTGAACAGATTCCGGAGTCTGGAATCACCCAATAAAATACCGGCAAGATACCGGCAGGAGAGGTTGCGAGATGCCCAAGATTAAGCACATCGCCATTGCCACTCAGGACGCGGCCAAGACCGCTGCATTTTACAAAGAAGTCTTCGGACTGCGTGAGATTGCCAAACTTGATAGCGCCAACGCCATCGGCTATTTTCTCAGTGACGGCAACGTAAACATGGCCATCCTGGATTTCCAGAATGACGCGGTGGCCGGAGAGCGCGGCAAGGACTACAGCGGCATCCACCACATCGGCTTCGAGTGTGAAGACCTGGAAGACGTTGAGAAGAAGTTGGCCGAACATAACTCGGCTCCCATGGACGAAGTCAACAAGGCCTTGGGCGTGGGTATGGGTGGACCCCGCCACCAGAACGTCGAGATTAAGTACACCGGTCCCAACGGCGAGATGATCGACGTCTCCGCCCATGGTTGGGTCGGCACCCGCGGTTTCGACTAAGCCAAGTCCAGCATCACCGATGTAAAAAGTCCCGTCCTTCCCTCAGGGAAGGACGGGACTTTTATTTTGCTTAGGCGAGTTAGCGCCTATTAAGCCGGTTTGAAGGCCAAGGCCGGCGATTCTTCGTCCAGGTCGTCAACGTCCAAGACCAGGTCCATCCCGGTCTTGATTCCCTGCGGATTTGTTCCATCGACACCGTTGATCATGGCGCTGATGCTGGGACCCTCTTCGAGGGCGACGATCCCGGTGCAATACGGATTGTCCCGCCCGTAGCCTTTGGCGGCCATCTTAACGGGGACTATCGATATGCAGGTGAAGGTGCTGAGTTTGGCCTTGCCGCTGAACGGGTGCCATTCCATGTTGGACCCGTGGCACTCCGGGCACATGGGCCGGGGCTCCGGGGATAGATGGCCGCAGTCCTTGCACCTCACGCCGACGAGCTTCTTTTCCTCTCTCAGCTTGTTATAGAAGGCGCTGGAGTTGAATTCATCGGCCATCGTTACGACTCCCGCCGCAGCACGTTGACCACGCAGGTGCCTCCGGTGCCGCCCACGTTGTGGGTGATGCCGACTGTCGGGTCGGCCTTTTTCACCTGGCGTTCCCCGGCCTCGCCCCGCAGTTGGTGGTAGATCTCGATGACCTGACCGACGCCGGAGGCGCCGACCGGATGGCCCTTGGCCTTTAGTCCGCCTGACGTATTGATGGGATGGTCTCCGTCCAGCGCGGTGCGTCCCTCATCCACCGCCCGCGGGCCCTCGCCGGGAGCAAAGAAACCCAGGTCCTCGGTTGCCACGATCTCGGCGATGGTGAAGCAATCGTGGACTTCGGCGAGATCGATGTCCGCCACGGTGATGCCGGCCATGTCGTAGGCCTGCTGGGAAGCGGCCTTGGCGGCGGAAAGCGAGGTCAGCTCGTCGGAGTCGTGAAGCGGTTTGCCGGTGGCCTGTCCGATTCCCGCGATGCTGATGGGGGTGTCGGTGAAGTTATGGGCGATCTCATCCGATACCAGCAGCACGCATGACGCGCCATCGGTGATCGGCGCGCAGTCGTATAACCGCAGAGGCCAGGCGATCCAGGGATTGGCCTGGGCGTCGTTCAAGAAGTCCATGTCGGTCTTATAATCGGGGACCGTCTGTCCTCTTTCCCGGGCCCGGGCCATGCGTCGCTCCATCATGGTCGTGACCGTTTGTTGGAACTGGGCCTTGGGATTGAGAGCGCCATTGCTGTGGTTCTTGATGGCGACCTTGAGCAGGTGGTCCAGGTTGGTCTCGTAGCGGTCCATATGAGCCTTGGCGATGGCGCCGAAGATGCCCGGGAAGGTCAGTCCTGCCGGCACCTCATAGAGGCCGTCGGCCGCCGTCGCCAGAACGTCGGTGACATCGTTTGTGGGCAGGTTGGTCATCTTCTCCATGCCGCCCACCAGCACAACGTCGTACATGCCGCTGGCGATGGCCATCACGCCTTCCCGGAGGGCGCTGCCGCTGCTGGCGCAGGCGTTCTCGATGCGGGTGACGGGGATGGGGGTGATGCCCAGCCAGTCGGCTATGATAGGCGCGGTGTGGCCCTGGTGCTCAAAGAGGTCGGAGGAGTAATTCCCCACGTAGGCGCATTCGATGTCTTGGATATCGAATCCGCGGTCTATACTCTGGACCATGTCCTGGAAGGCCTCAACGAATAGGTCGCGGGTGTCCTTGTCGGGGAAGGCCCCGAATTGGGACAGTCCGGCGCCTACGATGGAGACCTGGCGGCCCAGTTGGCGCTTCTTGTTGATCGTGGCCATTTGATCCTCTCCAGTGGGTAAAATCATGGAAATTATTGCCCGGCGATTGTTTGGAAAGCTATGTACCGCCGGCCGCCTCTAATAATACCAAACAAGCTGGAAACTCATCGCGGAGGCGACTCCACCTATGAGGGCCGGTTGATTCGCTCTTCTTCCCGTTCCGCGGCCTTGTGCCTTAGGGGCCGGCCTTTTTCCGGTTCCGGGTCCTTTATCACACCGTACGATTCCAAGGCTTCATGGCCTTCAGGGAGATACTCGGTGATGGGTAAGCCGTCTTTATTTACGAACAGCAAGCAATGGCAATATTTATAGATCTGCATGTCGTCGCAGGCGCAGATCCAGGTTCGGTGTTTTATCTCTTCAGTCTTGTCCGGGTAGAACCGGCAAGGACATAACGGCCGCCCGATCTCGTCTATGTTTTGCGCCAGACCGAGGATAACTTGCTCGGTTACGCCTTCAATGGGAGATACGAAAGTCCCGGACTTTTCGGTGTATTTTTCTACGAAGACCCTCATTCGCTGGATAGCTTTATCGCTAGGCAGGTCTGCCATAGGTTTATTCCCTCCCGTACATTCGCCGTTGATTAATTGGACTCTCAAAATTTGATGCTGTCAAAGTTTGGGGGATTCGCGTCTGGGCGATCATTGCCCATATCAATACTTTGATCAGACGGTCATCTGGGACTGCCTAGCGCGCTAGGCCCCTCTTATAACCGACTCGCACATCTGCGCGCCCTGAAATACCTCGGCGATGACTGCCGTTTCCCAGGTGGTGTGGAAGTCCCGCACGCCGATGCCCACCGGAATGGCCGTGATGCCCTTCTCGATGAATACGTTGGCGTCGGAACCGCCGCCGGTGGACTCCAAGACCGGCTCCAGGCCCATGCCCGCCAACGCCCGGCTGATGATGGCGACGGCCTCACTGCCGGCGTCGAGGTTGTACGCCTGATAGGTATTCACGATGTCCAGGTCGATTTTCGCCTCTGGATATCTGGACGCAACCTCATCGAATACTCCCCGGAACTTGCGTTCCAGGTCGGCCAATTTCTCGCTGTCACGGCTCCGGAACTCGCCGTCAAGGAAAGCCTGCTCGGGGATGATGTTGCGTTTCAGGCCGCCTTCCAGGCGGCCGATGTTGGCCGTGGTCTCTTCGTCGATGCGGCCCAAGGGCAGTTGACTCAGGATGTCGGCGGCGATGAGCAGGGCGGAGATGCCCTTCTCAGGCTCTAGACCGGCATGGGCGGCGCGGCCGGTGATCTGGGCGGTGACCACGTTCTGGGATGGGGCCGATAAGATGATGCGGTTGGGAGGCCCTTCGCCGTCAAATACGATGCCCTCTTTGGCCGAAACCATGCTGAAGTCCAGGTGGTGGGCCCCCACCAGGCCGCCTTCTTCGTGACGGGTGAACACCACCTCGATGGCCCGGTTGCCGCCGTTGGACTCTTTTGCCGCCTCTAATGCCTCCAAGACGATGGCCACCCCGGCTTTGCAGTCGCCGCCCAAGATGGTGCTGCCGTCGGACCGCAGCACGCCCCCATCGACCACGGGCTTGATGCCCCGGCCCGGCTCCACGGTATCCAGATGCGCGGAAAGCATGAAGGGCTTTCCTTCTCCCGCCAGTTTGGCGATAACGTTGTTGTAGGAGTCGTGGGACACCTTCAGGCCCAGCGATTCCAGCCGCGAGCTGACCTCTTCGTCCATCGCGTCTTCCTCGCCGCTGGGACTGTCGATCTTGATCAGCTCAATAAGGTTTTTTACCAGCCGTTCTTGATCGGCCAATCTATGCCTCCCCGTGCTGGGTTTACCGGAACGTGGCTTGGTCGAATGGTTTAGGGCAGCGCCGCCACGGCCTTGATCTCGACAAGTAGATCTTCGTTCACCAGCCCGGCCACCACCAAGAGGGTGTTGGCCGGAAAATCGCCGTCGGGGTACATGTCCGGATAGACCTCACCGCGGCCTTGGAGGTATCCCTGCACCGAAGAGCGGCCAACCACGTAGGTGGTGAACTCGACCACGTCGCTGAACCCCGCTCCGGCGCCGGCCAGGACGTGGCCGATATTCTCGAGGGCTTGGCGGGTCTGGGCCGCGGCATCCCCCTTGCCCACCAAGTTGCCGTTGGAGTCCATGCTCACCTGGCCAGCGACGTAAATCAGTTTTCCCGGGCTCACGCTGATACCCAGGGAATAGGCGCCCAAGGGTTGGGGCGCCTGGCTGCTGGTTATCACCGTTCGGTCTGGTCCTGCCATAGCTGTCCCTCCCAATCGTCCGGCTGAGGTCAAATATCGGCCCATTATAGGGCAACAAACCTCGTTGGGCGAGGGCCGGTCGGCCGCCAAAATGTCGCGTGCTATACTCGGCGCCATGGCGGCAGAGTCATTGAGACCCCAGGTCGGTGTGGGCGTGATCTTCGTGCGTGAGGGCAGGGTCTTTCTGGCCAAACGGCACGGCGCCCACGGCGAAGACACCTGGGCTTCCGCCGGCGGTCACCTGGAGGTTGGCGAGACCCTGGAGGAATGCGCCCGGCGGGAGGCCATGGAGGAACTGGGCTTGGCGGTGGGCGGCCTGCGATTCCTCTGCGTGAGCAACATAATCGCCTATGGCAAACATTACGTGGACATCGAGTTTCTCGGGGACATCGGTGATCAAGAACCAACCCTGATGGAGCCGGAAGCATTCATCGCCTGCGGCTGGTTCCTCCTTGATGATCTTCCGGAGCCCCTGTTTCACGCCATGCGTTACGCACTGGATAGCTACGGCACGGGCCAACAGTATTTCCCAGGGGACCAACGCGGACCGGATTCAGATTAGCTTGATCAGAGAACGGCACGGAGGATGACATGGCGGCGAAGAAAGGAGACGGCGTGCTGATGGTCTATAGCGACGTAGCGGCCGAGCATGAAGAAGAGTACAACCGGTGGTACAACGAGGAGCATATCCCAGAGCGGTTGTCCATTCCTGGCGTGCTC
>JADFPD010000096.1 GCA_022562475.1 Chloroflexota bacterium | reverse complement strand
CTTCCCTACGAACCTGGTCAATGCGAAGAAGAAGGGCACCGTCGCGACGGCCACGATGGTCAGTTGCCAGGACAAGATCAACATTGCGACCAGGGTGCTGAGAAATATCACGGTGTTTGAGAGCGTGTCGGTCAGCGTGCTGGTCACCACCGACTGGATCCCTCCCACGTCGTTGGAGATGCGGGATTGGATCTCTCCGGTGCGGGTACTGGTGAAGAATCCCAGAGACATGCCCTGGAGGTGGGCGTAGACGGAGTCCCGCAGGTCGCGCATGACGCTCTGGCCCACGTGGTTCGTCATGTAGGTCTGAAGCACTCCCATAAGGCCGTTGGCGATGGCGATGGAGGTCATGATGGCCGCCAAGACCCAAAGGAGCTGCATGTCAGGTCCACCCGATGCCGGGAAAAGGCCGTCGTCGAACACGGTCCTGATGAGCAGCGGGTTGATCACGCCGATACTGGCGGTGAGCAGAATCAGGACCGCCACCGAGACCACCTGGGAGCGGTAGGGACGGAAGAGCCTAACCGTCCGGCGCAACATGGGGCTGGACGGAGCTGGCAAGCCTAGGGTGTTTCTCTTGTCCACCGGCGGTTCCGGCACGACGCGGTGCATCATGGGGTCCACCTATTGTGTAGAGCGGCGAGAGGGCACCGCGTAATTTTCGACATGAACGTCGGGAATCAGTAGAACCAGTTTACCATTCAGGAATGGTCAATTTGTAGAATGTGTTCGGGGTTAGGCGGGAATTCTGGTTATCGTGAGAGATCGACGCCACAAACGTCACGTATCTCTTAGCTTTGGCGTGTACTTTGCGCTCGTTCTTCTAGATCTGGAACGAGTTTTTTAATATTTCCAAGGAGATCGTCTTTGATGTAGCGGGCGTAGGCGACCATTACCTCCGCCGTCCAATCCGGTCCGCTGGAAAACCGCCCGGTAATTGAATCGATAAAGGGATTCAATAGATAATCCTGGCCCTTAGGTTCTTCTAAAGTGTTGATTGCTTTTTGCAGATTTTTGGCGGCCGATTCAAATGTTTTAAAACGTGAAATTCGATCAGCTGTCGCATATATTGAATCCGTACCCATCCGCTGTCCCTTGAAATATTTGAGCCTCTCTTCTTTAGTAATGCTTCGCTTGCGGAATCCCATTTCCCCGCTAAATCCCGAATAGGCTTTGAAGATTTTCGCCTGGGTTACTATGCTTGGGAATTTAGCCGACATTCCAGACAGGCGAAAAGCCAACACTACCGACCTCCCTATCAAATCTAGAGATTCATGGCCGTCTTCATGTCTAACTCTAATCAATTTAGCGTCCGGCTCAAATGTAATACCATGACGTACCTTGAATTTCCGAGGAGCCTTTACCCCTAATTGGGTAACGTTTATCATGGCCGACAAATGCCAGAGGGCGTTAAATATTACGGTCAGCCGTTTTCCTAAATCCCGTTCAAGCGGCATTTCAAACCATGCTAAAAACCCGTCCCCGGTCCATTTAACGAAAATACCACCCGCCGATTCCACAATTTGGAGACCTAGCCAATATAGCCTTGGTATGAATTCCTCTAATGCATCGACGGTAGAATCATCATTAAGATTGGCGGAGGAACTCGCCATATCGCAAACCCAGACAATTCCTCTCGAGCGTTCGAATTTGAAATCTACATTAGTTCGTGTTGTCGGTAATTCGTCAGCCATGGAAACCCCTCCGAAATCCCCTACTCCTCCAGCGTCGTGATATCTCCCGGATCGATCCCCAGTTCGTTAGCTTTCAATAGGCGGCGCATGATCTTGCCAGAGCGGGTCTTGGGCAGGACCGGCATGAATTCCAGTTCGGCGGGGACCGCGATGGGGCCCAGTTCCTCGCGGACGTGCAGCTTCAGGGCCGCCACCATCTCATCGGACGGTTCCTGGCCCATGCGCAGGGTCACAAAGGCCTTGATGATCTCGCCGCGCAGTTCGTCGGGCTTGCCGATGACCGCCGCCTCCGCGACGGCGGCGTGGGAGACTAAAGCGCTCTCGACCTCGGCCGAGCCGATACGGTGTCCAGCCACGTTCAGCACGTCGTCAGCCCGTCCCACCACCATGTAGTAGCCCTCGGCGTCCCGCAGGGCAACATCTCCGGTTAGGTAGACGCCGGGGATGGTGTTCCAGTCCTGGGCGTAGCGTTCCGGGTCGCCGTACACCGTCCGGTAGAAGTGGGGGAAGGGTTTTGTTATCACCAGCAGCCCGCCCTTGTCCGGTTCCGTGATGGGCACGCCCTCCCGGTCCACGATGTCCAAGGAGGCTCCTGGCAACGCTCGGCCCACCCGTCCCGGCTTCACCGGCATGGTGGCCGAGGTGCCCAGGCAGGGGCCGCCGGTCTCGGTCTGCCACCAGTTGTCCACGATATGGCCCCACTCCCCACTGCCGCAGATGAATTCGTAGCTCCATTTCAGGGCCTCGGGATTTAAGGGTTCCCCGGCGCAGGTCAGGAAGCGCAGCGACTTCAGGTTGTATTTCTTGGGGTATTCCTCGCCGTAGCGCATGAGCATGCGCAGGAGGGTAGGCGCGGTGAACATCACGTTCACGCCGTACTTCTCGATGGTCTCGTAGAAAACGCCGGGATGAGGATAGTCGATGGCGCCTTCCCGAAAGACCGTGGTCGCCCCGGCCACCAACGGCGCATACACGATGTAGCTGTGCCCCACGACCCAGCCGATATCGGATGTGCACCAGAAAACGTCGTCGTCTTTCACGTCCCAGAAAGTCTTAAAATGGTAATAGGTGCCCACCATGTAGCCGCCGTGGACGTGGAGGACGCCCTTGGGGCTGCCGGTGGTGCCGCTGGTGTAGAGGATGTACAGCGGGTCCTCGGAGTCCATCTCCTCCGCGGGGCAGTCGATGCTGCCGTCAGCCATCAGTTGGTCGAAGTCGACGTCTCTGGGTCTGGGCGTTTCCGGCGGCCCCTTGCGGCTCCAGACCACGACGTGCTCCACCAGGTCCAGGTCCTCGACGGTCTGGTCGCAGATGCCCTTCAGGTCGACCTCCTTGCCCCGCCGGTAGCCAACGTCGGCGGTGATAACCACCTTGGCCTGTGCGTCCAGGATCCGTCCCCGCAGCGAACCCACGCTGAAACCGGCATAGACCACGCTGTGCACGGCGCCGATTCGGGCGCAGGCCAGCATGGCGATGGCGCCCTCGGGCGAAAGGGGCATGTAGATGACCACCCGGTCGCCCTTTTTCACACCCAGCGACTTCAGCCCGTTGGCGAACCGGTTGACCATCTGGGCCAAGCGGCCGTAGGTGAAGACCCGCTCCGAGCCGTCCTCGCCCAAAAAGATGAAGGCCGCTTTGTTCTTGTTCCCGTTGGTCAGGTGCCGGTCCAATGCGTTGTAGGTGATGTTGCACTTGGCGCCCAGAAACCACTTGAAGGTGGGGTAGGTCCATTCGAACACCTGGTCCCACGGTTTGAACCAGTCCAGTTCCTTAGCCACCTTTTCCCAGAAGGCCTCGGGGTTTTCCACGGAATCTTTGTAGGCGGCATCGTGGTCCTGTAGGTAGGCCTGTTGCACCAGTGACGCAGGCGGCAAGATCTGGCCCGTCTCCTGAAGCAGATGGTCGATCTGTCCTTGTTGAACCATTAGTAGCTCCTCAGCTCACAGCTATCGAAACTTCGGCATGACCTCTTTGGCGAAGAGTTTCATTGAACGCATGACTTTTTCGTGCTCCATGCTGCCATAAGAGAAGTGCGCCGTATAGTACTGGACGTTGTGCTGGTCGCGCAGGTCCTTGATCCGTTCCACTACCCGGTCGGGGGTGCCGAAATAGGCGGTGGACTTCAGCCTCGATCTATAGCTGGGCGGGTCTTCGGGCCGGGTATTTACCCAGTGGTCCAGGTCGGCGTAGATCTCGCTGCCTCCCTTGAGGGTGCGGCGGTAGCCGTTCAAATCGGCGACCCAGTCCATGGCCTCTTGTGGGTCTTGCTCGGCCGTTTTCTGGTCTTCGGCAACGTAAGTAACCCGGAAGAAGGGCATGTCATCCCACCGGGGCTTAACGCCCGCCTCAGCGCATTTGGCGGCATACAGGCCGCGCAGGCCGAGCACGTCCTCATTTGGAGTGTTGGCGCTGGTGAGCATTGGAAGGCCCCGGGACACGGCATCGTCGATGGTGCCGGGCGTCCTGGAGACCGCCAGGTACATGGGTGGATGAGGCTTCTGTATCGGCGTGGGCGCGATGGTCAGGTCGTCGACCTGGTAATGGTCGCCGTGGTAGGTGAACCCGGGGGTGCTCCAGAGGCCCAAGATGATGTCCAAGACCTCGTTGAACCGCTGGGTCCTGGTCTCGTAGTCCACCTTGAAGTTGGCATATTCGTAGACCACCTGGCCGCGGCCGATGCCAAAATCCAAGCGCCCATCGCTCAGCAGGTCCATCATCGCCGTTTCTTCGGCCAGGAAGACCGGGTCATGGAAGTTAAGCACGCTCACCCCGGTCCCGATGCGAATCCTCTTGGTCTGGCCGGCCACGTAGGTAGCCAACGGCAGGGCCGAGGGAACGATTCCGAAGCGGGTGAAGTGGTGCTCAGCTAACCAGACGGACTCGAATCCCAACTCCTCGGCGTACTGGATCTGTTCGATCATTTCGTGGTAAAGCCGGCCCTGGTGGGATGGGTCCCGCTGGGGCCAGGAAGGTAGCACAAACATACCGAATTTCATGGATCGTGGGGGCTCCGGCGCGGCGGGCAGCATGGTCCGCCGGTATTGGTATCGGGCCGCCCTATTCTAACTGCCCCATACTGGCCCGGCAAGGCACGTCGGCTTGGGAACCCGCGCCTGGGCCCGCGCCTAAGCTGGTATTGACCGTCCATACTCCATCACCTACAATTTGCTGACCCAAATTCCCCGACCAGAACGGTCTGGCTAAAGGAGTCGGAACAACGATGGCGACTGAGGGATACGCACGCCCTGACTTATTGGTGGACGCCGCCTGGGTCGACGCTCACAAAAGCGACGCCAACGTGGTGGTCGTCGATTGCGAGGTCGATGCCGCCTACGCCCGGGGCCACATCCCCGGCGCGGTCTTGGTGCCGGACAACTACGAGAAAGACCCCGACTCGGGCCGGTTGTTCTTGATGCAGCCGGAACAGTTCAAAGCCATGTGCGAGGGCCTGGGCATCGGCGACGACACACTGGTCATCGCCTACGACCACTCCCGCAGCCTGACCGCCGGCCGGCTTTGGTGGGCCCTGAACACCTACGGACACACCAACGTGAAGATCCTGAACGGAGGATGGCGAGCCTGGATCGCCAATGGCGGGAAAGTCGACTTCGGGCGGGCCGCCCCAAAGTCAGTCACATTCACTCCCAAGCACGACGACTCCAAGCTGGTGAAGGTCGATGAGTTGAAGCAGGCCTGCGAGGTTGGCGGCTCCGTGATCTGGGATGTGCGCAGCGACGGCGAATGGGACGGCAGCATGAGCCGGGGCAACAAGCGCGCCGGCCACATTCCCGGCGCGGTGCACCTCGAGTGGTTCAACCTCATCGACTCGGAGACCAACGAGTTCAAACCTGCCGCCGAGATACGCCGCATTCTGACCGAGAACGGCATCACTCCCGACAAGAATGTCTACACGTATTGACAGGGCGGCATCCGAGCGGCGAACAGTGTGTTCGTCATGCAATTGGTCGGCTACACCAACACTAAGAACTACGACGGTTCGATGGGCGAGTGGGCCAACCTGGAAGACACACCTTTAGAGGTGTAACGAGCATCCTACCAAAAACCCAAGATCCGATCAGGCAAAATTTGACTGGACTCAATAAAGAAGGAGTACAAAATGCCAGGATATTTCATGGGAATGGTTCACGGGATCAAAGACGAGGCGGCTTTCGGGGCCTACCAGGAGGTTGCTGTTCCGATCATTGAAGCGGCCGGCGGCAAGATGCTCTGGTTTAGCCAAGATATCCAGGCGGCCGACGGCGATTGGGCTCCCATGGGCATCGTGCTGTTCGAGTTTGAAAGTAGCGAAAAGGCCCACGAATGGTACAACTCCCCCGAGTACCAAGCGGTGATCGGCCAGCGCCTCTCATCCACAGATAGCAACACCGTCTACATAAACGTCGAATAGCCTTTACCAGCTAGGGCCAGGCATCCGTGAAAGCTTAGGGGCGCACGGGAATCCCGTGCGCCCCTAAGCTTTCATCAAGTCCACTCTCCTACGCCGACAGGACGGTGGAGATTCTACCCATAACATCAACCCAGACTCACCGGTATGGCCGCCAGGTCTCGGCATCCGCTGCCTAGTGCCCAATCATTTGGGAGAACCTCTCTGCAATGCCTCGTACTTTTCTAGGTAGTCGTTGACCACTGCCACCACCATGGCGTGGCTCCATGTCAGAGGTGCAACACTCAGATGCTCTCCGGTTATAGGATGGATCTGCTCCGGCAACACGCCGCTTGGCAGGGCTCTGGCGCACACCCATTCAAACGCCGAGTGGACCTCTTTCAGGTCATCGACGGACTGGGCCGTGACTATCTGGTACTGGGCCAGAAAGAGGGTTGAGATGATCCAAGGGTTGCCAGGTATCTTGTCGCGCTGATCTTGCAGACCGGCATCCCAGTGGTATTCATCCCCCTCATAACGCGCGATTCCTCCGATGTCCGTCTGGCAGGACAACCGGTCCACGATAGCCTTCATCGTACCAACGATCCGAGGGTCCTTTGGGTCAAACATCCCAAAGTACCAGAGGGCGTAGAGGCTCACATCTACGGTGGAATCTGGTTCTACTTCGCCGTTGGAGTTCACAGAGATGCGCTTGAGAAACCGGCCCAGTTTATCGTCGTATAGATAAGTCTCGCAGGCCCCCTTGATTTCTTCGGCGGCATCGCGAAACCTAACGGCGGCGGCGGTCTCGCCGAACAACTCAGCGGCGTTGGCAGAGGCATTGAGACCCGCCCACACCGTAGCCACCGTGTAGGAATAAATCCCAACCCGCTCTTCCCACAGATCATAAGATGGAGCAGGCAGTTTGGTGTGACTCTCCCGGAACTCAACCATGAAATTGGCCGCCTGGATCAGCAGGGGCTGGAACCATAGAGACAGTACTTCGAAATCCCGATACTTGAGATAATGCTGCCATATCGCATAGGGGATGAGGGCTGTCTCGTCTTCCTCAATGGGAGGCCGGAAGGACCCTTTCTCGTCGGCCCTGCCCATCCAATTGGAGGCGACGAGCTTGTCGGGCGTATATTTTTGCAGCATATAAGCTTGATCGTAGTGTGGCTCATCATTCCCCTGGGCAGAATCACGGTATATAACATCGTTGCAGAAGTTGTAAAACCTAGTGGCGAGGTGCGCATAACCAGCCTTGTCCAGTGCATTAGCGACGTATGCGCCGTCTCTTGGCCAGACGTATGAATACGACTCCTGGCCGTACACCAAGAACGAAAGGTCCGAGTCGTTGGCGGCGATTATGCCTCCTCGGTTGTCTATATGAGTGCGCAGAGTAAGCAAACTCCGCCTGTACAGCTGCTGGATCCCGTCGGGCAGGCCATGGAAATCTACGTCCTCCTTTTCCAGCCATGCCCGCCAGTAGTTTGTCGTGCGGGCTATCAAGTACTGGGGTCCACGGCGCCGCACCAAGGCGTCCAAGGCGCGGACCTCGTTCAGGTCTTGTCCCGCGGCCAGCCAGGTGTAGCACACACCACTTTCCCCCGGCGGAATCAGAGGTTGGTCCACGGCGATCACGCCGTCTATCGATCCGAAGGAATTTGAGGTTTCCTCCAAGATGCCGTCCTCAGCATCGGACCACGAGCCTCCTAAGCCCGCATCGTCTTTGAACCCTGTGGTCCAACTTGAAATGCCAACCGATCTCTCCGCGGTCGCATTCATTAAAAAGTAGCAATTGTCCTTGTACGCTACTAGGAAGTTGCCGTCAGGGTGATGGTGAATGGAGTCGCCAATCCCCACGCCCCAGAATAGGAAGTCGTAGTGGAAGAACAGGCGGACGTTCCGAGGGCGCTCCGACAGGTTCAAAACCTGCACCCGCCGCAGGAATATGTCGCGGTGGAAATCTACCGTATCGTTGAATGTCAGCTGGAGCTCGAGCGGACCGTTGGTGACTCTTACTTTGGTAGTCAGGGAGTTGTGCTCATAGTCCATATCTTTTGACCAATCGGAGTCGCTGAGCCAGGAGAACTGGCCATCCACCATTATCCCGGTCCGCGATATGCGGCGGCGGGTTTGGTTCGCTTTGCCAACATAGGGATAGTAAATATCCTTTAGGTTGTAGTCTTTATCGAAATTGACTAGAAGATTTCCGTTCCCTAATGGAAGATCGCTCGGCATGCCAACCCCGCTTCGTCATTCTTTCCTATTATCGTCTGGCCAGGAAGGTTGCTCTTTGGCGCTCCCGCGTTCTTGGAGCAATACCGTCTTATAGACTTCCTCCGTCTCACGTGCGACACGGTCCCAAGGGTACTTCAGTGCTGTGCGGCGCGCTTGTCTGCCCAGCCGTATCCTGAGATCTACGTCCTTCAGTAACGCCCCAAGCTTCGTTGAAAGCTCCCTCACATCTCTCGGCTCTTGGATAAGTATCCCGTCCACTCCATCATGGATCAGCTCCGCAGCACCGGTGTCCCGGCTTACCAGCACTGGCAAACCTGAGGCCATGGCTTCTAGGATGGAGAGCCCGAAAGGCTCGTAGAGCGAGGGTAACAGATACACGTCGCTGGCGGCGTAATACCTCCAGCCGTCTCTTATTTGCCCGGCAAATATCACCCGGTCCTCTATCTTAAAACGCACTGCCAATTTTCGGTAATCAGTTACATTCCCAGAACCGACCACCAGCAGCATGGCTTGACTCCCTGCCAAGAGAGATAGGGCCTCGATCGCCTGAGCTAGTCCCTTCCTCGGCCAGTCTCCTCCCAAAAAAAGCACTACTTGGCCGCCCGGCGCCACCGACAGCCGTTCACGGACCTCGTCGCGGTATCGCGCGACATTGTCCGGACTGTACCTCGACGAATCCACTCCATTGGGGACAACAAATACGCTCTCGGGCGGGACCGGATGATCGCGAATGAACCCGCTTTTCATAGCGGCTGAGAGCACAATCCAGGTCCCGCTTTTACGCCGTGCGAGAAGCGCTGATTCTATCCTAGCATTCAATCGGCTTCGAAGCCTGCGAGCGAGATTATCTCGGGGCATGTCTTTTGGCGCGGTCTTCATCCGGGCGATTCCCTCACGCTCATAAAAATGGCTGGTAAACACATCGGAGAAAAAAGGAGACCCCACATGCGAATGGATGATGTCAAATTCGTCCTTTCGTCTGAGACGGTGGACCCAAATAACGAGAGTGCTCACGATCAGGAACGTTAAGTCAAAGATATTCCCGCCGCTGCCGATGGCCTTGATCTGGCGGTGCCGCACGCCAGTACCATCGAAGGACTCGAACTTGGAGCTGTATACGGTTACATCATGGCGATATGCCAGGGCCCTCGCGAGGGAGGCGACATAGTGGGGCACTCCCCCTTCGCTGGTGGCATGTGTTGTCACTAGGGCGATCTTCATCGATGTTCCTACGAACCGATTGGCCCTGTTGGCATCTCAGAGGTCTTTTCCGGTAATGCTCGCACCGGAAAAGCGCGCCAAGCTTGATTCCCTAAATCATACCAACTGGTCGGCGACCTTTCGTATCCCCTGCTCCGGCCTTAAGCCTACGTCGACACGGACCGACCGGCGCCCTGAGGCCCGTAGCGCTTGCAGGTCTCCCAGCGCCTGAGCGTCGGCCAGCACGCCAAAGGTGAACGGCGCGCCTGGTATATCCAGGTCCTGGACGTGTTCCGCCGTGATCTGGAGGAACAGTCCAGTCGCCGGTCCGCCCTTGTGCAGTTGGCCGGTGGAATGCAGGAACCGGGGGCCGTACCCCATCGTCGTTGCGATGCCGTACCGCTCCGTCACCCGGCGGCGCAGGGCGTCCAGGGCCAGATCGACTTCAGGCGTCTGCCGGATATAGGCCATGATTACCAGGTAGTCGCCCGGTACGGCCATGTCCAGCAGCTTGCCGATGTGGACCGAATCTTCCATGGCGGGGAGCTTCCCCGACCCTTCGAACTGACCCAACACGCTTTCGGTCATATCTTTGGCCGCCTGAACGTTGGGCTGGTCGAAGGGATTTATGCCCATGATGGACCCAGCGACGGCCGTCGCCATCTCCCAACGGAAGAACTCGGCGCCGATGTCATAGATGTCCCGCAGGTCCAGGCGTGCCACCGGCTGTCCCGAAGTTTCAATGGCCTTGATCGCTTCGTCGCTTTTATCGTTGTCGTCTCCGTCCAGTCTCAGGTACACAAAGAACCGGTCATCGCCGTAGTGGTCCGGAGACGCGATCGGCTCCCCAGCCACCGGTATTATTCCTAGCCCTTCCTTGCCGGTGCTTTCGGCGATGAGCTGCTCCACCCATAAACCGAAGCTGCTGATGGCGGGAGATGTGACCAGTGTAAGCTTGTCCCGTCCCTTTTGGGCGAGGACACCCATCACTGCCCCCAACCAGGCGCCGGGGTTATCGTGGGCCGGGACGCTCGGCTTGGTCCTTTCCCGCATCTGGTCAGCCCGGTCAAGGAGTTTCAATATGTCCAGCCCGATAACTGCCGCCGTCACCAGCCCGAAGTAAGACAGCACCGAATAGCGGCCTCCCAGGTCCGTTGGGTTCAAGAAGACCCGCCGGAACCCCTGCTCCTCACCCAATCTGGCCAGTGACGAGCCGGGGTCGGTGACGGCGATGAAGTGCCGGCCCGCCGCCTCCTGGCCAACGGCCTGCTCCACCAAGCCCCGAAAGTAGGCGTAGAACATGTTGGGCTCGGTGGTTGAGCCCGACTTGGACGAGATGAGGAATAGGGTCTGCGCCGGGTCGATGGCCTCGGCAACTGCCTGCACCCAGGCAGGTACGGTCGAGTCCAATACCGTCAGAACGGGGTAGCCGGGGGCGCTGCCGAATGTCTGGCGGAGCACCTCGGGCCCCAGGCTGCTTCCGCCCATCCCGAGCAGGACAAGATGCTTAAAGGCGGCTTGCCGCACTTCCATGGCGAAGGCTTCCAACATCGGCGCCTGCTCTCGCATAAGATCGGTAACCGTCAGCCATCCAAGGCGGTCTGCGATCTCCGTGGGGTCCGGCTTCCAAACGGTGTGGTCGCCGCTCCAGATCCGGGAGATAACCTGGCGCTTTTCAAGGCCGGCCAATGCTGATGCTACGTCCGGGTCGTCCAACATCTCGGTCCTCCTCTGGTAGCGCGCTCTTGGTTCCAAAGCGCATCTTCTTCGATGCTTGTTCAACCCCCTGCGATGCCCCCATCGCTGGTCAAAAGGCAAAGTTGATCGGACCCGCCAGGAAACGCCAGACGAACTCCCATCTTCCGATCGGGATGGCGTCCGGCTCGGTAAAGAACCACATCAGCGTGAAGAAGAGCCACAGGCCCGACCCCGGAAACCCAAGACAACACCCGAATTTCTTTTTCACGAACCCCACATCCTTATTCTCGCAGCAACTGCCTAAGCAGACATCACGTTGAGCTAAACCAAGCTTCTCATTAACACGCCCAAGAATGGGAATATCAATCCTGTTGTGGTTGCTAAGACAAAGCGAGCTTGGTTGGGATGGAGCGGCCAGGCTGGAAAAGCTGATTCCAAAACGTCATAAGCTACCTTGTAGGTCGCTAGACGTGCAAGGTTTGAAGAATCATAGTCGCTCTCTGTGCTCACTATCTGATCAATCTTTTCGGCCAACGGACCGAGCCGCTTCTTGTTCCATTCTTGGAGGAGGCGGCGTTGATTCAATATTGGTCTGAAAACCAGCCCGAACACCAACGCTAAATAAAATGGGCCAACCGTCCAAGTTATAGCAGACGCGAACCCGAATGTCGGAGTAATGACCCCCGACTCAAGTTGAAGTCCCAACCAAACCAGGAATAGATAGACCGCAGAAAACAGAGCGAAAGACGACATCATCAAGTAGTGGTAACCCAGTTGCGAATAAAGGTCGGATTCGTCTTGTTTCCGCAGTGGGATCGATGGAGGCGATTCATCCTCGAAGGTCAATCGCATGATTCGATTGACCGCTAAACTACGCAATAAAAAATAGCCGGCAACGAAAAAAACTCCACACATCTGAGTGAATACCAACGGTATGTGAAGCTGTGGTGCACTCCACCATAGGCTCGAGTCCTGCACAAAAGCGGCTCCACCAATGATTGATCCGGATACAATCGCGCTCAATATCGCGAGACGAAATATCCCATTGTGATGGTCCATGCCCTTTTCAATCAACACCTTACTATTCGGGAATTCCCTTATCAGACACACGGTAAGCAACCGGTCTCGTTTAGCACGAAACGTTGCAAACAGATAGAACCCTATCGTACCCACCACATATAAGGACACAACGAAGAGCGTCCAGTTCACCCTGGTCGCCGTCTTGATTCCAGGATCATTGATATGCGCCTGATACGCTAAAGCTTCGGGCCCATAAAACGAAGCAACGGCCAAGATTCCCGCTCCGATTATTAGCCTGCCTCTAAATCGCTCTAGAAGGGCGTCAATCTTATTTGGGTAGAGTTGCACCGCTGGCATCCAACGGGGGCGGCTAAAGAATACACGCTCCAAGTTTGGCTGTGCGGCGGTCCGGTCGTTCATAAAACTTCGAGATCCTTATTCCCGCAGCAACCGCCGGGCAATGGTCTGACGCTGTATCTCGGATGTGCCCTCATAGATGGTCAGCGCGCGCACCTCACGGTACAGCCGTTCCACCCGGTTTCCCTTCTCCAACCCGGCCCCTCCGTGGATCTGCACTGCGTCGTTGATGATGCGGCTGGCGGCCTCAGTGCCGAACAGCTTGGCGAAAGACGCCTCTTTGATCACCGACTCTTGGCCCGAGTCCTTGAGCCAAGCAGCTCTGTGGGCCAGGAGCCGCGCCGCGTCCAGCGACACCGCCATGTCGGCCAGCTTGAACTGGGTTGCCTGAAAATCAGAGAGTTTCTGGCCGAACATCTCCCGGTTCTTGGCATAGTCCAATGATGCCTCGAAGGCCGCCTGCCCCATGCCGATGGCCGCCGCCGCCACGGTGGTGCGGAAGGTGTCCAGGGTGCCCAGGGCCAGGCGCAGGCCCCGTCCCCGTTCCCCGATCAGGTTGGCCTGCGGGATGTGGCAGTCAGTCCACCGTGGCTCGCCGATGGGATGGGCCGCCATCAGTTCCATGCGCTTGGAGTCATCGAATCCCGCCGTCCCGGCCTCAACGATAAATACCGACAGGCTTCGGCTGCCCTCGCCCGGGTCCGTCTTGGCGAAGACCGTGTAGGTGCCGGCGTCGCCCGCCTGGCTGATAAACTTCTTCTGCCCGTTCAAGACCCAGTCGTCGCCGTCCAGGTGGGCTTCGGTCTTCATGCTGAGCACATCGGAGCCCGCGTGGGGCTCGGTCAACGCGAACGCGGCGATACTCTCGCCCCGGGCGATCGGCGGCAGGTACTTTGCCTTCTGCTCGTCGGTGCCGCCCAGGGTTATGGGACAGCTGCCCCGACCCTGCCTGATGACATTGGTTTCCGCCTGTACCGACCCCCGGGCCA
>JADFPD010000095.1 GCA_022562475.1 Chloroflexota bacterium | reverse complement strand
AGAGGTTTACTGAGCTCGTGCGGGCGTATAATAATACCCCTCGTAAGTGCCTCGGCTTTCGTACTCCAGCCGAGGTATTCTGGAATGAAGTGTTGCACTTCAAATGTGAATCCACCTTCCGGCTTTCTCCGGAAAGACGGGAGAACCCCCAACGTCATTCCAGCGAAAGCTGGAACCCACTGCGCCAACGTGCAATAGCATTGACTTCCTCGGAACACACGGATTCAGCCAAGCAGGGCCTTTCACCCACTGGCATTGTTGACATGACCGTAGAGGCTGCATGGATTTTGGCTTTCGCCGGAAAGACGGAGGCGGCGGGCTCGCTTTTTTCTTACGGACCGCTCTTTAGACATGCGGCGGCGGGTTTAAAACCCTCGCCTACGGACGTGCACCGCCCGGGCATTCACTCTCCATCAGCCAGATTGATTCTTCGTCATTCCAGCGGAAGCTGGAACCCACTGCGCGCTCGGCAATGACGGGTGACTAAGGCAGCCAATATGGATGCGCGTATGACGAAAACGGCGTCGGGGCACGGCATGCCGTGCACTTAAGCCCATACGTACCGACCCGCGGATCAGTGGGCCCCGATCCCCCGCTCCTGCTAGATGAGCACCCGGTGCAGGATCTTGCCGGAGGCGTTCTTTGGGATGCTGTCCACGAACCGGACATTGCGTATCTCTTTGAACCTGGCCACCTGCCCGGTGATGAACTCCGTTATCTCTTCGGCGGCCAATCCGCGGAACGCCGAGGCGGGCGCTCACCGGTTTATGTCGGGCCCGGAATCCATCACGGTCATCACTGGCGGCCAGTTGAATAGGGAATATAATTACGCGAGCGCGGATTCCTCCGGAAGAATCCCAAATATCTATGGGGCATCATATTTCTCGAGGAGTTTATAGATGCCAGACCTGCGCGCCTTTGGCCTCGTGTCCGGGGTTGTAGCCATCATCGCCATAGCCTGCGGTGGGACCTCGAGTTCTCCAACCGAAGCTCCGGCGTCAACCGCGCCGGCATCGGCATCGGTACCGGCGCCCACGCCCACGGCTACGTGGATTCCGCCAACCAGGCGGCGGCTGGCGCCTGACCCACTCCTGGACAACACACCTACTCCGCGGCCGACGTTGGCAGGTGTGGGGGGAAAGTTCGTGGAAGTGGAACCGACCGGCCTGGTCGAGCAGGACCCCGATTATGAAGCCGCTCTGAGAAACGCCCGGTTCTCTTTGATCGGCTGGAAGACTGATTTCAGTTACCACACGGTGCCCTTTGACGATTTCCTCTCCGGCGGTCCGCCCCGGGACGGCATACGCCCGTTGGATAACCCTAAATTCATCTCTCTGGATGAAGGGGACCAGTGGTTATCCGAACTGGAGCCGGTGATCTCCTTCGAGATGAACGGCGTCCAAAGGGCCTACCCATTGCAAGTGCTCATCTGGCACGAAGTGGTTAATGACGTGGTCGGCGGAGTGCCCGTGACGGTAACCTTCTGTCCACTCTGCAATAGCGCCATCGTCTTCGAGCGGACGGTGGACGGCCTGGTCCTTGATTTCGGGACCACAGGCAACCTTCGCAACAGCGACTTGGTGATGTGGGACCGGCAGACCGAGTCCTGGTGGCAGCAGCTGACCGGTGAGGCGATCGTCGGTGTGATGGCTGGAATCAAACTCAAATTCTTGGCCGCGCCGATCGTGTCTTGGCAGGACTTCAAGGCCCATCAACCCGATGGCCTGGTACTTTCCAAGGACACAGGATTTAACCGCAGATACGGCGAGAATCCGTACGTTGGCTATGACCGCGTCGACAACCCGCCGTTCCTATTTACAGGCGATCTGGACGGCCGTTTGCAACCCAAGGAACGGGTCGTCGCGATCACGGTGGACGGTGTGGACGCCGCATTTCCCTTCTCAGTTTTGGCTGAGGAAGGCGCGGTGAACTACCCGGTGAACGGGGTGGACGTGGCCGTGTTCTTCAAATACGGGACCACCTCGGCCTTGGGCGGCCCCCTGATCGGCTCCGCCGAGGATATCGGCACCACGGCCGCCTTCAACGCGGTATTGGACGGGCGGAAGCTGACATTCAGCGCCGGGGGCGATTGGTTCACCGATGCTGAGACCGGCTCTACCTGGAATATCTTGGGCGAGGCGATCGACGGCCCACTGACCGGTGAACGCTTGACCAAGATCGTCCATAGCGACCATTTTTGGTTCGCTTGGGCCGCGTTCAAGCCGGACACGCTGATCTATCAGGGATTGAACTGACCTATGAGAACGACGGCCCGAAACCGTGCCGGGCAGTTCTACCGTGGGCCAGAGCCTAGACCATATGTTGCACCCAATCTCTAGGACGAATACACTTGACCAATAGCTTGGCATATAGCTACCCCGTCACTTCCCAGGAGACTTGGATGACGACCCAAGACGCATCCGGTACTGTAGACCTCGAGCGGCAGTTCAACGAGATCGTGGAAGAATATTCCAACCTGGCCTACAGTATCGCCTTCCGCATGTTGCGAAACGTCGAAGACGCCGAGGACGCCGTGCAGGAAGCCTATATCTCGGCCTTCAAGGCTCTGCCCCATTTCAAAGGCCAGTCCAAGCTTTCCACCTGGCTGTACCGCATCGTGGTTAACGCCTGTCTGATGAAGATACGCAAAGAAAAATCCCGGGCTAAGTACATCGCGGAAAATCTCTTCGACGACGCCTTGGTCTACGATTGGAAGAACGACCCGGAAGAAGCCGCCGTTAATAGCGAACTCCGCTCAACGCTGGAAAACGGGCTGGACATTCTTTCCCCCGACCTCCGCGCCGCGGTGGTCCTGAGGGACATCCAAGGTCTCTCCACCGAAGAAGCCGCCGAGGCGTTGAACATCTCCATCGCTTCACTGAAATCCCGTCTTCATCGCGCCAGGATCATACTTCGGAAGCACCTGGAAGAGTATTCCTCGTTGTCGTTATTGCCGCCCTCAGAGGTCGAGACTGATATTTAGTCCAATTTCGGAGTTGATTCCCCTTCAAAAACGGTCTGATAATAGTTCTTTTCTCCAGGCCCATTTATTAGTGACAAACACGCCCCTGGTTCGTTAACATAATCTGGGGATTTTGGTCCCCTCCGGACCCAGAGCGCATCGGTCTAGCCGCCGCCGCTCTGGCTGTCTGAGTACCATGACTACATCCCGCAGACGTTAGGGGGTTCCACCTTGGCAGACCAGGCCCTTGACCAACTCTGTATCAACACCATCAGATTTCTGTCCGTCGATTCCGTCCAAAAGGCGAAATCAGGCCACCCCGGCACCCCGATGGGAGCGGCGCCCATGGCCTACGCCTTGTGGGACCGGTTCCTCAAACACAACCCTGACGACCCCACCTGGCCCAACCGCGACCGCTTTGTCCTCTCCTGCGGCCACGCTTCGGCATTGCTGTATTCACTGCTCCACCTGACCGGCTATGACCTGCCCATGGATGAGCTGAAGCAGTTCCGCCAATGGGGCAGCAAGACACCGGGCCACCCCGAGCACGGCCTTACTCCAGGGGTTGAAGCCACCACCGGACCCCTGGGCCAAGGCTTTGGAAACGCCGTTGGCATGGCCCTGACCGAGCGTTGGCTGGCCGGCCAGTACAACCGGCCCGGTCACGAGATCATCGACCACCATACCTACGCCATCGTGTCCGACGGCGACCTTCAAGAAGGCATCTCGTCGGAGGCGGCATCCATGGCGGGCACCCTGGGCTTGGGCAAGCTCATCATGCTCTACGACGATAACGATATCTCGATCGAGGGCGACACCGACATCACCTTCGGCGAGAACGTGGCCCAGCGGTTCCAGGCCTACGGATGGCATGTGATCGGTCCCATCGAAGGCATGGATGTTGAGAAGGTTTCGTCCGCGTTGACCGCCGCCAAAGCGGAGACCGGAAAGCCTACCATAATCGTCTGCCGCACGGTGATTGGGTACGGCAGCCCCAATAAGGCGGGTAAAGGGTCGGCCCACGGAGACCCCCTGGGCGAAGAGGAAGTAGTCCTGGCCAAAGCGAAACTAAAATGGGCGCCTCCAGACGCATTCTCGATTCCCACCGAAGCCGGAGCACACCTGCGCTTAGCCTGTGAACGAGGGAAATCCCAGCAAGACGAATGGAACTCGGCATTCAGCGAATACCGGGAGGCATTCCCCGCCGAGGCCCAGCAACTAGACGATGCACTGCGCGGACGGCTGCCGGCGGATTGGGAAGAGGGCCTGAACGGGTTATTCGACAAACTCGACCCCATAGCCACCCGCTCGGCTTCGAGCGTCGTGATGAACGCTATCTCAAAAGGCGTTCCCGCGTTCATCGGCGGATCGGCGGACCTGGCGCCGTCAACCAGGACTATATTGGACGGCCGTGGCCACATCGGAAAGGGGGAGTTTCTCGGCCACAACCTGCACTTCGGAGTGCGGGAGCACGCCATGGGCGCGGTGGCCAACGGCATCGCCCTCCACGGCGGGGCCATCCCCTATACCGCCACCTTCCTGGTTTTCTCCGACTACATGCGCCCCGCCATCCGGCTGGGAGCGATCATGGGCCAGCAGGTTATCTACGTCTTTACCCACGATTCCATCGGCGTCGGTGAAGACGGGCCCACCCACCAACCGATCGAACACCTGATGGCGCTGAGGGAGATTCCGGGCCTGGTGGTCAGCCGGCCCGCTGACGCCACCGAAACGGTGGAGGTATGGCGTGCGGCCATGAACCGCCAGGACGGCCCCACCGTGATGGCTTTCACCCGCCAAAACCTGCCGGTTTTGGACCGCTCCACTTTGAAACCGGCTTCCGGCGTTCTCAAGGGTGGTTACGTGCTGTGGGAGAGCGGCAGTTCGCCTCAGGTAATAATCATCGGCACCGGCTCCGAGGTCCACATCGCCTTGGAGGCCGGGCAGAAGCTGGATGGGGAGGGCATCGCGGCGAGGGTCGTCTCCATGCCTTCATGGGAGGTATTCGACGTCCAGACCAAAGAGTACCGTGACAGCGTGTTGCCTCCGTCCCTCCGGGCCCGGGTCTCCGTTGAGGCGGGCACCACCATGGGATGGGAAAGGTACGTGGGCCTGGACGGTGCATCCGTGGGCATGAGCGGTTACGGCGCATCGGCCCCCGCCGGAGTGCTCTACGAGAAATTCGACATCACGGCTGAACGAGTCGCCGACGAAGCCCGAAGACTGGTCAACGGGGCCAGCTAACCTCCGGCCCGAAAAAATGCCGGTTCAACCGCAAATTGGCTGGAGGATTTGATGCGGAAGTTTGACCTTATCGTGATCGGCTCCGGCTCGGGCCTGGAGGTTTCCGCGGATGTGTCCGACGCGGGCCGGTCCGTGGCGATCATCGAGGAAGGCCCCTTCGGTGGCACCTGCCTGAACCGGGGCTGCATCCCTTCAAAGATGCTAATCCACTGCGCCGATGTCATGCAGACGGTACAGAACGCCGCCGCATTCGGTATCCACGCCAAGGTTGAAAGCATCGATTGGCCGTTCATCGTCAATCGGGCCTTTGAAGAGGTCGACGCCGACGCCGCAATGATCGAACGGGGCAACCGGCAGAGCGAAAATATCGAGGTTTTCAAGGGCCGTGGCCGGTTCACCGGACCCAAGACCATGGTGGTCGACATCCCTGGGGCCGGTGAAGAGGAATTGACGGCCGACACCATACTCATCGCCGCCGGCACCCGCCCTTGGGTCCCCGAGATCCCCGGGCTCGACCAAACGCGGTATGTCACATCGGACGAGGCGTTGCGCCTGCCCGAGCAACCCAAGAAGCTCACCATCATCGGCGGCGGTTACATCGCCGCCGAACTGGCCCACTTCTTCGGAGCATTGGGCACCGAGGTAACGATCATTCACCGCCGCGGCCTGATGCTCCGGGAAGAGGATACTGATGTATCCCGGCGGTTCACCGAGGTCTACCAACGCCGCTTCAATATGGTCCTTGACGCCCAGGTAGCTGGGGTCTCTTCACAAGCCGGGGAAATAACTGTGGACGTCACCACGAAAGCCGGGAAGCAATCGATCACATCGGACACTCTGTTGATGGCCACCGGCCGCGTCCCCAATACGGACATCTTGGAGGTCGCCAATGCCGGTGTGGAGTTGGACCAGCGCGGCTATATCGAAACCGATGAGTATCTCCAGACCAACGTGCCCGGCATCTGGGCGCTGGGCGACATCGTAGGCCGGTACCTGTTGAAACACAGCGCCAATCTGGAGGCGGCCTACGCGTCCAACAATATCCTCGAACCGGAGCACCAGGCGGCGGTGGACTATCACGCCATGCCCCACGCCGTTTTCGCCTCGCCCCAAGTAGCATCGGTGGGTATGACCCAGCAAGAGGCCGAGGCGCGGGGCGCAGCCTACGTCACCGCCACCTATGACTACTCGGACACCGCCTACGGCGCCTCCATCGAAGACAAAGACGGCTTCGTGAAAGTGCTGGCAGACCCCGAGTCTGGGGAGATATTGGGCTGCCACATAATCGGCACCGATGCCGCCACGCTCATCCAAGAGGCCGCGAACGTCATGCGGGTCAGGGGGGGAGTGGACGCCATCACCCAATCGATCTACGTGCACCCGGCTCTGCCCGAGGTGATGCAGAGGGCGGTAGGCCAATTGCCCGTCTGATCCAAACGTGATCAGCTACCCGATTTTGGATACATGAGGAGCTACAACCGTGGAACTGGGAATGATCGGCCTTGGGCGGATGGGCGGGAATATGGCCCAACGATTGGTGAGCGGTGGACACCGCGTGGTGACCTTCGACCGCGACCCCGAGGCGGTCACGGCCAGCCACGGTTTTGGCGGTGAAGGCGCGTCCTCGTTGGAGGACGTCGTGTCCCGCCTCGCCGCCCCAAGAGCGCTATGGGTCATGGTTCCCGCCGGACAGCCCACCGAAGACACGATAGACGCGCTGGCCAAATTGCTCAGCCCCGGCGACGCCATCTTGGACGGCGGAAACGCCAACTACAAGGACAGCATGCGCCGTGCCGAAAAGCTGGCTTCCCAGGGAATCAATTTCATCGACGTGGGAACCAGCGGCGGCATCTGGGGCCTGACCGAAGGGTATTGCCTGATGGTCGGCGGAGACGAGGCCGCGGTCAAGCGCTTGGAGCCCATCTTCCACACCCTGGCCCCGGCCCCTGACAAAGGGTATAGCCGGGTCGGACCCAGTGGGTCGGGCCATTTTACCAAGATGGTGCATAACGGCGTGGAATACGGGATGATGCAGTCCTACGCAGAGGGTTTCGAGTTGATGGCGGCCAAGGAGGAGTTCGCTCTGGACCTTCCAGCCATCGCCGAGATCTGGCGTCACGGCAGCGTCGTCCGCTCCTGGCTGTTGGACCTGGCTGCTGACGCGCTGAAAGAGGACCCAACCCTGGAGTCCCTGGAATCTTATGTGGACGACTCAGGGGAAGGCCGCTGGGCGGTTGAGGAATCGATGGAACTTGCCGTGCCCATACCGGTGATCACCCTGTCTCTGCAAGCCCGTTTTCGTTCCCGGCAAGACCAACCCTTCGGCGGTAAGTTGCTGGCGGCGCTCAGAAACCAATTTGGCGGCCACGCCGTGAGAAAATCCGGCGAATGACCTCAAACTCTGGCGAGCAAACCACCACCATCGTGATCTTCGGCGCGTCCGGAGACTTGACCAGGCGTAAGCTGATTCCCTCGTTGTGCAGCCTATTCTGCAAAGGTAGGCTCGGCCCGGTAGTACAGATCGTGGGTATGGCGCGCCGCGATATGACTTCAGAGCAGTACCGGGAATCCTTGGCCGAAGGCATGGGCGACTTCGAAGACTTCAGCCCGGAAATGGAGGAATGGACTGAGTTCGCGTCCCGCATCCACTATTTCCGCGGCGACGTTGCTTCCGCCAGCGCTTTGCAGGGATTGGAAGAATTCCTCAAGGGCATCGAAGCCCCCGGCAAGCCCGCCAACCGCCTGTATTACCTGGCGCTGGCCCCGTCCCTTTACGGACCGGCTGTCTTGAACCTGGGCGCCACGGGAATGGCCGGTGCTACGGGCGCCTGGCGGCGGGTGGTCATCGAAAAACCGTTCGGTTCAGACCTGGCCTCGGCCCAAGCCCTTAATAAGTCCATCCATTCGGTGTTCTCCGAAGACCAGGTATTCCGTATCGACCATTATCTGGGGAAGGAAACCGTCCAGAACTTATTGGTCTTGCGGTTCGCCAACACAATATTCGAGCCCGTCTGGAACAGGAACTACATCGATAACGTCCAGATCACGGTCTCGGAGACGGTAGCGCTCTCCGACCGGGCGGGTTACTACGACCAGGCCGGCGTGTTCCGGGACATGTTCCAAAACCACCTGCTGCAATTGTTGACCGTGGTCGCCATGGAGCCACCCTCCAACTTCCAGGCCGACCTGCTGCGTAATGAAAAGGTCAAGGTGCTGAACGCCGTGCGCCGCGTAACCCCTGAAACAGCTCCGGAGATCGCGGTGCATGCTCAATACGATGGGTACCTAGACGAGCAGGGCGTGCCGGCGGACTCACGGACGCCCACCTATGCCGCTGTGCGGATGGACGTAGACAACTGGCGGTGGCAGGGAGTTCCCTTCTACCTGCGTTCGGGCAAGGCCCTGGACGACAAGCGCACCGAGATCGTGATCCAATTCAAAAGGCCGCCGCATCTGATGTTTCAACAGGAGATCGGCCCGAACATCCTGGCCATCCAGGTACAACCCGATGAGGGATTGCACATCGAGTTCCAGGCGAAGACCCCGGACGAGAAGATGCAAATGAGGCCGGTGGACCTGGAATTTCATTACGATGATTCATTCGGCGGCCAGGCCATTCCCGACGCCTACGAACGGCTATTGCTGGACGCATTGAACGGCGATGCTTCGCTGTTCATCCGAAGCGACGAGATCGAAGAGGCCTGGGAGATAATGGACCCCATCATCCAGGGGTTAGCTAGGTCCGAAGCCCCGCTCCCGGCCGGCTATGCCATAGGGAGTAGAGGTCCTGACGAAGCCGACCGGTTCCTGGCCAAATACGGAAGCGCCTGGTTACACCGCGATTGGCAGCACTAAGCGTTCTAATGTGTAATTGCCAGTGACCTACAAGCCAATAAATGAATACGGTCTCATCGGGGATATGCACGGCTCGGCCTTGGTCGGGACCGACGGCTCAATCGACTGGTGCTGCATCCCCAGGTTCGATTCGGCGGCGTTGTTCAGCCGGATACTCGATTCCAATAATGGCGGTTTCTTCAAACTAGCGCCTGCCAATGTCAGCGGGTCCAGCCGCCGCTACCTCCCGAACACCAACGTACTAGAAACCAGCTTCACCACCAGCACCGGATCAGGAGTCCTCATAGACTTCATGCCGGTCCACCGCCACACGACCCTGCCCAAGGAGGCCCTGGAAGAAACCAACTTCCAACGGGTGGTGCGCATACTCCATTGCACTCAGGGCCGCCTTGATTTCGAGATGGACTGTTACCCCAGGTTCGACTACGGGACCATCGTGCCCCACGCCTCACTCAGCAGCCCCACCACCGGTATGGCCCACGGCGGGTCGGACGCGGTCTCGGTATTTTGCTCGGCCCCGCTGTCGGTGGTGAACGACGGGTTCCGGTCCCGGGGAGTCATATTCGAAGGGGAGAAGCTGTATGCAACCGTCTCGAACCAGCTTACGTTCTCCCACCGGTCAGAACCCTTGACCCCGGCTGAGTTGGACAAGGAACTGGCGGATACGACCGAATTCTGGGAGACCTGGGCGGCCCAATGCACGTTCCAGGGCGAGCACCGGGACGCAGTGGTCCGCAGTGCACTAACCCTAAAGGCCCTCACCTACGCTCCCTCCGGCGGCCTGGTGGCCGCGCCGACCACCTCGCTGCCTGAGGCCATCGGCGGCGTGCGTAATTGGGACTACCGCTACACCTGGATCAGGGACGCCACCTTCGCCCTCTACGCCCTGTCCATCATCGGCTATACCGCGGAGGCTAGGGCTTTCAAAGATTGGCTGGAGTGGAGCACCTCAGGCCGGGCGCGGGACCTGCAGGTGATGTATGGGTTGGGCGGCGAGCGCCGGCTGACCGAGATTGAGATTCCTGAATTGGACG
Source organism: Chloroflexota bacterium (assembly GCA_022562475.1). Lineage (GTDB taxonomy): Bacteria > Chloroflexota > Dehalococcoidia > Lucifugimonadales > UBA3495 > UBA9611. Next base: position 3,797 of record JADFPD010000095.1, on the reverse strand, counting down.
GCTACCGGCGCTCCCGGCCGGTGCGCATCGGAAACTGGGCCTATTCCCAGTTCCAATTGGACATCTACGGCGAGATCATGGATTCGGCCCACATCTTCCGGAAGTTCGGCGGCGCGGTCGACCCGGAATACTGGGAGTACCTGCGGCGTGTAGTGAACTTCGTCATCGCCCATTGGAATGAACCGGACGAGGGCATCTGGGAGACCAGGGGCGGACGGGAGCATTTCGTATTTTCTAAAGTGATGTGCTGGGTGGCCATGGACCGGGCGATCAAAGCGGCGACCGACCTGGGGCTGCCGGGCGACATCGATCTCTGGAAAAAGGTGCGGCGAGATATTCGGAGCGAGGTCATGGAGAGGGGCTACTCGGCGGGACGGCAGGCGTTCGTCCAGTGCTACAGTAACGACAATCTGGACGCCGCCAACCTGATGTTGCCCCTGGTGGGCTTCATCTCCGCCACCGACCCCAAGATGCTCTCCACGATCAGGGCCATTCAGGCGGAATTGACCAGCCCCCAAGGGTTTGTGTACCGCTACACGGATTATGATGACGGCTTAGGCGGGACCGAGGGTTCGTTCACCATCTGCACTTTTTGGTTGGCGGACAATCTGATAAAGCTCGGAGAAGTGGAAGAAGCGCGCAAGTTGTTCGACGCCGCCATGGGCTGCGCCAACGACCTGGGGCTGCTGAGCGAAGAGTTCGACACCACCACCGGCGAGATGCTGGGCAACTTCCCCCAAGCGTTTTCCCACATGGCGGTGATCAACACAGCCGTGCAATTGCAGCGGGCCACCGCCGGCCCGCCCACCAACCCTGACGGTACATGACTACATCGGCCCGCCCGCCCTTGCCACCAAATTCCCGCCACAGTATCATGCCCAGTAGCTTTTAGATTGCGAGTAACCGCGTGCAGAGATTCCGCGTTGGCGTCGATATCGGCGGCACATTCACCGACATCGTTTTCCTGGGTGACGACGGCCAGGTCCTGGCCCGAAAGATAGCCAGCACCCCTGAAGATTACAGCCTGGCAGTCTTGGAAGGCATCAAGAACGGCATGAAGGAACTGGGCATCACCGCCGACTTGGTGTCTGAAGTTAGCCACGGGTTCACCGTGGCCACCAACGCCATCATCGAGCAGAAGGGGGCCAAGACCGCCCTGATCACCACCGAGGGGTTCCGGGACATCCTGGAGTTTCGACGCAACCGCATCCCCCGGCTCTACGACCTCCAATACGAGAAGCCGCCGCCCCTGGTCAAGCGGCAGTTCCGGTTGGAAGTCGGCGAGCGGATGAACTTCAAGGGCGAGGTGCTGCGGCCCCTGAACAAGGCCGACGTCGACCGCGCCGTGCGATACGTGTTGGACCACGACGTTGAGTCGGTAGCGGTCTGCCTGCTCCACTCCTACGCCAATCCCGAACACGAGCAGTACATCGCCCAGGTATTGGCCGAGAAGGCGCCGGGTGTGAACCTGACCATCTCCTCGGAACTGCTGCCCGAGATGAAGGAATACGAACGCACCAGCACCACCGTCATCAACTGCTACGTCCGTCCGGTGGTGGAAAGCTATCTGACCCAACTCACCAACGGGCTCACGGAGATGGGTGTTCAAGTGCCATTGACCGTGATGCAGTCCAACGGCGGTCTGGCCACCGCCGACATCGCCAAACAACGCCCGGTGTACTGCATCGAGTCGGGGCCGGCGGCCGGCGTGGTCGGCGCTTACCACCTGGGCAAACGCCTGGACATGCCCAACCTGATGACACTGGACATGGGAGGCACCACCGCCAAGGCATCGATCATCGAGGATGGCGAGATGCTCCAGGCCCCCGAGTACGAGGTCGGCGGCGAGATCAGCGTTGGACACCGGCTGCTAAGGGGCTCCGGCCACATACTGCGTGTGCCGGCCATCGACCTGGCCGAGGTGGGCGCCGGCGGCGGCAGTATCGCCACGGTTGACCGGAGCGGCTCACTGCGCGTCGGGCCCCAAAGCTCCGGGGCCATCCCCGGACCGGCCTGCTACCAGCTGGGCGGGCAGGACGCCACCGTGACCGACGCCAACGTCCTGTTGGGGTTCTTGCATCCCAAGCATCTGCTGGCCGGCGACTTCGAGATCGACGCCGACCTGGCCCGCAAGGCCATCGCCGACAACGTCGCCCGGCCCCTGGAGATGTCCGACGTGGCGGCGGCCTATGGCGTCCACACCCTGGTCAACTCGAATATGGCCCGTGCGCTGCGCGCCGTCTCCAGCGAACGGGGCCGCGACCCGAGGCGGTTCGACCTGATCGCCTTCGGCGGAAGCGGCCCGGTGCACGCGGTGGGCCTAGCCGAGATGCTGGACATATCCCGCGTGGTGGTGCCGCCGTTCCCCGGTGTGTTCAGCTCCTTCGGCCTCTTGGTGGCCGACGTTGAGCACCATTTCGTCCAGACCTATTTCAAACTATTTCATGAACTTGAGATAGAAAATTTGGCCGAACTGCTGAACAACCTCTGGGAGCAGGGACGAAGCCAGCTACGGGCGGAGGGCTTCGACGACAGCCGCCATGAGATCGTGACCCAGTTGGACATGAAGTACGAGGGGCAGGTCTCCGACCTGACCGTACCTTTTCCCGGAGGCGAGGTTAACCGGCAGACGGTCGATGCCGTAATCGCGGCCTTTGACCAAGAGCATGAGCGGAGCTTCGGCTACAACAGTCCGGGCACGGGATACCAGTTGGTCAACGTCCGGGTCATCGCCCGCGGCCTGCCGGAAACGCCGAGGATGCCGGAGCGGCTACAGCTTCCGGTGTCGTCCATTAATTCCGGAGCAACGCAACGGGATGTGTTCTTTGGCCCCAACCGGGGCTGGGCCGGCGTTCCGGTGGTCGACCGCCAAGCCCTGACCGGAGACATTTCCGAGGGGCCTCTGATCGTCGAGGAATACGACTCCACCACCGTGGTGCCGCCAGGCTGGAACGCCACCAAGGACCGATGGAGCAACATTATCCTGGAAAAAGCCTCATAATCTAACAATGCCTACATCGACCGTAGGGGAGTCCAGATGAATCGGGACGCCCGGTCCCGCACCGCGACGCGGGACCCACGGCGAAAAAGGAGCACCAGTTGCAGCAGGTCACCGACCCAGTCACCAGAGAAGTCATCAAGAACGCCCTGATGAGCATCGCCGACACCATGGCGCTGACCGTGGTGCGCACGGCCCGGTCCGCGGTGATCAAGCACGGCATGGACTTCTCGACGTCTCTGTTCAACGCAGAAGGACTCCAGGTGGCCCAGGGCCTGACTCTGCCGCCCCATCTGGGCTCCATGGCCCCGGCATTAGAGGGCGTGATGAACGCCTTTGGCGACGACGTGCTACCCGGAGACATCTTCGCCAATAACGACCCGTACGAGGGGGCCAGCCACCTGCCCGACATCTTCCTCTTTAAGCCCATCTTCAAGAACGATGTATTGATCGCATGGAGTTGCTGCATCGGCCACCAGACCGACATCGGCGGCCGGGTGGCGGGGGGCAATGCCTGCGACAACACCGAGATCTACCAGGAGGGGCTGATCATCCCTCCGATCAAGCTCTACGAAAAAGGTGAGTTGAACAAAGCAGTCTGGCGCATCCTGGAAAAGAACGTCCGGGTGCCAGACAAGGTCCTGGGCGATGTCCAGGCGCTGCTGGCAGCGGTCCGTTTCGGTGAGCGGGACTTCCTTAAGCTGGTGGACGACTACGGCTTGGAAGAGATCAAAAGCTATATGACCGACATCCTGGACACCACCGAGCGTCTCACCAGGGCCGAGATAGAACTGCTGCC
>JADFPD010000094.1 GCA_022562475.1 Chloroflexota bacterium | reverse complement strand
GGCGACGCCCGGACACTCCTTGAAGGTCATGCCGCTGGGCAACTTGGCCCAATTCTCAACGAAGTTGTAGCGGAAATCGCCGATACCGTAGACCTCTGGCATGGTGTGCACCTTCTGTTATCGATTTTTAGCTGCGGCTCCTACCTAGGGGAACGTGGCCCAGGAAAACGGAAAACAAGCCCGAGGCGGCGTTCGGAGGCGTGCATGGTTATCCTAAGTGTGGCCGATTCAGGTGTCAATGGCCGGGACCGGGCCTTCGCGGGAACCCTTTTCACCCGAAGAATCAGGCGGCGTTGGGAAAGCTCAGATCGGTAAGCGCCAACCCAGGGCGCCGATAGAAAAATCAAAAAAGAGACCGCTTTATCCTCCGGCGAAGAATTACGGATTATCGACTTTCTAGCGCCACTTATTTGGCACTTGGTGCGGTTACGGCTGACCATGCTGCCGTTCGTGAGGAGGCTGGACTCGAATGTTGGGGAAAAACCGTAAAGCCCATCGGTAATATCTCCCCAAAATGGAAACCGGCGTTTTTGTCGGCGATTCGAAGCTTGATCATTCCAAAATGAAGAGTGATCAGGTAGATTGGAGCCGCGCCTGTACCTGTGGTCGTCAAAACCAGCGCTTGAAACCGGATAACCGGAATTAGACTTAACGCGGAAGGGGTTGAGCATGTTTCTGACCCTGCGGCACGATATGATTCAGCTTGCCACGCGTCCTATTCAAAAATAATTCGCCATCAGACGCGAATTGCCTTAAATTATATGCGTATCGGGAATAGAGGAATAATGTCTTCAAACGATGAATTGCAAACTCTCAGGCGTCTGATCCTCAGTGAGCTTCCACCCAGCGCATTGAAGGGCAATCCTGAACGAGCCCTGCTGCTGGTCCCACTCTTGGGACTTGCTTCCTTCGGCATCGCGGGCCTGGCGACCCAGTCCCCTCCGGTGTGGGTAGCGTTCCTGGCCGCATTGGGTCTAGGGGCGCTGTATGCGAGCTTGATGTTCCTCGGGCACGAGATTTCGCATAGTGCGGTAGTAAGGAACCGCCGCCTGCAAGATGTGCTCCTTGTGCCCTGTTTATTTCCTTTCTTGATCTCTCCACACTTTTGGAAAATCTGGCATGTGCGGGTTCACCACGGCTTCTTCAACATGAAAGGAAAAGACCCTGACATTTTTTTCGGACTCGAAAACGCCGCCAATAAAGTTTCCAAATCGCCTGTGAAACCCTTGTTGGACCGCTTAAACCCGAATTTCGACAACCCGGTCAGCCTCTGGTTCCTGTTCATCTGGTTGTCGTTTTTCGGACAGGTGGTGCTTTGGTCCGTTTCGCATAAAGTTCCCGGATTTAATGGACTTGACCGGCGGATCGCCGCACTCACCAGCGGCGCGATGTTGCTGGGTTGGATCGGTATCGGCTGGGCGGCCGGGCCGTATACCTCTCTATTTGTCATTGTGATCCCGATGCTTGTCGCGAATTTTTGCGTCGTCTCGTACATCATTACCAATCATCAACTCCGTCCATTGTCTGATGAGCGAGACCCTTTGGAAACGTCCATGAGCGTCACGAGCGTCCGCGCGTTGGACTGGCTGTTCCACAATTTCAGTTACCATATCGAGCACCATCTATTCCCTTCAATGAGCCCGGTGTACTTTCCGGCGATTCGAAGGATCCTACGTAGGACTGTGCCTGACCGCTACCTGGCGCCTCCCCACTTCCAGGCATTGAAGTTGATCGCCCGTACTCCACGGAACTACAACGATAAGGGAACTTTTTTTGATTCACGAAGCGGTAGTGAAGTTCCCGTAACTGATATAACTGCTCGGCTCAAGATTCTGGAACAAAAAATGCGACCGAAGGAGAAGGCGGTGATCGGGGGAGGAAGTTGATCTGCGGCACTGTCGTTTGAGGCATTCAGGCACGGACGGGTGGTGATTCAGCCGCCCTGTTCCAAGCAGAATGCCTTGATCCCAGCCTGGGTGAGGCCCCAGGCGAAGGCCGATCCGGACGTCCCGGCTCCGACGACATCTACGTCGGCGGCCGTGATTTACCTACTCGCGCTGGTGATTGAAATGCGAAGGGTCCCGATGAAATCGGGACCCTTCGGGCTGCCCACTGTCAACTGGCTACCGCCGCTCGAACATTGCGGCAACCCCTTGACCGCCGCCAACGCACATCGTTTCCAGGCCGAACTGGGCGTCGGTGCGCTCCATCTCGTTCAGCAGCGTGGTCAGGATGCGGGCGCCGGTGGCGGCAATGGGGTGGCCCAGAGAGATGCCCGAGCCGTTGACGTTCAGGTTGTCGTGGTTGGGCAGTTTCCACTCGCGGAGCACCGCCAGCACCTGGGCGGCGAAGGCCTCATTGAGTTCGATGACATCCATGTCTTCCAATGACATTCCGGTCTTTTCCATCAGTTTGCTCACAGCGGGGACGGGGCCGATGCCCATGGTTGCGGGATGGCAGCCGGTCACCACCCAGCCCTTGAGGAAGCCCATGGCTTCAAGACCCAATTCCTCCAATTTATCTTCGGCCACCACCAGGCACACCGACGCGGCGTCGTTCTGGCTGCTGGCGTTCCCAGCCGAGACAGTGCCGTCTTTCATCACCGGGCGAAGGCGGCCCAAGACCTCCATGGAGCTATCGCTACGGGGCCCCTCGTCCTTGTCGAAGATCACGGGGTCGCCCCGTCGCTGCGGAATCTCGATGGGTACGATCTGGGAGTCGAACTTGCCGGATTCCTGGGCGGCAACGGCGCGCTGGTGGCTGCGCAGGGAGTATTCGTCTTGTTCCTCCCGGGATATCTCATATTGTTTGGCCAGGTTCTCGGCAGTCTCCACCATGCCGGAGATTACGCCGAACCGGTCTTCTGGCGAGATGGTCTCGCGGGCGCGGGCCAAGCGGTCGTGCAGAGTGATGGAACCGAAGCGGGCGCCCCACCGGGACTCGTTTACATAATATTCGGCGTTGCTCATGCTCTCCACGCCGCCGGCGATGACAACGTCGGCATTCTCCGTCTGGACCATCATGCAGGCGTTGAGGATGGCCTGCAGACCCGAGGAACAACGGCGGTCGAGTTGGTAGCCGGGCACCTCTATAGGCAGGCCGGCTTTGAGCAGGGCAAGGCGGCCGATGGCCGGGTTCTCGCCGCTGGGATACCCATGGCCCAGGATCACGTCGTCAACCTTGGCCGGGTCCAACTTGCTACGCTCTAAAGTCTCTTTGATCACGGTGCAGGCCAACTCTTCGGCTGGTATATCTTTTAGGGCCCCGCCGAAATTGCCCACCGCGGTGCGGACCGGTGAAACGATGGCTACGCGTCGCATAACTCACTCCTAAATCGCCTCTGAAAATCGTTCCCGTAATAATAACGTTTTTATCGCGGGTGTGTCGAATGCCAGAGGCCTTTCCGGTCAAACAAAAAGGGCCGGCGGATCCTGCACCGGCCCTTTTCTGGGGATATGTCCGTGGCTGCCGATTTTTTACCTGCGGGCGGATTCTATACTCTCCAAGCGGCGCTGAAGAATGGCCAGCGTGTCTCGCCAATCTTCCGGCGCTAGATCGAGCGCCTTGTTCGGGATGATGTCCGCGGCGCCAACCAAGATTGAGACCACGTTAGACTTGGTGAGCTTGGCATCCAGGCCAGAGAGGTCACCGTCGTCGATCGGCGTGACCGACAAGACTTTCCCAGTCACACCTTCTTTAAGGGAGTATCTGCCGTCGGAAAGGCCGGCCATTCCGATGACCATAACGCCGGCCAAGACAGCGCCCACAGCCAACCCAGCGGTCATGCCGCCCAGCCGGTCTGCCCACCCCATAAACAGACCGTAGACCAATTTCCGGGCGATTCTGTTGGCCAACAAAGTGACACCGGCAGTAGCGGAAATCACGACGATGTAGGACAGGATTACCGCTAACGTGTCACCGGCCAGATATCCGGCAATCCAGGCTTCTGCACCGGGCCTGAATTGGGCGGTCACCGCGAAACCTGCTATGACTCCGATAACGGCGAACGAGGCACGGACCATACCGGTCCACATGCCCACCAGCCCGCCCGCCGCCAATGTTGCGATGAGGACAACATCCACCCAGTTCATCGCGGCCCTCCTATCTTCCGTCCTTCCGGCCACCTGAGGCCGGGTTACGTTTAATAGACATAATCGCATCAGAAGTGTTACGGCTGTATTAAGGGAGGCGGGTCTCGCCGCGAGAATAAAGAAAGGCCGCGTGTCTCAATAAGAAACGGCGGCCCTTCTCATGGGGGTTTGGTTATTCAAGTTTACCGGTCGAGTCTTGGGGTGGGCAATGGGCCGGTGACAGAGGCGCCTATTCTTTGGTTGTTTCCATTCCGCTCGCCCGGTTTAAATCCGAGCTTGAATGTTATAATCCCTTGGCCGTTTCGATAAACGATTCGAACGTATTTCGCAGACGTGCATAACTAATTCAGCAACCGGAATAATCGCCGGTGGCAGATAGATATGGTCTCCAAAAAAACACGGAAGCCGCGGCCCGCACCCCATTCGGATTCCGCCGGAGAATCACAATTCCGGTCCCTGATCGAGACCGCCCTCGACGTTGTGGCTGTGCTCAACAATGATGGCACGATCCGCTATGTGAGTCCGTCTGTCCGGCGAATAACTGGGTATTCTCCTGAAGAGTTGATCGGTGAGAACGCCTTCGCATACATGCACGAGGACGATGCGCGGGAACAGTTTGAGGTGTTCAGCGCCATAGTGTCGGACCCCAGCGTGGCCACCTCCGGACAACTCCATTCCTTCCGCTTCCGCCACAAGGAAGGGCATTGGGTTGTACTCGAGTCAGTTAGCACTAAGCTTCCGGAAGGCCCTGAACCTGAGGGGATCGTGGTCAACGCCAGGGACATCACGGACCGCATCCAGGCCCGTGACTCCTTGCGTGAGACAGCAGAACAGGAGCGGCGGCTTTCCCAAGAGCATGAGGTCATCGCCGAAGTGGGCCGGGTTATTGGCTCCACACTTAATGTTGAAGAAGTGTTTGAGCTATTCGCGGCCGAAGTAAAGCGTTTGATCAGTTTCGACATGATTGCCGCGAGTCTTGTGAACCACTCTCAGCAGACCACGACCATCAGATATTGGTCGGGACCGGCGGAATTCCGGGAAAAAATTCAGACCACTGTCCCCCTCAGCGGTAGTGTGACCGGGGAAGTAGTAGCCAGCGGCAAGCCGGTCATTGTCCAAGGTATGTCCCAAAAATGGATCCGCCAGAATTTCATCCATCTATCCGATAGTCATCGAGGAGGAGTCCTCTCCTGGCTCGGTGTTCCCATGGTGAACCGTGGCGAGACGATCGGGGCGTTGCTCTTATTTTCCTCCGAATCGCAGGCGTTCTCGGACCTGGACATTGCCTTGGCTGACCGGGTCAGTTACCAGATCGCCGGCGCCATCAGTAATGCTGGGTTGTTCGAGGAGTTGAAAGAGGCCGAAAAAGAATTGGCCGGGAGCGTGATTGAACGTAGTCAGGTTGCGTCTCAAAGCGAGGTGATTGCCGAGATCGGCCGCATCATCAGCTCCTCCCTTAATATCGAAGAAGTGTTTGAATTGTTCGCGGCCGAGGTGAGCCGTCTGATCAATTTCGATATGATCGCCGCCAGCGTTGTCGACCATCCTCGCCAGACGACCACGATCAGGTATTGGTCAGGACCCTCGGAATACCGGGGAAATTTCCAGATTGCCGTGCCTCTCAATGGGACGGTAACCGGTGAGGTTGTGGCCAGCGGCAAGCCGGTCCTCGTTCAAGGGACATCCAATGAAGAGTTTCGGAAGAGATTCATTCATCTTTCCGATGACCACCTGGGAAGAGTTCTCTCCTGGCTCGGGATCCCCATGGTAAACCGCGGAGAGATGATTGGGGCGTTGCTCCTGTTTTCCTCCCAACCCTGGGCATTTTCCGATTTGGACGTCGTTTTGGCTGGGCGGGTAAGCCACCAGATCGCCGGCGCCATCGACAACGCAGGTTTATTCGACGGGCTGAAAAGCGCCGAAGCCGACCTGGCCGCGAGCAACGACCGTACACAGAAGATTCTGGAGACTGCCCACGACGCCTTCGTCGGGATGGACGAAACAGGACAGGTGGTGGCCTGGAACTCCCAGGCGGAAATGACCTTTGGCTGGCCCGCCAACGAGGCTGTGGGCCGGATGCTTGCCGACCTGATCATGCCGGACCGGTTTGTTGCAGAGCACGCCGCCGGACTCAGCCATTATTTGGCGACGGAACAAGGACCCTTGATAAACAAACGCATCGAAATGGTGGCCAAGCATCGTGACGGGCGTGAATTCCCGGTGGAGTTGACCATATCCCCGTTGAGATTAGGCGACCGGTATCTGTTCAACGCATTTATCCGGGACATCACCGGCCGGAGGGAATCCGAAGAAGCATTGAAGCGGTCGGAGGAACGTTTCCGGGCGGTCTACAACAACGCCCCAAACGGTATGGGGACCCATACCCTAGACGGTATCCCAATAGACCTGAATCCCGCCTTCTTGAACATGGTCGGCTATACCATGGACGAGATCAGGGACCTGGAGTCCGGGGTGCTCTACGACACGAAGTACGTAGAGATCGAAAAGGAATTGTTTGACCGGGCCCTCCAAGGGGAAGACATTCCGCCCTATGAGAAAGAATACATCCGAAAGGACGGGACCACGGTTTTCACCGAGGTCAGAGCCAGCCTGGAGCGTGACGAAGAAGGCAATCCCATAGGCATCGTGGCGGTGATGACCGACATCACCGAACGCCGGTTGCTGGAACAAGAGATCGCCCAGTACACCCGGACTCTGGAGATCGCCAATGAGGATTTGCAGCAACTGGACCGGTTGAAGGATGAGTTCATCTCAACTGTCTCCCACGAGTTACGCACCCCGCTGACCTCGATCAAAGGCTCGGCCGAGATCTTGCTGACCTACGATGATGAAGACCGGGAAACCCAGATGGAATTTCTGCGAATCATCAACAAGGAATGCGACCGCCTGACCCGCCTGGTCACCGATGTGCTGGACCTTTCGCGCATGGAATCGCGGCAGATGAGTTGGTTCTGGGAGGAGGCGGAATTGCCGGAGATCGTGGCGGCGGCGGTGGATGGGACCCAGTCGTTGTTGATGCAGAAGGACCTGTACATCAAGGTGGACTTGGACCCTGACTTGCCCCGACTCTGGAACGACCGCGACCGCTTGGTCCAGGTGGTGACCAATCTGCTGAGCAATTCCATAAAATTTACCTCGAAAGGCGGAAGGATCTGGATCAACGCCAAGAAGCTCGCCGCCGACGAATCGGACGGTTTGGGTGAGAAGCTGGAGATCTGCGTTTCGGACACCGGTATCGGTATCCCGGCCTCGGAATACGAAAACATCTTCCAGAAATTCACCCAGGTTGGGGAGAAACTATCCGACAAACCGACCGGTACTGGACTGGGCCTTCCAATCTGCAGAGAAATCGTGGAGTTTTTTGGCGGGACGATCTGGGTGAAAAGCACGCCGGGGAAGGGCAGCTCTTTCTTTTTCACGGTGCCGGTAACCGCGGAAGAAAAGAAACGGGAGCCGGAACCGAAAATCAAGTTATAGCCTTCGGTCTTGTCTGCCCCGCTACCCGTTGGATGGGCTTATCTCAAATCTGGCATTCTGAGTAGTGAAGTCCCGATGCATCGGGAAATAATCTTGCGGTCATGAGCTTGGCAGACCCTTCGCTACAGTAAGGGTCTGCCAAGTGGGTGGCGTCCTTCAGACCGGAAACTAGGTGCGGTTAACCCATTGAACGCGCCGCTCCAGCCGATGTCCATATCGGAAGATTCGGACTTAATTCCGCCGGGGGCCGCTGATCAGGTCCAGGTATTTGTAACCGGAACCGGTGTTGAAGAGGACCACCGACTCATCGGGGTCCAAGAACTTCTGGTCCAGCAGGTGTTTCAACCCCACCAGTGTCGCCGCCCCTTCCGGGGCTGGAAAGATCCCTTCGGCGGTGGCCATCTCATACATGGCGTCAATCATCTCCTGGTCCGAAACGGCCAGGGCAGTCCCGCCGGTGGCCCGTATGGCTTCCAATATCAGGTAGTCGGCGAAGGGATGGGGCACCCGCAGGCCATCGGCTTTGGTGGTGGCGTTCTCCCACATCTCTGTGGTTGAAGCCCCGTCGTTGAAGGCTTTGACGATGGGCTGACAGCCATCGGCCTGCACTGAGATAAACTTGGGCTGTTTTCCTTCGATCCAACCAAGTTCCAATAGCTCCTTGAATCCCTTGAACATGCCGATGATACCGGTGCCGCCACCGGTGGGATAGATCACGGCGTCGGGCATCTTCCAACCCAGTTGCTGGACCATCTCCAGGCCCATGGACTTCTTGCCCTCGGCGCGGTACGGCTCTTTCAGCGTTGAGAGGTCGAACAACCCCAATTCCTTGGCCACGGCCACCGCCTCTCGGCCCGCGTCATTTATCAGGCCTTCCACCAGGTTCAATTCCGACCCGGCGACCAATGTCTCCTTCTTATTGGCGTCGGGAGCGTCCTGGGGCATGAACACCTTGATTTCCATCCCGGCCCGGGCCCCGTAGGCTGCGGCTGCCCCAGCGGCGTTTCCAGCCGAGGGCATGGTGAACCCACTCGCTCCCAGTTCAATGGCCTTGGATATCGCGGCGGAGATGCCCCGGGCCTTGAAAGTGCCGGTGGGGTTCAGGCCCTCGTCCTTGATGAAGAGGTTGGTCATGCCCAGTTTTTTGGCCAGGTTGACCGACTTGATCAACGGGGTGCCGCCTTCGCCCAGGCTGACTATGTTGCCGGGGTCGTCCACCGGCAGCAATTCGGCATAGCGCCACATGGTGTCGGGCCGGCTGACGAGGCTGTCGCGGTCTACCTCACGTCCCAGCTTGGCCAGGTTGTAGCGGGCGAACAACACCTTCTCGCAGCAGGGGCTGACGCCGATCAATCGGTCGTGGGGATAGCTCTTGCCGCAGACGGTGCATTCCAGATGGCTGATATAGCTGGTCATGGGGACCCTGATCTCCTTCCTAAGCCGGTCTTCCTTCAGGCTCGCACATACTATACGCCAGGAACCTGATCGCGGGACAGGTGAGGGCGCAGGGCGAAGGCCGCCTCCCCTTGCCACCGGGCCGGAGGTTCAGTAACATGCCCGCTACATGACATAAGCGGCCTGCCCGGCCCGGCCCCAGCCGGCTGGAACAGGAAAGGAGAGCTATGAAACTGGTATTCTTCGACGATTTCAAACTTGGCATAGTGAAAGACGACACCGTGGTCGATGTTTCCGGAGCCGTTAGCGGCATCGAGCACACTTCGCCTCAAGACCTGATCGGCAAGGTTATAGAAAATTTCTCCCAGCACCGCGCCGCGCTGCAGCAGGCGGTCGATAGCGGCCAGGGCATTCCCCTCAACCAGGTCAGGTTGCGCTCGCCCCTGCCCAAGCCCCCCAACATCATCTGCATGGCGGTGAACTACATGGAGGACGGCACCCGGGACGAGCCGGCCCCCATCAACGCATTCCAGAAGTCGCCCAACTCGGTGATCGGCGATGGCGACACGATGGTCCTTCCCGACATCCCAGCCACCATCTTCGAGGGCGAGGCCGAGTTCGCGTTGGTGATCGGCAAACACGCCAGCAACGTGAAACAGGAAGACGCCTACGACTATATATTTGGCTACTTGAACTTCATCGATGGCTCGGCCCGCGGCCTGCAGGCCGGCGGCAACACCTTCTACCAGATGAAATCCCGGGACACCTTCGCCCCCATGGGCCCCTATCTGGTCACCGCCGACGAGATTGACGACCCGCAAAAGCTTTCGATAAATCTTTGGGTCAATGAGGACCTGAAGCAGTCGTTTAACTCCGACGACATGGCCCACAAGATCCCGAGGATCATCGAGTGGGTCAGTTCCATCCACGAGTTGGAACCGGGAGACGTCATCGCCACCGGGACCAACCACCGCGGCCTGAGCGCCTTTCAGAACGACGACAAGGTCGAACTGGAGGTCCAGGGCCTGGGCGTGTTGCATTTCAGCGTCCAGGACGATCTGAAGCGCACCTGGCCTAGGACCACCCGGCTGGAGATGGCTGATCAGGGCAGAGAGGGGACCGTGCCTCAGGACTCCGGGAAGTACTCCTAGAGCAACCCCGGCAGAATCCCAAACCGAGTAACCGGAGGCGGCTCTACCATGGAAGTTGGCGGGTCCGCCTACGTCATTCCGGCGTGGACCGGGATCCAAAAACCGTAAGCAAAAGACATGGCTGAATGTAGGGGCGGGTTTCTAACCCGCCTCTTGTATGGTCAGCCGATTTTCAAACGAACCACCCAATGAATCGTTCGGACCGGCCATGAAACTGAGTTCCGACAACTCCATGACTTCCCCGGAGCTGGGCAGGTTAGAAACCTGCCCCTACGAGCTCCCTCTCCCAGCTTTCCGGTGCAGGCCGGAATCCAGGCATGTCAGCCCCTGTTGAAATGCCGATGTATAATCAGGAATCTTTTAGGACACTCCACCCAAGTGTTAGGAGCGGCGTCATGGCTGATAACTCAAGTCAAGAAATATCGATGGAAGAATTCAAATTCATGGCCAACCGGGCGGGTCTGGGCATGGACCAGGCGGAACTGGACCACCTCAAACCGATCTATGAGCTGTATCTGGAGTACACGGCGAAGGTGCACTCCATAGATTTCGGCCCCGAAGAAATGGTGGTGGAATTTCACCCCGATTAATTTGGGGCGAGGGAAGACCCCTATCCTAACCATCCCCCGCCGCGGGGGATGGGACTCTTGATTCAGAAATGGCGGTGCGGAAATGGCGCAGACTGACAAGAAACTACACCATTTGACGATCCACGAAGCGGGCAAGTTGCTGAAGGGTGGCGAGCTTTCCCCGGTGGAGCTTACCCAGGCGTTCCTCGACCGGATAGCCGAGACCGACGGCCGGCTGCACTCCTTCATAACTTTGTTGACCGATGAAGCCATGAGCGAAGCCCGCGCCGCCGAGGCAGAGATCCGCAGCGGCCGCTACCGAGGCCCGCTCCACGGGATACCCATCGCCCTGAAGGACCTCTACGACACGGCGGGTATACGCACCACCGCAGGCTCGCGCGTGGATTTCGACCGGGTGCCCACCGCGGACTCTACCCCCACCGCCCGTTTGAGAGAGGCCGGTTCGATCTTGCTGGGCAAGCTGGCCATGCATGAATTCGCCCTTGGCGGCCCCGACTGGACCACGCCCTTCGAGCCCGCGCGCAATCCCTGGAACCTGGACCACATCACCGGCGGGTCCAGCAGCGGGTCGGCCTCCGCGGTTTCGTCGGGGCAGGCCATGGGCGCCCTTGGCTCTTGCACCGGCGGCTCCATACGCGGTCCCGCCTCCCTCTGCGGCATCGTCGGCCTGAAACCCACCTACGGCCGGGTCAGCCGGTCCGGCGTGGTCACTCTGAGTTGGTCTCAAGACCACGTGGGGCCCATGACCTGGACGGTGGAAGACAGCGCCTATATGCTCCAGGCCATCGCGGGTCACGACCCTAAAGACCCCACCAGCAGCCGCGCGCCGGTCCCCGACTACTCCCTATCCCTCCGCGAGGATATCAGGGGCAAGACATTTGGGCTGCCTCGGCATTATTTCTTCGACCCCGACCCCGGCGTGAATGCCGAGGTCGTGGCCGTCGTCGAGAAGGCGGTGGCCGAGTTGGAGAAACTGGGCGCCAACATCGAAGAGGTGGAACTTCCCAGTCTCGAATACGTGCGTGCGGCCAACACCATCATCATGGTCAGCGAGGCCTACGCCTTCCACGAGCCGAACCTTAAAAAAAGGCCCCAAGATTTCGGGGAGATCGTCCGCGCCAGGTTCCGAATCGGCGGTTTGCTAAGCGCCGGCGACTATCTGCAGGCGCAACGCTGCCGCCAATGGAGCAAGCGGGAGTTCGCGGAGGCGCTCCGTAAGGTCGACTTCTTTGTGACGCCCACCATGACCCAACCGGCCCCGGCGTTCGAAGGCTACGATCCCAACAGCACCATCCGGGGCCGCAGCTTCACCGCCCCCTTCAACGTCACCGGGCTGCCGGCCATCTCAGTGCCCTGCGGCTTCACGGCAGCGGGGCTCCCCGTGGGCATGCAGATCGCAGGGAGACCCTTCGACGAACCCGGCGTGATTCAAGCGGCCTACACCTACCAGCAGCACGCCCGTTGGTACGAGCAACGCCCGGCGATCTGATCCGTGGCTAGCCGAGTGGCGCATCGGTTGCCAGAGACCCGTCCATAGCCGATAATGGCCATGACCTCTCTTTTTAGAAAATTGCCAACGAATGGGGGTTCCGATGTCTAAGATAAGCATGATTCATCACATCAATATCCAGATCAGCGACCGGGAGCGGACACGGGAATGGTACGAGAGGGTTCTCGGCGCCCAATTTCTCGACCGAGGCCCTAAGCTGAACCAAAGACAACTCCAATTTCGGATCGGCACCGGAGAGATACATACCAGCGACACGCCCGAAGTGATAGAAGTGCCCCGCGTTCATTTCGCCATCGAGGTGGAAGACTGGGATAAAATGCTCTCGCACCTGGACTCCGTGGGCGTGGATTATTCCCGAACGGCGGGCGGCTCATTCGGCCCCAGAACGGCCGACGATGATTCCCAACAAGGCCGCCGCGAGGACACGGGCGAGCATTACACCTACATCAACGACCCAGACGGAAATCTGATCGAATTGGTTTACCACCCCCTCGGCCTTCAAAGCTCAGAGGGTGCAGAAGTGGGTCTTGTTACCGATGCCGACAACGTGCGATGGACGCAACAATCGGGATTCGTGGAGGATGCCTACCAGGTTGAACCGGTCAAGTCGAGTTAAAACCTGCTACGACCGGTGACGGGAGCCGCCGAGTTCTATTGGATGGACGTTCCTCATTGAGCCGCCGAAGGACTTGCGAATAGGTCCTGCCGGCGGCTTTTTGCGTGATCACCTTGCGGCCCGCCTATGGGCTAAGGCGAAACGGCGGATAGGCGTCGGTTGCCAGCAGGAAGGCATACGCTCCCACCCGGTTGGTCCAGCGCATCACGCCGACGACAAAGTCGAATAACCCCACCGGGTGGCGCCCCGTGAACAGGATGGCGAACCAGGAGATCAACACCGCGAAAACCACCAAGACCCACAGGACTGCCAAAACGATATAGTGGGGTATGGCGAGTAGCCATTTGACCAGAGGGAGCCATCGGTTTAGGTCCGTCTCCACATCGGGATAGGGAATCTCCAAATGAACGGCCTGCTCTTCATCGGTGGAGGGATATTCATCTCTCATCAGGAAAAGATAGGCTGCCACCCGATTCGTGAATCTCGAAAGGGCTAGGTTCCAGTCGAACCACCACCTCGGGTATTTCTCGCGGAACAAGATCATCAGCAGAGGGCCAAGCAAGAGGGTTCCGCCGGCTGCGCCTCCGACGGAGGGTATCCCACCCGAGTTGCCAGAGACGACCCCGATCACGATCAGGATTGGGATGGCCAGTATCCACCGCAAAAACACGGATAAGCGGTCCTGGGACTCTTCAGGATAGTCCACGGAGAAATGTACCGGGTATGAACTGTCAGCTTGAGCCATATCGTTACTCCCATCGGTGGGTTTTTGCGGAAAATCACCGAACTGATTTACTTCAGTATAGGGGCGCAATTTTTCTTGTTAGCTAGGAAAAGGCTACCAATTTTGCGAAATTGATCGATCATCGGGACTCGTTTCATGTTTTGCGAAATTTCTCGATCGCCGGCTTGGCCTACAAATGAATCAACCCGAGTGCCTCCCACGGGCGGGCCGGAAACGATGTAGAATTGTTCGACCGGCAGCTTCGATGAACGTGCCGGACCTCAAACGCGAACGGAACACATGAACTCCAACGGGCTGACACTTAGCA
>JADFPD010000093.1 GCA_022562475.1 Chloroflexota bacterium | reverse complement strand
GAATTGATCTCCGGGTCCATGATGTCCCCGATCAGGGAATTGGAACGGGCCAGCGCCAGGCGGGTGATGCTCAATGACCCGACCAGGCGTTGTTCGCTGTCCACCACCAACACCGAGTTGATATCCTCTGCGTCGGCGCCCAACAACCGAAGTTGGTCCAGGGCGTTGGGGGTTGTCGTCGCCTCGGTCACCACCGGGTAATCGGTGATCATCAGACCGCCGGCGGTGTCGTCCTGGTACTGGAGGAGTTCCGTCACCTCGGCCGCATCGGACATGGCTTCCAGGATTTCCCGCTGCCTCTCCTCCGGGATCTGTTGCAGCAGGTCCACGGCCACATCAGGGCCGGTCAGGTCAAGGACTTGGGCCAGGTCCGCCGGCTCCCGTCCGCCGACCATCTCGGCCGATTCCTCGGGCTCCAGATATTCCAGGATGTCCGCCACCACCGAAGGGTCCAGTTCGGCCAAAAGCGACTGCCTAAGATCCCGGGGCAGTCCGTCCAGGACCTCGCCTTGGTCCACCGGGTGCAAACCGCCAAAGCGCTCCAGGGCCTCCGGCCGTTGACCGGAATCCAAGAGACGCTCAAGTTCCTCCACCAGTTCATGGATCATCTCTTCCGATGGCCGGGACTGGTCTTCGGCACGGGAGTCGGGCGGTGTTGTCTGAGATTGTTCCATTTGGTTCTTTTCGGGCGCAGGCCGGGGCGCGGGCCGCCGTTCGGCCTTAGGGGAGATGGGCCGCTGAGCGCGATTCCGTGATCTGCCGGACGTTGGGAACTCGTCTGACCAGGCTCGTCACGGGGTGGGAAATCAGCGTTGCAACAATTGTAACAGGCAGCCTTACGCCCGGGCATCAACGGACGGGCGCCAGCCCATTAGGAGGGTTCAACGGGGCCGGGGTTACGCTTCAATCACGGCCCTCATCCGTGCCTGAAACGCCCCTGTCATGTGGTAAGATAAATGGCGAGATGCCACTCAATATTGGCGGCCGTTGTTTGGCCGCCTTTCGTTATTTGATAATACTTGGCAAAACTCTTCTAAAACGCAAGGACCTTGCGCCGATGCCGGCTCCGTTATTGATCGAAACAATCCAGCAGCTCGTGGCCGAGGCCTTGGAAGCCGCCCGGGAAGAAGGCGTGTTGCGGTTGGAGACCATTCCCGATATTCAGGTGGAGCGGCCCGGCAACTCCGACCACGGCGATTTCGCCACCAATCTTCCTCTGCGCCTGGCCCGGGCCACTCAGATCAATCCCTTGGAACTGGCCCAGTCGTTGGCCGCCCATATCTCCACCGGCGACGTGATCGAGCGTGTTGAAGCCGCGCCGCCCGGGTTCATCAATTTTTACCTGAAAGAATCCTGGCTGCAACAGCAAGTGGACACGGTGCGCCAGGCCGGCAACCGGTTCGGCGATATCGACTTAGGCCGAGGCCGCCGGATGATGGTGGAATTTGTCAGCGTCAACCCCACCGGGCCGGTCCACGTAGGCCATACCAGGGGAGCCGTGCTGGGCAGCACTCTGGCCAACGTCCTTGAGGCTGCCGGATATGATGTCACCCGGGAATACTACGTGAATGACGCCGGCAACCAGATGCAATTGTTCTACGGGTCGGTGCTTGCCGCCTACAAACAGTCTCTGGGCCGGGATGCGGAGATGCCGGACAAAGGTTACAAGGCCGAATACATATTCGACCTGGCCAAGGAGATCGCGGACTCGGAAGGTTCCCGCTTCCTCGACCAGGATGAAGGAGAGGCCCTGAAAGAGATCGGCGACATCGCCCGGGAAAAGATGGTGGCCACCATCAAGGACGACCTCTCCGGAATCGGAGTGGAATTCGATAACTGGTTCAGCGAGCGCAGCTTGTTCGAAGGCGGCGAATACGACACTGCTCTCAAGATTCTCGGCGAGAATGACTATCTTTCGGAACGTGACGGCGCAACGTGGTTCAACTCCACCATGCTCGGCGACGACAAAGACAACGTGCTGATCCGTTCCACGGGTGAGCCCACCTATTTCGCTTCGGACATCGCCTATCATTACAACAAGTTTGTCGAACGCGGCTTTGACTACGTAGTGGACATCTGGGGCGCCGACCACCAAGGTCACGTTCCGCGCATGAAATCGGCCGTTGAAGCATTGGGCGTCGAGCGCGACCGCCTAACCGTGCTCATCTCCCAGATGGTGACTCTAAAGAGCGAGGGTGAAGTCCTACGGCTCTCCAAACGGACCGGAAATCTGGTAACCCTGAAAGAACTGGCCGAAGACGTCGGCACGGATGCCTGCCGGTTTTTCTTCTTGGCCCGGTCTCCGTCCACCCAGATGGAATTCGACTTGGAACTGGCCAAGAAGGAGTCTTCCGAGAACCCGGTTTATTACGTGCAATACGCCCACGCCCGAAACGCCAGCATACTCAAACTGGCCCGGGAACGGAAGATCGATTGGAGCGGCGGCGACGTGAGCCTGTTGACCCACCCCGCCGAACTCGAGTTGATCCGAGCCATGTTGCAGCTCCCGGAACTGGTGGACCAGATGGCCCGAAACCTGGAACCCCACCACCTGCCCCACTACGCCACGGATCTGGCCAACTCATTCCACACCTTCTATGAGAACTGCCGGGTGGTCTCCTCTCACGAGGAGGATGATGCCATTACCGCCGCCCGGTTGAAGTTGGTGGAGTCGGCCCAGATCGTATTCCGCCGGACATTGGAACTGATGGGCATGACCGCCCCGGACCGCATGTAGACACCTTCGGTCTCAGACCCGACCATGCTTTCCGCGCCCTGGATCTCCGCCCCCTGAGTCCGGAAATTTATAAGCCTTTCTTCGGTCCGGTCCATTGCCTTGGGCTTCGGTCCTGCCATAATCTCCATGTATAAATCTCTCTAAATCTATAATATTTACAGAATAGAATTGTCTAAATAGAAGGGCGGCAGTAGAGTCTAAGTAGACCGGTTATGGGAGGACTGGACATGCTGATCGACTCTGCATCGTCAGATGAGCTGCTGGTCAAAGTTCGTGAAGCTTATTCCAACGCATCGGACAACCCCGATGACTCCCATCCATTTCCCCTTGGGTTCGACTTCGCCCTGAGTCTTGGCTACCCCGAAGCGCTTTTGCAAAGTCTCCCACGGGCCTCGGTGGACCGATTCACCGGCGTATCCAACGTGTCTGTCTTCGCGGAGATACCGGCCGGGTCCACGGTCTTGGATTTTGGCTGCGGAGGGGGCACCGACTCATTGATCGCGGCGGCCAAGACCGGCCCTAAGGGCCAGGTCTTCGGGGTTGATTTCAGTCGATCGATGTTGTCCCAGGCCCGCGCCGGGGCCGAAGATGCCGGCGCCGTCAACGTGGAATTCCGGGAGGCGGAAGGGCAGAGCGTCCCCTTCGCCGACGGCACATTCGACGTCGCGTTGGTCAATGGCATCTTCAACCTCAATCCCAACCGGCACGACCTGTTTCAGGAACTGGCCAGGGTCATCCGTCCCGGGGGAGTGTTGTTCGGCGCGGAAATAGTCCTCTGCGATCCGATGGACGAAGAGGAAAGGGCCGGCCTGGCCAACTGGTTCTCTTGAATAGCCGGAGCCAAGGAAGGGGTGCCCTTCCTAGCCGAATTCCGGAATGCCGGATTCGCCAGCGCCGAGATCCTGCGGACCACCAGAAACGCCCGCACCAACAATCCGAAAGCCCTGGCGGCTGATATAATCGCTCACAGATAAATATAGCGTTTAGGAAAACAGGGTTGAATACGATACTTCAACTGGGGGAACAATATGGCCATTCAGGTCGCGCCTGAAATAGAGACACTTCGCAAAGAGATTCAGAAAAAATACACTGAGGTAGCAAGTAACCCAGAGCTGACCTTTCATTTCCATCACGGTCTGCCATTGGCCAAGATTCTGGAGTATCCGGAAGAGCTCATGGCCGAACTGCCGCCAGAGGCGGTGGAGTCTTTCGCCGGGGTGGGTAATCCCTTTTCTCTGGGCGAGATTGCCCCGGGGGAAACGGTACTCGACATCGGCTCAGGTAGCGGCTTCGATAGCATGATTGCCGCAAAGATGGTTGGTCCCACCGGCAAAGTCATCGGCGTAGACATGACCGACGCCATGTTGGAAAAGTCCCGTAAGACCGCCAAAACCCTGGGGCTCACACAGCTAGAATTCAAGAAGGGTTACGCCGAGGAGCTGCCCGTGCCCGACAGGTCGGTGGACGTGGTCATCTCCAACGGCGTGATCAATTTAACCCCCGACAAATCTGCGAGTTTCAATGAGGTGTTCCGGGTCTTGAAGCCCGGCGGACGGCTGTACCTGGCTGACATCGTGGTCTACAAACCGGTGCCCGATGCGGTCAAGGAGGACGTGGATCTCTGGACCGCTTGAATCGGCGGCGCTCTCCTGGAGGGAGAGTACTTGGACGCCATAAAGTCCTCCGGTCTGGCCGATGTAGAGCTGGTATCCGCCAAAGACGTGTTCTTGGGGTCCGAGGGTGAAGTTAACGCCCACAGCTTCGAGACAATGGGCGCCAAAATTCGGGCCAGGAAGCCGTGACAATACAGCCTCGCTTGTGACTGAAAAGGGCCTCTTAAGTATGCTTTGGAGACCTTTTCATATGTGGACCGGCGGATGAGCTGCACGATTCAAGAAGCCTTTATTTGGCTTGAATGGTCTGTTAATTTGGGATTATCATTGTCCAAACCTCAAAAAAGGATCCAGTATCCGGCAACTCAGAATCCCCTTACGGAATGACTGTTCTCAATGCAGAGAGCCGAGTAGGCATCGAATATTAGGAGGAGATATGACGATCGTTGGTGAAGAAAGGGCGCAACCCATGGTTGGGGATCCGGCGCCAGCGTTTGAGCTGAGCGACCCAAAAGGAAATTCGATGTCCCTCGACGAACTAAGGGGTCAGTTCGTGGTCATCCATTTCGGAACAACTTGGTGACCCTTTTGTAATGTGGAGGCTCCACATTTAGAGGCGCTACACCAAAACTATCGGGAACGGGGGGTACAGGCACTGGTCATTAATGTCATGGAATCGAAAACCAAGGCCAACCGGTGGGGCAAGTCATTGGGTTTCACGCTCCCTATCCTTCTAGATCTGGATGGGAAAGTTGCCGCGCTCTATGCGCCGGAAGGCGTGGCGCCGTTCCTCCCCAGAGAGCAGGTGCCCATCGGCTCCAACATGGTGATCGACCGGGAAGGGATCGTCAGGTTCTATTCACTGTTGGATTCGGTGAACTTTGACGCGGAATTGATTGCATTGACCGCCTGTTTGGACGGGCTGCTTTCGGAAGTCTGAGGATGGCATCCGGCGCTCCCTCGGATGGTCTGGTTACCGTGCTTTCGCCAGAATCGGTGAGCCTTGCTCCAGGGGGGAAAGCGCAGGCTCGGGTCTCGGTGACAGTAGCGGATGGATTCCACATTCAAGCCAATCCCGCCAGCGATGATTTTTTAATTCCGCTTCGGCTTCAACTGAGGTCGAAAGGTGGTGTGCGCGCCACGATTCCCGTCTACCCGCCAGGAGTGCCGTATGTTATCGAGGGCATGCCTGGCGAGTTGAACACCTACGAGGGGTCGTTCGAGGTCGTGGTCCATCTACACGCGGGAGATTCGGCTAAGCCTGGTGAAAGGACCTTGAACGGGGTCCTGCGATACCAAGCTTGCGACGAGCGGTCATGCCGCTTCCCTTCGTCGGTGCCGGTTTCGGTGCCGGTCCTGATTGTTGACTCCTAGGCACGCGGTAACGTTTAGTCTGTGGCCAGGGGCCTCCACCGGAATTGGTGGAGGCCCTTATTAGGTCAGGCTGACGCTCCACAACAAATTCTACGTTACTGCTATTCAGCTTGAACTAGCTGTCTGTTAGGGTTTATTATTGGTGGGCCGCCGGTTGGGTGGAATCACCTGTCAGGCGGCTCAATTTCCCGTTCCGCAATCAGCCTTAAGTAACGGCGCGCCGATTTTTCGACGGCCGCAACGTGATTCTCTTTTGCGGTAGGTGGACTAGGCATATACAATTAGATGCAAATCCTCGTCCGAATCACCAAGATTGCGTGGCAGTTCCGCACCCGCCTAATCTTGGCCTATCTGACCTTCCTTGCCGCCATCGGCGTATCCCTGCTGATACCCCAATTGTTTGGCGAAGCCATCGACCTCTTGGTCGCCGTCGACGGAGACGGCGTTACCGGGAAAACGGTTGACACCGGCACACTTACCTACATCGCCCTGGCTCTACTTGGCGCCAGCCTTTTGCGGGGCTTTTTGGATTTCGCCCGCACCTACGCTACTGATTCACTGTCCCAGAAAGTGTCTTACGACATCCGCAACCGCTTCTACGACAAACTACAACACCTGAGTTTCGCCTACCACGACAAGGAACACACCGGCGACCTGATGTCCAAGGCCACGGCGGACGTCGAGGCCATCAGGCGGTTCGTCAACATGGGTCTGGTCCGTGCCCTGGAAGTGGTGGTCCGCATGTTGGCCTTGGTGGCGATACTGAGCTTCATAAACTGGGAGCTCACACTGATCAGCCTGGTATTCGTGCCATTCATCGTCATTCGCACCACCATGGTCATGGGAAGGCTTCGAGCCATGTGGCTGCGGGTCCAACAGCGGATGGGGGAGGCGGTTACCATCCTCCAGGAAAATCTGGTGGGCATCCACGTGGTGAAGGCCTTCGCCTCTGAAGAGTTCGAGAAGAAAAAATTCGACAAGAAAGCCTTAGAGCTGCGGGAAGAGTATTTCCAGTCCGAGCGGCTTCAGGGAACCAACAGCGCCTGGATGACCTTCTTTTTCACCGCCAGCCTGGGTCTGATCATCTGGTACGGGGGTTGGGAGGTTATCCGGGGAGACCTGACCGCCGGCGGCCTGACCAAATTCATTCTCTACCTGAACCAATTGACATTCCCCATCCGCATGACGTCGTTCATCATCAACTCATTCTCCAGGGCGATCTCGTCGGGAGGCCGGATCTTCGATGTACTGGACGCCGAGTCTCCGGTTGTAGAAAAGCCAGATGCGCGGGTCCTCGAAAGGCCCCAAGGACGTGTGGAATTCGAGGACATATCTTTCGCCTACGAGTCGCGGATGCCGGCGCTGCAACATGTAAGCATCTCAGCCAAACCGGACCAGATCACCGCCATCTTAGGCGCTCCCGGCAGCGGTAAGAGCACCATCGTCAACCTGCTCCCCCGCTTCTACGAGGTTACCTCGGGACGCATAACGATAGACGGCCAAGACATTCGGGATTTCACCTTGGAATCCCTGCGCCACAATGTTGGGATCGTCCAGCAAGACGTTTTCCTTTTCAGCGCCACGATCCACGACAATATCGCCTACGGCGTGAAAGACGCCACCCGTGAAGATGTGATTCGCGCCGCCAAGGTGGCCCAGCTCCACGACCACATCGATTCCCTGCCCGACGGCTACGAGACCTGGGTGGGAGAGCGCGGCGCCACCCTTTCCGGAGGCCAGCGGCAACGGCTGTCCATCGCTCGCAGCATCTTGATCGATCCGCCCGTTCTAATCTTGGACGACTCCACATCCAGCGTGGATGTCGAGACCGAACGAATGATTCACCGGGCCATGGTAAACGTGATGAAGAACCGCACCACGTTTGTTATCGCCCACCGGCTGAGCACTGTGCGGGAAGCCGACCTGATCGTGGTCCTGAAAGACGGGCAGATCGCGGAGCAGGGGACCCACGATGAACTCCTGGCGGTAAAGGGCATTTACCAGGACATCTACAACCTCCAACTGCGGCCTCAAGAAGAGTTATTGTTGGACGTGTCGCTGCCTGCGGATAACGGCGTTCAGGCCGATGGCGGCGGGAAAGCGCGGCTCGCCGCCCAGACAGGAGACGACGACTGATGAGAGCAGCAGGACCGGGCGGCGGATTCGGCGGCATGTTGGGCAACATGCGGGGCATCGGCGCCCATGGGATGAACACCGCCAACATGGACAACTTGACCGACGATGCTATCGTCGGATCGGCATACGACCACAAAGTCGTCATGCGGCTGATGACCTACATCTTGCCCTACAAGCGGGATGCCTTGATCGCCCTGGCCGCGGTACTGGTTTATACCGTGGGCAACGTGACCGTCCCTCTACTGATGATGATCGGTATTAAGTGGGCCGTGAACGCCGGAGAGGTCTGGCGGCTCCACGTCGTAGGCATCATCTTCATGGGAGTCACGCTCATTCATTTCGGTTCGAACTACGTTCAGTTCGTCTACATGCCAAAGGTCGGCCAGGGAATCCTCTATTCATTGCGGACCGGCATGTTCAACCACCTGCAGGAATTGTCACCCTCTTTCTTCCACCGAACTCCGGTGGGCCGGATCATGTCCCGGAGTCAGAGCGACGTTCTGCAGCTTCAAGAGACCTTTGAGTTGATCGTCCAGAGCCTATCCGACATCCTAAGTCTGGTGGGTATCATCACCATCATGATGATCGTCGACTGGCGGTTGGCCCTGATCAGCATGAGCATCCTGCCGGTCCTGTTCTTCATACTGGGATATTGGCAGAAATTCGCGCGGCACTCCTTCATGCGCATCCGCCGGGCCATCGCCATGGTCAACGGGGAATACAACCAGAACATCACCGGGGTCCGCGTCGTAGAGAGCTTCAACCGCCAGGAAGCCAACATGAAGCACTTCGACGATCTGAACTCGGAGCACCTGAACGCCAACCTTGAAGCCAGCCGGTATTCGGGCGGGCTCCAGCCCATGGTCGAAGTCCTGATGGGCATCGGCATGGGCTTCGGGGTTATCTTGGTGGGCGGCATCATGGTCAAAGGCGGGAGCCTTGATTGGGCGGTCCTGGTGGCCTTTGCCCTCTGGATACAGCGGTTCTTCGAGCCGGTGCGCCACCTGACCATGCAGTACAGCCAACTGCAGCGGGCCATGGCCGCCGGAGTCCGTATCTTTGAGGTCTTGGACCTGAAGCCCGAGGTGGTGGACAAACCCGACGCCCTGGTGCTGTCCGAGATTCAAGGCGAGATAAAGTTCGAAGATGTGAACTTCCAATACGTCACCGGCGTTGATGTGTTGAAGGAAATCAACCTGCACATCAAGCCCGGACAGAACGTAGCCTTGGTCGGCTCCACCGGCGCCGGCAAGAGCACGATGGTCACTCTGATGCACCGGTTCGCCGACGTCACTAGCGGCCGCATCACCGTTGACGGCCACGACATCCGTGACGTTACCCGGCATTCTCTGGTCAGCCAGATGAGCATGGTGCTCCAAGAGCCGTACCTTTTCTCGGGCACGGTGGCCGACAACATCCGTTACAACCACGAAGGCTTAACCCAAGACGACCTGGTGGCCGCCGCCAAGAACGTTGGAGCTCATGAATTCATCATGGCCCTTGATCAGGGCTACGATACGGTGTTGGCCGAACGGGGCATTAACCTGAGCGTGGGCCAGCGCCAACTGGTTAGCTTCGCCCGGGCGGTGGTTGGCAACCCAAGGGTAATCATCTTGGACGAGGCGACCGCCAACATCGACACCCATACCGAAGTGCTGATTCAGCAGGCTTTGAAGAAGGTGTTGAGCGGCCGGACTTCCATAGTCATTGCCCACCGGCTCTCCACGGTGCGGAACGCGGACAACATTGTGGTGTTGGACCAAGGCCGGTTGGTTGAGCAGGGCACCCACGATGAGCTGCTGGCCAAGAAGGGTGGGTATTACGCCCGACTCTACGCGGTCAACTATGGCCTTCCAACTGACGATGGCGATGACGCGCCATCGCTCCAGGGAGGACCTTCATTAGCCCCGGCGCCGGCCGACGACTGAGCGAAGGCCAAAACCTGAAAACAAAAAGGCCCGCCGCTGGCGGGCCTTTTTTGACGTCTTCGTCGAAACCGGACAGGAACCGGTTGTTACTCGGAAGCCGGCGGGGCTCCCTGGTTCAGGAAGCGCTCCATGGCTGACTTGAAGATGTTGTAAGGCTGGGCGCCGGTGAAGATCAGGTTTCCCACCAAGAAGGTCGGGATACCGCTGATCCCGTACTTAAGAGCCTCTTGGTACTGGCTCATGACGGTCTCAGCGTAGGTCTTCTCCTCCAGGCTCTTCACCATCTCGTCGCCGTCCAGTCCCACCTCGTGGGCCACCTTGTGCAGGACCTCAAGCTTGCCCAAGTCCTGCCGGTCTTCCCAGAAAGCCTTGTAGGCGGCGTGATGGAATTCCATGAACTTGCCGTGCTGCTGAGCGTACTCCGTGGCCTCCAAGGCGTATAGCGTGTTGGGAGTCCGGCCCGGCGGCTTCATGATCAGGCCTGCGTCTTTGGCTTGACCCCGCAGGGGCTCGGACAATTCGTCGGCGGTCTCGCCGGGACGCGGGGGCCGGTCGGCGCCCTCTTTGGGCGTGTCGGGCCGCAATAGATAGGCCCGGCCCTCAACGGCAATATCGTACTCGTTGGCCAACTTGTCGACCCGCTCCAGGCCGACGTAGCACCAGGGTCAAATATAGTCGTACCAAACCGCGATACGAACCGTTTCGTTGTCCTGCTTGGTGGTCTGGACTTCTCCGGACATCTGGCCTCTCCTGCCGGGCACGGCGCAACGCCGGCCGCATGGATTGAATATCCTACAGGGTATCATCAACCGGTGGAATGCCACCACAGATAAACGGGACCCAGGCGATGGCCTTAAGCTTGATTCATCTCTTCAAGGACTTCGCCCAGCTCTGACAGGCTGGAGATCGTTGGGCAGTCCACGCCATCTAGGCCATACCCGCTCCGGTTGATCAGAACCGCCCGCATCCCCACGCCCTGGGCGCCCATGACATCGGAACGGACCTGGTCACCAACGTGGACGACTTCTTCGGGCGCGGCGTTGACTCGGTTCAGGGCGGCCATGAAGATGGGGGGATGTGGTTTTTCCTTCCCCACTTCTTCCGAGCCGACCATGAAATCAAGGTAGGGCGCCAAACCAATCTTCTCGCAAAGCTCGTCCAGGTCGCGGCGCAGGTTGGTGATCACCCCTACCTTGTAGCCCGCCTCTCTGAGTTGGACCAATGCGGGCACGGCATCGTTAAAGGGGATGAAGTCTTTAGGGACCGACATGGCCATCTTCCAGACCCTCTGGGCCAGGTCCAGGGATACCGGGATCCCGGCGGTTTCCAGTATCAGCTGCTCGTAACGTCCGAAGAATTCAAGACGGTCCTCCTCGGACCGTTCCGAGATAGGGCGGTCTTCATTCTCCCGGTTGAAGAGCACGTCGGCCACGGCGTAGCCGCGGGTGATGTCGTGTTCCCGAACGGTCAGACCCAGTTCGTGGCAGGCGGCTTGCTGTATCTCCTCCAAGGGAGGCCAGAAACGGACCAAGGTGTTATAGAAGTCAAATGAGACCGCTTTGATCATCAGCACGCCATCTTGATTCTAATTAAAAACGCGGGCTATGTAACGCCTCAGAGAGACGAGACGGCCGGCTGCTTTCAGTCCAAAAGTTGGGCCAACGGGCCAATCTGAAGCGAGGGCATTCTAGCATAAGCCAAGCATGATTGGAATTGATTTTGGCCGTGGGGCCTGAATACTCCGGGTTACCTTCTATCTCATCCGGTTGGGCTAGACCCCATGGGCGGCCCTTAATAAATCCAGGCACGAAATCCCCTCGGCGGCCTTGCGCGCGATAGGCACAATGGGTATGCTTGGTTAACTGTCCGGATGGAGTAACTCGATGAAAGTGGCGGTTGGCGCGGACCACGCCGGTTTCGAATTGAAAGGCGAGATAGTCAGGTGGCTGGAGTCGGAAGGACACCAGGTCAATGACATCGGCGCTCACGTATTGGACCCTAACGACGATTACCCCGATTTTGCCGTCGCCGTGGCCAGGTCCCTTTGCTCAAGCGAGGCGGAAAGGGGCATCGTCATCTGCGGCAGCGGCGTCGGCGCCTGCATCACGGCCAACAAGGTGAAAGGCATCCGTGCCTGCCTGTGTCACGACACATTTTCGGCCCGTCAGGGCGTGGAACACGACGACATGAACGTGATTTGCATCGGCGGCCGGGTCATCGGTATCGAGTTGACCAAGGTTGTGTTGGAGGCTTTTTTGAAAGCCCGCTTCCTTCCCGAACCCCGGTTCCAGCGGCGCTTGGACAAGCTGAACCAGGTGGAACGGAACGGACTGCCCTAGCGCACCGTCAAGGCTGGTCCAGACGGGCCAACAAATCCAAGACCAGGCCAACCTCCGCCGGCGATTCCAACTGGTGTAGCGCCTTCGTAGGCTGCCGGGTCAGGCCGACATATACCGCCAGTCCGCCGGCGTCCTGCACTACCACGAATCCGTCCTCATCGGTCTGGTCGTCTCCGAAGAAGACCGGCAAAGGGCTACCGCCGCAATCTTCCCGAATCTTCTCGATGGCCTTGCCCTTTCCCCAGTCCAGGTTGGGCCTGACCTCCACCACCTTCTTGCCTCTGGTAATCTTCATCTTTCCTGCGTCCACATAGGGAGCGGCGGTGGCCGCGACCGTGCCATCCACCTGGGCGGCGTAGCGATCGGGGGCTCCTCTGAAATGGACAGTGAGTGTCAGCCGCTTGTTGTCCACCACTATGCCGGGGACCTCCGCCAATTCCCGCTCCAAAGATTTGGCGACCTCCGCCAGGGAAGCCTCAAAGGCCGGGGCCTCCGGGTGCACGAATTCCATCCCTCTGCCGCTTATCTCCAGGCCATGGTTGCCCGCGTAGACCAGGCCTGGGACCGCCACGAGGGCCTCCAGATCGGCCAGACCTCGGCCGCTGACGACACCCACGACAAACCGGTCCATCCCGGCTAGTGCTGTGAGCGACCGGCGCGTTTCCTCAGGCAAAGTCGCGATCTCGGGCCGGGCGACGATTGGCGTCAGCGTTCCGTCGTAGTCGAACAGCAACAAGACCCGAGGCGCGCTTGCCAATCGGCGGCTAACGGCGGGCCAGACGTTAAGTAGATGGGGCATCGAAAAAGGCTACGAAGGGTGGGGCTAGAAGGTGCGGATGGGGCGACGGGAACGGCGGGTGCCCTGCATCAGGTCGACAAATAGGCGGGCGGCCCACATGTAGATGTTATTCTCTTCAACCACGCTGCGCATCCGCACCATCCGTTGGTGGCGCAGCTCGTAGGGCATCTCCACCGCCTCGCAGATGGCGTCGGCGAACTCCTCGGTGGCGTAGGGGTTGACGATCACGGAATCGGTCAACTCGCTGGCGGCCCCGGTGAAAGGACTCAGGACCAAAACTCCGTCTTCGTCGAACCTGCTGGCCACGTACTCCTTGGCCACCAGGTTCATTCCGTCGTGAAGAGAACTGACCACGCAGAAGTTGGCGATCCGCCGCAGCGCCGCCAGCGTAACCGAGGGCAGGTCGTTGGGCAGGTACAAGATCGGCCGCCAATTGTCGGTCCCGAAGCGGCTGTTGACCTTGTCCAGTTCTTCGTCTACCTGGTCCGAAAGGAGTTGGTATGCGTTGATATTGGTCCGGCTCATCACCCCGGCCTGGATGAACACAACCTTTCCGATATAATCCGGGTACTTCTCCAGAAACCTTCCGAAGGCCCGGATCCGGTGGGGGATGCCCTTGGTGTAGTCGATACGGTCGATGCCGAGGCCGACGATCTTATCCCCCAATTCCATCTCCTCGGTCAATCTTTCGACTTCGGCGGTCACTTCGGCGCTCTGAGACTCTTGGGAAATCTGCTCGAAATCGACGCTGATGGGGAACGGCCTGACCAGGGTCGGTTCGTCCCTTTGATAGACCAAGTTGTACTCGTCGTGGACTCGGGACCCCAGCACCCGGGATGCAGCTTCCATGAAGTTGTCGCAATGGTCTCCGATGTGAAAACCAAGGAGATCGTTGCCAAGAAGGCCGTCCAAGAGTTGGTCTCCCCAGGGACAGATGCGGAATATCTCATAGGTGGGCCACGGGATATGCCAGAACTGGCCCGTGATGATGTCCGGGTCCGCCTCGCGGAGCAGGCGGGGCAATAATGCCAGATGATAGTCCTGGGTGAAAACCGCGGGCGGGCGCCCGGCGA